>JAIRXC010000073.1 GCA_031268515.1 Propionibacteriaceae bacterium
GCCGCCGTCGCAGAGGATCTGCCGATCATCGTCCACGTCACGGTCGAGCAGTCCGGGAGGCTGCTCATCGGTTCCGACATCGCCGCCGTCGCAGCCAGCTTGTTGCCTCTCGGCGTCGACGGGCTGGGCCTGAACTGCGCCACCGGCCCAGCCGAGATGGGCGAACACCTGCGCTACTTGGCCCGCCGCGTCCCCGTCCCCCTCTCCGTCATGCCGAACGCCGGCCTGCCCGAACTGACCGCCGCCGGAGCCGTCTACCGGCTCGGCCCGGCGGCTTTCGCCGCCCAAGTGGCCCGTTTGGCCGAGGATTGCGGCTTGGCGTTGGCCGGCGGTTGCTGCGGCACGACGCCAGAGCACATCCGGGCCTTGGCCGCCTGCCTGGCCGGTCAGCCGACGGCTGTCTGGCGCCAAGGCCGTGAGGCCGGGCCGGGCGCTCCCGCCGCCGCTGGCCAGGACCGTTCCGCCGCTGGCCAGGACCAAGGCGAGGGCGCCGGCCGTATGGCCCAGGCGCGGAGTTGGCTTGTCCCGGCCCGCGCCGTCGAAGCGCCGTCCCAAGTCGCCTCGACCTACGCCGCCGTGGATCTGGCCCAAGACGTCTCCTATCTCGCCGTCGGGGAACGCGCCAACGCCAACGGCTCCAAAGCCTTTAGGGCGGCTTTGGAAGAGGGCCGTTTCGACGACTGCGTCGAGATCGCCCGGGAGCAGGTCCGCGACGGCGCCCATGTGATCGATCTCAGCGTCGACCGCGTGGGCGGCGACGGGGCAGCCGAGATGGCCGAGTTGGCGGCCCGCTGCGCCGCCGCCGTGCCCGCCCCCCTGATGGTCGATTCGACCGAGCCGGCCGTCATCGCGGCGGCCCTCGAACGGCTGCCCGGACGCAGCCTCGTCAACTCCGTCAACTTCGAGGACGGCGACGGCCCGGCTTCCCGCTACCGCCGGATCATGGCGGTCGCCCAGGAACACGGCGCGGCCGTCGTGGCCATCTGCATCGACGAAGCCGGCCAGGCCCGCGGCGTCGAACGCAAGTTGGCTGTCGCCAGCCGCCTGATCGATTCCCTGACAAAGGACTACGGCCTAGCCCTGGGCGACATCGTCGTAGACTGCCTGACTTTCCCCATCGCCACCGGCCAAGAGGAAACTCGCGGCGACGGCCGCGCTGCCATCGAGGCGGTCCGGCGGCTGACCGCCGCCTATCCCGGCCTCCACACCATCCTCGGGATTTCCAACGTTTCCTTCGGCCTCAACCCGGCGGCCCGGCGAGTCCTCAACTCGGTTTTCCTGGCCGAGGCGCGGACGGCTGGATTGGACTGCGCGATCATCCCCCCCGGCCGGATCGCCCCCCTCGATTCGCTGCCCGAGGAAGCTCGTCAGGTGGCCGAAGACCTGATTTGGGACCGCCGCCGCGCCGGCTACGACCCGTTGGAGCGGCTGATCCAGTTGTACGAGGGGGTGACGACGGCGGAGCAGGCCGCCGGCCGTCGAGCCGCCTTGGCGGCGCTGCCGTTGGGGGAGCGGCTGTGCCGCCGGATCGTGGAGGCTGTGGCGGCCGGCCTGGAAGACGACCTGGCCGAGGCTTTGGCCGAGCGTTCCGCCCTCGACATCCTCAACGAGGATCTGCTTCGTGGCATGCGGACCGTGGGGGAGCGCTTCGGATCTGGCCAGCTCCAGTTGCCTTTCGTCCTCAAATCGGCCGAGACGATGAAACAGGCGGTCGGCTTCCTCGAACCCCATTTCGGCAAAAACGGCGGCCGCGGCAAAGGCACCCTCGTCCTCGCCACGGTCAAAGGCGACGTCCATGACATCGGCAAGAACCTCGTTGACATCATAATTTCCAATAACGGTTATTCGGTTGTCGACCTGGGAGTCAAACAGCCGATCGGCGCGGTCATCGAGGCGGCCGAGGCGTCTGACGCCGACGCCATCGGTTTGTCCGGCTTGCTCGTCAAGTCAACCGAGGCGATGCGCGACGGCTTGCTTGAGCTGAACCGCCGCGGCCTCGCCGCCCGCTACCCGGTCCTCCTCGGCGGCGCCGCTTTGACCAGGTCGTATGTGGAGGGGGAACTGAGCCGTGTGTACGAGGGGGAGGTCCGCTACGCCAAGGACGCCTTCGAGGGCCTGCGGCTTTTGGACGCCATCATGGCGGCAAAGCAGGGAACCGTCGCCCAGCCCGCCCGTGTAGATGGCGCGGCGGCCGGGCCGGAGTCGGACAAACCGACTGCCGCCGCTCTTTCTGCCTTGCCGGCGCCTGCGGCGGAAGCGTTCCGCGAGCCGGCTTCAGGCGATTCGCCGTTGGTTGGCCTGACGGCCGGCGGGGCGGCGAAGGACGATTTCCAGGCCGCCAGCTCTCCGGCTGGCGTCACGTCGGCGGCTGTTTCCCGTGAGGATGGGCCGCCAGCGGCCGGCCGGCCGGACGGACGGACGGGGATGGCCACCCGGCGGCCAGCCGGCGGGGAGCGGCCGCAGCGCTCCGCCGTCGTCCGTCCGCTTCCCGGTGTCGTCGCGACGCCCCAGCCGCCTTGGTGGGGCAGCCGTGTCGTCAGGGGGATAGAGCTGGACGACGTGGCGGCCCATCTTGACGAGCGGGCTTTGTTCGCCGGCCGTTGGGGCTTGCGGAGCGGCTGCGTCGGCCCGCTTTACGAAGAGCTCATCGAGACTGACGGCTACCCTCGTTTGGATTTCTTGCTGGACCTCAGCCGGCGTGAGGGTTTGGCGGATTTCGGCGTCGTCTACGGTTATTGGCCCTGCTACGCCGACGGTGACAGCCTTGTCATCTTGGAGCCGGCGGCCGCCGCCGGGCCGCCCGACGCCGCCGCCTGCCTGGCCCGCTTGGACTTCCCCCGCCAAAGCCGCCCGCCTTGGCTCTGCCTGAGCGATTATTTCCGCGACCGCGCCGAGGCCTTTGCCAATGGCTTCGACGTCTTGCCCCTCCAACTGGTCAGCGTGGGAAGCCGGCTGCCCCAACGCGCCGCCGACTTGCTCGCCGACGGGAGATATCGAGACGGCTTCGAACTGCACGGTTTGTCCGCCCAGTTGGCCGAGGCGTTGGCCGAGTTCTGGCACGGCCGTGTCTGCGTCGAACTCGGCCTGGCCGACGACGGCCCGGCCTCTTCAACCGGCCGGCCGGGGCGGTCTCAAGTCCGGTCGCGGCCCGGCTTGGCCGACGACAGCTCGGTTCCGCCTCACGCCGGCCGGCGCTATTCTTTCGGCTATCCCGCTTGCCCCGATCTCAGCCAGCGCGCCGTCCTCGCCCGTTTGCTCGACCCCGCCCGGATCGGCGTCAGCTTGTCCGAAACCTGGCAACTCCATCCTGAGCACTCCACCGACGCCCTTGTCGTCCATCACCCGGAAGCTGCCTATTTCAGTGTCTGAATCTAAATCGCCAATGTCGAATTCGCCGCTGTCCGAGCCGAGCCCCCCATCCGGCTTGGAGGCCGCGCCGACCCGGCCGGACGCCGCGCCCGGTTCGGCGCCGCTGTCATCTGATCAGGAGGCGCCGACTGACCCGGAATCGCCGTCTGCTCTGGAGCCGGCCGCGCCTGGTCCGGAAGCTGGGCCGCCAGATTCCGCTTCTTCTGACTCGTCTGGCCTGGCGTTTTCCGATGACGCGCCCGCGCCCTATTCCGGTGTCCGCCGCGGCCTTCTGCAAGCCGGCGAACGGGTCAACCTGCACGGCGGCAATGGCCGCCGCCACTCCATCCGGCTCGCCCCGGGCCAGGTTTTCCACACGACCAAAGGCGGCGTCCCCCACGACGCCTTGATCGGCCAGCCCGAAGGCGTCGTGGTGGCTTCGGCGGCCGGCTTGCCTTACATCGCTTTGCGGCCGGTCCTCGAGGAATACACGGTCTCAATGCCGCGCGGCGCCACAGTCGTCTATCCCAAGGACGCTTCCCACATCCTCATGTTCGCCGACATCTTCCCCGGCGCCCGTGTCCTTGAGGCCGGGGCCGGTTCGGGCGGGCTCAGCCTCAGTTTGCTGCGGGCTGTCGGCCCGGCCGGCCGGCTTTACTCCTACGAGCGCCGCGCCGACTTCGCCCAGACCGCCTGCCGCAACGTCGAGGCTTTCTTCGGCGGCCCTCATCCGGCTTGGCGGTTGCGCCTAGGCGACCTGGTCGAGTCGATCGGCCCCGAGCCCGTCGACCGGGCTGTCCTCGACCTGCTCGCTCCCTGGGAATGCGTCGACGCCGTTCACAGCCGCCTCGTCCCCGGCGGTTTCCTTTGCTGCTACGTCGCGACGACCACCCAACTGGGCCGGACCATGGAGACGTTGCGGGCCCACGGCGGTTGGACCGAGCCGACGGCGGTCGAAGTCAACGTCCGGGCCTGGCAGGCCGAAGGCCTGGCCATCCGCCCCGGCCACGCCGGCCGCGGCCACACTGGTTTCATCATCTTGGCCCGTCGCCTGGCCGACGGCGTCCAGGCTCCGCTGAAGCGCCGCCGTCCCGCCCCTGGGGCCTACGGGCCAGATTACGACGGCCCCCGCCCCCGCGGCGTCGAGCGACCCGACGCGGAAACAACGTAAACCGCGCGACGGGGCGACCGGCTGTGTGCCGCCGGCGGCGAACCTGCAGGCCGGGCGAAGGCCTCACGGCGAGGGAGTCTCTAAGCGACGGCGGGGCCAAGGCTGGCGGCGTGTGAAGGCCTTGTGGCGGGGGAGCCCGGGCCGGAACGTCGTCTTGTCGTCGCATCCCCAAACGCCCAACACATGACCGTCATAAGCCCCGCTTAGGCTCCGAAAGGATAACGGCGTCCGGGCGCAGAGCCAGACGCCCCAAACTGAGAGCCCGCTGATGACCCCTTTGCCTGTGTCCCAAACTACCGCCCGCGTCGCCGACCCCGGTCCCCTCGGCCTGGCTGCCTTCGCCCTCACAACTTTTGTCTTGTCTGTTTTCAACGCCGGCCTCGTCGGCGGCGCCGCCCAACCTGTGGTGCTCGGGCTGGCGTTGTTCTACGGCGGCCTTGTCCAAGTGGCCGCCGGCGTCGTCGAATTCTTCCGGAACAATCTCTTCGGCGCCCTCGCTTTTTGTTCCTACGGCGGTTTCTGGCTGGCTTATTGGCATATCGGGGCGCACCCTGAATTCTTCGAGTCGGCCGCTCCTGGCCTCAAGGCCCAAGGCGTCGGCGTCTTCTTGCTCGGCTGGACGATTTTCACCGCCTACATGCTGATCGCCGTCTCCCGCGTCAACATCGGTTTGACCGTGACCTTCGCGCTCTTGTTCATCGCCTTCGTCGCTTTGACAGCCGGTGACTTGGCCGGAGCGGCTGGGGCGACCCGTCTCGGCGGCTGGTTCGGCCTCGGCGCGGCCTTGGCGGCTTGGTACTGCTCATTCGCCGGCGTCTTCAACTCGACCGCCGGCCGGACCGTCTTGCCGCTCGGGCCGCGCCGGTCTTAACAGTCCGCGGGCTTTCGCGTAGGGCAGGCGGCCGGGCCGGGGCGAGTAGGCTGGCCGCGATGACTGCAGATCTCAACTTCAAGGGCCCGCGCCTTGTCCCCTTTGACCTCCTGGCCGAGCGGACCAGTTCTTTTTGCGACGTCGTGGCCAGGACTCAGCCGCAGCTGTTGCCGGCCGCCCGCGGTCCGGCCAGTTCGGCCGACCTGGCTCCGACCGCCACCACCATTGTCGCTTTGACGACGGCGGACGGCGTTGTCATGGCCGGAGACCGGCGGGCCACCATGGGCTCTTTGATCGCCCAACGCGACATCCAGAAGGTTTTCGCCGCCGACGAGTTCTCGGCCGTCGGCATCGCCGGCTCGGCTGGTCTCGCCATCGAGGTCGTCAAACTCTTCCGGGTCGAATTGGAACATTACGAGAAGATTGAAGGGGCCCCGCTGACCCTCGACGGCAAGGCCAACCGGCTGGCGGTCTTGATCCGGGGCAACCTCGGCCTCGCCCTCCAAGGTTTCGTCGTCATCCCCTTGTTCGCGGGCTGGGACGCCGAATGCGGCCGGGGCCGGATCTTCTCCTACGACGCCACCGGCGGCTGCTATGAGGAGACTGGCTTCCATTCGGTCGGTTCCGGCTCGGTTTTCGCCCGTGGCGCTTTGAAAAAGCTTTACCGCCCTGATTTCACCGTGTCAAAAGGCGTCCAAGCCGCCGTCCAGGCTCTCTTCGACGCCGCCGACGACGATTCGGCCACCGGCGGCCCCGATTTGGCCCGTCAGATCTACCCGGTCGTCGTCACGGTCACCCAAGCCGGCGTGGCGCGGGTCGGCGAGGCCGACTTGGCCAAGGTGACGAACCTTGTCGTCGCTTCCCGCCAACGCCGCCCCGACGGGCCGGAGGCCAAACTCGCATGACAGCGCCGACCCAACCGTCTGGCGGCGCTTTGAACCGGGCCGGCGGCCCGTGGCGCCGCGTCTTGTCCGACCGTCTGGAGGGTGACCGCCCATGACCGCCCCTATGTTCTATGTTTCCCCTGAGCAGCAGATCAAAGACCGGGCCGATTTCGCCCGCGCCGGCATTGCCCGCGGCCGCTCGGTCGTCGTGGCCCGCTACCGCGACGGTGTCTTGTTTCTGGCCGAGAACCGTTCTCAGTCGCTGCGCAAGGTGGCGGAGATCTACGACCGCATCGGTTTCGCCGCCGTCGGCCGTTACTCCGAGTTCGAGAACCTCCGCATCGCCGGCATCCGGCACGCCGACATCCGCGGCTACGCCTACGACCGCCGCGATGTCGGCGGGCGGATGCTGGCCAATGCCTACGCCCAGGTGCTCGGCACGATTTTCTCGACTGTGACGGAAAAGCCCTACGAGGTCGAGTTGGTCGTGGCCGAGGTTGGCTTGGACCCGGCCGGGGACCAGTTGTTCCGGTTGAGCTTCGACGGCTCGATCACCGACGAGCGGGATTTTTCCGTCATGGGCGGTTCGGCCGAAGCCATCGCGGCGGCGCTGCGCGAAACGTACGCGACGGACCTGGCTTTGCCGCGCGCCTTGGCCCAGGTGGCGGCCGCCTTCGGGGCCGCCCACGGCGAGCCTTTGGGAGTTGAGGCGGCCGAGGCGGCCGTGCTTGACCGGACGCGCCACCAGGCCCGCAAGTTCCGCCGCTTGGCCGCCGCCGAGGTGGCCGCCGCCTTGGAGCCGCCGCCGGCCCCGAAGCGCCGCAGCCGCAGCCGCAGCCGCGGCGGCGTGGGCGAGACGGCCGTATGAGCGGTTTGCCTTCATCGCCGGCCGCTGATCCGGCGGCCGGGCCCTGGTCGGACGCCGCTTTGGCCGAGCCGCAAGCTGGCGCCGCTGAACCAGCCCCCGCCGCGCCGGCGGATTCAGGCAAACCGGGTTTTGCCACTTTGATTGTCGGCAGCGGCTTGGTCGGCGCCTCGATCGGCCTCGCTTTGCGGGCCGCCGGACGGACCGTTTATCTCGATGACGTCGCCCCCGAGATGGCCGCCGCGGCGGCGTCTCTGGGGGCGGGGGAGCAGTGGGACCGCCGGCGCCCCTCAGCCGCCGCGGTCGGTTTGGTCATCGTGGCTGTGCCGCCCCGGGCCATCGCCGAGGTGGCGGCCGCCCAGTTGGCGGCTTTCCCTGAGGCCACGGTGGCCGATGTCGGCTCCGTCAAAGCGGCTATCTTGGCGGACTTGCTCCGGCGTGGGGCGCCGGTCAGCCGCTATGTCGGCTCTCACCCCATGGCCGGCTCCCATCGCAGCGGCCCCGTCGGCGCCCGGGCCGACCTCTTCCGCGACCGGACCTGGGTCATCACGCCGCATGACTGGGAGGATTACGTCCGCACCGCCGCCGTCGAAGAACTGGCCGTCCTCTGTGGCAGCCGAGTCGAGTTGATGTCGGCCGCCGAGCATGATGTGGCCGTCGCCCAGGTCTCCCATCTGCCCCAGCTCATGAGTTCCCTGGTCGCCGGGCGGCTCAACGCCGTGCCCTACCGCAACCTGGCTCTGGCCGGCCAAGGCGTCCGGGACGTCACCCGTATCGCCGCCTCCGACCCTGACCTGTGGGGTCAGATCATCGCTCTTAACCGGGAAGCTGTCCGGGTCGAATTGGAGCAGATCCAAGCCGACCTGGCTGACCTCCTCGCCCATCTTGATTCGACGCCGGCCGTCCGCCGGTTGGTGGCCCGCGGCCGCGACGGCGTCACCGGGTTGCCCGGCAAGCACGGCCGGGGCCGCGGCCAAACGTGGGAGCGGGTCGTCGTGGAGTTGCCCGACCGGCCTGGCGCTTTGGGTGACATTTTCGCGGAGGTCGGACGCTGCGGCATCAACGTCGAGGATTTCGCCATCGAGCATGACCCGGTCCGGCTCGTCGGCGAGCTTACGATCATGGTCGACGGCCCCGAGCGGGCCGCCCGCCTGGCCGCCCACATGGCCAAGGCCGGCTGGGCCCTCCGCGCCTGAGCCTGCTCCGCCTGTCAGGGCCGCGGGGCCTTTTGCCCCTGAGCCTGCTCCGCCCGGCAAGGCTGACGGGGTTCATTATCCCTGAGCCCGGTTTCACGCGCCCCCGCACGCCAGCAGTGCGCCTAGCCGCTCGTGACCCCGCAGCGCCCCGACGCCACGCGTCCTCCGCACGCCAACACCGCGCCTCACGCGCAACGGCCTGGCCAGTCGCCAATCAGCGCGGCCTGTTCGGAAGGCCGAGACGGGCGAGCTTCAAGGAGGCGTCTTCGCTTTGTCCTACGGCGCTGCGGCCGCTCGCGGAGACTTTGGCCAGAGGGCCGGCTCATCTAGCGCGGCTTTGGCGGCTAAGGTGCTCTAGGCCAGCTTGGCCAGGGTGGCCGGCAGGCCGCCGCGTCTCCGCGGACACCGCACAGGAGGAATCGATGTTCACGATCGCGATCGACGGGCCGTCTGGTTCGGGCAAGTCGACGGCGGCCCGCGAGACCGCCCGCCGGCTCGGCTTTGGCTACCTCGACACCGGCGCCATGTACCGAGCGGTCGCCCTTGGCTGCCTACGCGCGGGGATCGCCCAAAACGACCGGCCCGCCATCACCGCCTACTGCCGTGGCGCCGACATCAGGCTTTCCTTCGAGCCGACCGCCCAGCGGGTTGTCTTGGCGGGCGAAGACGTCACGACGGCCATCCGCGAGCCGGCGGTCTCGGCCTGGGTGAGCGCCGTCGCCACCAATCAAAATTGTCGAAGTGAGTTGGTCGGCCGCCAACAAGCTGTCATCGCGGCGGGCGACTTCGTCCTTGAGGGCCGTGACACGACGACCGTCATCGCCCCGACTGCCCAGGTCCGGCTGCTCCTGCTGGCCGACCCCAGGGCCCGCCTGGCCCGTCGCGGCGCCGAACTCGGCGGCGCGGTCGACCGGGAGCAATTGACGGACCAAGTCCTCCGCCGCGACCACGACGACGCGACCATGGTCGATTTTGAACGCCCCGCCATCGGCGTCCATGTCATCGATTCGACGGACTTGGCTCCGGAGGAGGTCGTCAGACGGATACTGGCCTTGGCTCAAGCCGCCGGCTTGGATCGATCCGGCCGGGCCGTTTTGGCGGCGGAACCAGCCTGAGCGACTCCGACCGCTTTTTAATGAGTTTAATTTTGTACGAGGTCGCAGGTCAGGCCCTGACGGCCGCGGGGATGGGCGGGGGCCTCTGCTTGGACGGCCTCGCTGTGGTGAAAGAGCGACTGGGAAGAGCATCTGGCGAGTTGTTCTCGCCGGTCCGCCATTGAGGACTTTGGCCGGGGGATGACGCGGCGACGGCTCCTCGCTCTGGCGCAGGCTGGATAAGCTGGCTCGCGCCGCCGCGGTTTGGGCGGCGGCTGTCCCGTCGGACCGGCCCGCGTCCGCGGCTGGCCGACGGCGGCAGGCGGATTTGGGGGCCGGTGCGGCCGAAGGAGGAGACCAATGGCTGAGGCGAAACCGGTGGTGGCCGTCGTAGGCCGTCCCAACGTCGGCAAGTCCACTCTCGTCAATCGGTTTTTGGGCCGGCGGGAAGCGGTGGTCGAGGACACTCCCGGGGTGACCCGGGACCGCATCGCCTACGACGCCAACTGGGCGGGCCGCGAGTTCGCCGTCGTCGACACCGGCGGCTGGATCGCGGACGCCCAGGGGATGGCAGCCAGGATCGCTGAACAAGCCGAATTGGCTGTGGCGGCGGCGGACGCGGTTGTCTTCGTAGTGGACGCTGTGGTCGGTGCGACGGACGAGGACGAGGCGGTCGTCGAGGTGCTCCGGCGCAGCCGTAAACCGGTTGTCTTAGCGGCCAACAAGGTGGACGGGCCGGCCGGGGAGTCCGACGTCGCTGCCTTGTGGAGCCTCGGCTTGGGGGAGCCGCGGGCCGTCTCCGCCTTGCACGGGCGCGGTTCCGGCGACCTCCTCGACGCCATCCTCGCGGCTTTGCCCGAAGCGCCGTTGGAGTCGGACGGCTCAGACGACGGGCCGCGCCGCGTCGCCATCGTCGGCAAACCTAATGTCGGCAAGTCGTCTCTGCTGAACAAGCTGTCAGGCCAAGTCCGGTCGGTCGTTGACAATGTCGCGGGCACGACGGTCGACCCCGTGGACGAACTGGTCGAACTGGGCGGCCAAACGTATCAATTTATCGACACAGCTGGCATTCGGCGGCGGGTCAAGGAGGCGAGTGGGCACGAGTATTACGCCTGGCTGCGCACCCAGTCCGCCATTGAGCGGGCCGAGGTCTGCGTCGTCGTCCTCGATGTCTCAGAGCCCGTGGCGGAGCAAGACCTCCGTATCCTCTCGACCGTCATTGAGGCCGGCCGGGCCCTCGTCGTCGCCTACAACAAGTGGGATCTGACAGACGAGGAACGCCGTCACTATCTGGCCCGCGAAGTCGAACGCGACCTCGGCCACGTCGACTGGGCTCCGAGCGTCAACCTGTCGGCTCTGACCGGCCGCAACGTCGCCAAGCTGGGCCAAGCCGTCGAACAGGCGCTGGCTGGCTGGGAGACGCGGATCTCGACTGGCAAGCTCAACGCCTTCCTCGGCCGGGTCGCCGCCGCGCACCCCCACCCGGTCCGGGGCGGCAAGCAGCCGCGCATCCTCTTCGCCTCCGAGGTCCAAAACCGCCCGCCGACCTTCGCCCTCTTCACGACCGGCGAGTTGGATCCGACCTACACCCGTTTCCTACGCCGCCGCCTACGGGAGGAGTTCGGCTTCGCCGGCAGCCCGATCCGGGTCGAAGTCAAGGCGCGGGCCAAGCGTCAGCGGAGCTGAGCGCCCGCGCCTTTCCCAGCCGCCCGCGCAAGCCGGCAAAGCAGGCCGTCCGCGTCCAGCCGCCCGGAGCCGGGCTGGGCGTCCGTGCCTTTCCTAGCAGCCCGCGTAAGGGCAGGTGCGGTCTGCAAGGCTTGCCGTGCGCTCTCGCCGAAGCCGTGTCGCCCGCCTCTGGCCGGGTCAGTGGAATGAGTCTCAGCGGAGCCGCTCCCCGGTCTTTGAAGTCTGCTAGGCTCACCCCTCGGGCCGCTCCCGGGCGGCCGTCGGGCTGTGGCGCAGCTTGGTAGCGCACTTGACTGGGGGTCAAGGGGTCGCAGGTTCAAATCCTGTCAGCCCGACCAAATGGTCGTAGTAGGAACACCCGACGCCGGAGCCTCCAACGGGGGTCCCGGAGTCGGGTGTTCCTACGTTCTGGGGCCTGCGGGTCTGGTGGTCGAGGGCTTCGAAGTGGAGGTCGGGGCTGAAGAGGGCGGCGAAGGCTGGGTGGGGTTCGGCTTCGATGGTGTCGTCTTCGCTGATGAGGATTGGATAGTTCCCGGTTTAGTGGACAGTAAGAGGCTTATTCACAACTCGCCCCACGCGGGGTGAATGGCATCTATTACCCCTAGTCAACGGCTGCTCCGTGGTCGCTGATCGGGAGTTATGAATAAGCTTCTACGTACTGTTCATCTACTGGAGGGAAAATCAAGCATTATGGAAGGTTATTCATAATGAGGTTCTATAGTTTTCCAGAGAGACTACAGCCCGTATGATCTCCGAGTGTTTCTGGAGCGGCCCTCTAAAAGGGTATTCAAGGATTTTCCAGTTCTTCAAT
>JAIRXC010000101.1 GCA_031268515.1 Propionibacteriaceae bacterium
CAGCGGCCCACCGCCGCTTCAGGTGCGCGGCCAGCCAGGTGATCGCTTCGAGGTCGAGATGGTTAGTCGGCTCGTCCAACGCCAGAATGTCGTGGTCGCCGGTGAGAAGACGCGCAAGGGCGACGCGGCGGCGCTGTCCGCCTGAGAGCGCGCCCAGTTTGGCCTGCCAACTGAGATCGCCGAGCAGGCCGGCGATCACGTCGCGGATCCGCGCGTCGCCCGCCCACTCATGTTCTGGGAGGTCGCCTACGACCGCGTGGCCGACCGTCTCCTCCTGCCCGAGCGTGTCGCCTTGGTCGAGCACGCCGACCGTGACGCCTCCGCGGACCGTCACCCGGCCGGAGTCCGGCTCAAGCCGCCCAGCGAGCATATTCAGCAAACTTGATTTGCCGTCGCCGTTACGGCCGACGATGCCGATGCGGTCGCCCTCGTTCACCCCACAGGTCACGGAGTCGAAGACGGTCTTGGCCGGGTACTCGAGACGCAGGGCTTCGGCCCCCAGAAGATGTGCCATGTCTCTTCCAGCCTAGGCGAAGGACGCCAACGCTGTCGGGGAAGGAGGGGCGCAGGCCTGCAGACGCTGCTGCAAACCCTCGCCTACGGCCACCTCGGCCAGGCGAGACTGGATGGGGCTGACATCTTGGCCTGCAGACGCTGCTGCAAACCCATCCCTACGGCCACTGCGCCAAGGCCGCAGACGCTGCCATGGGCAGCTCAGACGAGAGCGCAAACCGTTGGAGCTTGGCCGTCCTGCGGCGTCGCCGGCCAGCCGTCTGATAACAGGTTCGTCACGGTCAGGCCGTTTCCCGTGAACATGGCTCATCCTTGTCCGACGGGCGGGCTAGGGTATGGCCCGCTAGACCGCGGCGGCGGGCGTCAGCCCGGTTGCGCTCCTGGGTCTGGCCAGCTTTGCACCACGAGGGAGATCCCCATGAACGTATCCCGCCTGACGGCCGGCTTGGCGGCCGGCGCCTTGGCTTTCAGCCTGGCCGCCTGCGGTTCCAGCGGCCCCGACACTTCCGTCTCCGATCCGGCCGAGCCGACTGCCTCAGGCGCCGTTTCGCCGGTGATCGGCGTCGCCGTCCTCGTCTCCCACCCTTCGCTTCAGCTCATCGAAGACGGCTTCAAGGACGTCTTGGACGAACAAGGCGTCAAGGCCGTGTTCATCGAAGAGAACGCCCAAGCCGACATTTCGACGGCCGCGACCATCGCCTCGTCCTTCCACGAGAACAAGGACATCGACCTCTTCCTCGCCATCACGACCCCGATCGCCCAGGCGTTGTCCCAGGTCGAAAAGGACCGCCCGATCCTCTACGCCGGCGTCACCGACCCGGTGGACGCCGGCCTCGTGCCCGTCATCGACGGCCCCTCGGGTTCTAACATCACTGGCACGTCCGACCTCAATCCCAACGCCAAGCCAGTCGAGTTGATCAAGGAAATCCTTCCCGCGGCGACCAAGATCGGCGTGCTTTACTCCTCCTCGGAGCCCAACTCTTTCGTCCAAGTCCAAGCGTTCAACGCTGAGGCCGACGCCCTCGGCGTCGCGGTCAAGGAATCCGCCATCACGAACTCGTCAGAGCTGGCGACCGGCGTCCAGGCGCTGTCCGACTGTGACGCCATCTTCATCCCGACTGACAACACCGTGGTCTCTGGCATCGCCACCGTCATCAACTTCGGCGAGCAGAACCAGATCCCAGTCTTCACGGCCGACGCCGACTCGGTCCAAGCCGGCACGGTGGCGACGCGCGGCATCAGCTACTACGAATTGGGCCGTCGGACCGGCGAGATGGCGGTCGCTATCCTCGTGGACGGGACGCCTGTGGGGACGATCCCGGCCCTCGTCGTCCAGGAGACGGACCTCAAAGCCAACCCCGGGGCGGCCGCGAAGATGGGCGTGACGTTCAGCGAGTCTTTGCTCAAAGACGCTGTCATCGTGGAGACGCAGAGCTGACAAGCGGGGCCGGCGCGCCCGGCGCGATGAGAAAGGCAGGCGCCGGAGAATGCTCTCCGCAATCGACCAAGGTTTGATCTACGCGCTGTTGGCGCTCGGAGTCTTCCTGACTTTCCGCATCCTCAACTTCGCCGACTTGACCGTCGACGCCTCTTTCACGACCGGCGCCGGCACGGCGGCGACCCTCATCTCCCACGGCTATTCGCCCTGGCTGGGGGTCGTTGCCGGCTTGGCGGCGGGATCGCTGGGCGGCCTCGTCACGGCCCTCCTCCACACGAAGTTCAAGATCGACCCGTTGCTTGCCAGCATCCTCACGATGCTCGGCCTTTACTCCGTCAACCTCCGGATCATGGGCCGGGCCAACACCCCCCTCCTCAACGTGGAGACGGTGTTCACGCCGCTGCGCGACCACAACCTCATCGGCACGTGGACCTCGGTCGCGATCCTGGCCGCCATCGCTCTGGCCGTGAAGTTCGCCATCGACTGGTTCTTGAGCACTAACTTCGGCCTCGCCGTCATGGCGACCGGCGACAATCCGGCCATGGCGTCGAGCCTGGGCGTCAGCACGGACGTCACAAAAATCGTCACCCTCATGCTGGCCAACGGTCTCGTGGGCCTGGCGGGGGCGGTCATGGCGCAATATCAAGGTTTCGCCGACATCGGCGGCGGCACCGGCCTCATCCTCGTGGGCCTGGCTTCCGTCATCCTCGGCAACGCCGTCCTCGGCACCCGCTTCATGGTCCTCGCCACGCTCGGCGTCGTCGTCGGCTCCGTCCTCTACCGTCTCGTCATCTACTTCGCCCTCCTGTGGGATTTCGTCAAGGCCCAGGACATGAAGCTGATCTCCGCCGTCCTCGTCGTCGCCGCCCTCGTCCTGTCACAGTCGAAGGCTCTCCGCGGCGCCTTCTCCCGCTTGTCACCTTGGCGGGCTGACAAAGACGCGCCGGAGCCGATGACAGTGGTGCCCAACCGCTTCTCGCCTCTGGCGGAAACCGACGCGGTCAGCTTTTCGCCCGACGCCGCCGACGGCTTGGAAGATGGGACGGCAAGAGAAACCGACCGCCGCACACGTGGAGCCTCGTCGCCGCCTGCGGCGCCGGTCCAGCGTTCCGCGGCGGCGGTGACATCTTCGGCCGGACACCTGGAAGGCCGAGCCGCCGAAGCGGCCGGCACAGCCGCCAAGCCGGCCGGGGAACCGGCGCCGGGAGCCGGCCAGGCGGTCGACGACACCGAGGAGGCCATCTGATGCTCCGACTCACTGGCGTCCGTAAAACTTTCTTCGCTGGCACGGCCAATGAGCGCCGAGCTTTGCGGGGCATCGACCTCAACCTGCCCGAGGGCGGCTTCGTCACGATCATCGGCTCCAACGGGGCCGGCAAGTCGACCCTCCTCAACGTCATCGCCGGCTCCCTGTCCGTGGACGAGGGGAGCGTCGTCATCGCCGGCCAAGACATCACTCGTTTGCCTGAACACCGCCGCGCCGCCCGGATCGCCCGCGTCTTCCAAGACCCCCAAGCTGGCACGTCGCCGCACATGTCGATCGAGCAGAACCTCGCCGTCGCCTTGGCCCGCGGCGGCCGCCGCGGACTCGGCCGCGGGGTCACGCCGAACCGCCGCCGTCAATTCCAAGATGAGCTGGCGTCTCTCGGGCTGGGCCTTGAAGACCGTATGCGCCACCGGGTCGGCCTGCTCTCCGGCGGTCAGCGCCAGGCGCTGTCGCTCCTCATGGCGACGTTCACGCGGCCTCAGATCCTCCTCCTCGACGAGCACACCGCCGCTCTCGACCCTCAGCGGGCTGAACTTGTCCTCGAATTGACGCGGCGGGCCATCGCCGAACACAATCTGACCGCCCTGATGGTGACGCATAACATGGAACACGCCTTACGGATGGGCGACCGGCTCCTCATGATGCACGAAGGCGAGATCCTCCACCAACTCGACGCTGATCAGAAGGCCGCCGCTGACGTGTCGACCCTCCTCGAACTGTTCGGCCAAGCCAAAGGCCTCTTGGCGGATCGCACGCTGTTGTCGTGACACTTCTGCCAGCGGCGGAAAGAAGCGAATTGCCTTTCGTGATAGATTAGACAACGTCCATCAAAAACCGGCTACTTTCGGAGCCCCCCCATGACTTTGCCACCGCCCTCCTCCTACGAAGCTCCGACCCGTGCTTTCGCCTTCCTGCTGCCGGCCGGCTGGTCGGCTGTCTCTTTGGCTGACCAAGGAGAACGCCAGCGGCAGGTGCGGGCTTTGGTCGGCCGCGCGCTCGGCCGTTCGGCCGGCGGCGGCCCGCTGACCGAGTTGGGCGAGGAACTGGTCCGCAGCCTCGACGCGCAGGCCGCGGTGACGGCCGCCGCCGGCGGCATCGTCTTCGCCCTCGCTTTGATCGCCGGCGCCGGGACGCCTCGGCCCGCGGCCATGGCTTGCTTTGATTTTTCTGCTGTCTTGCGGCCCCAGCCGGGCCAAGACCCGGCCGCTGTCCTGGCCGCTTTCACCTGGACTGGGCGGCGCCCGAAGAGCACGGACAGCCTGCCTGACCCGGCGGCCCCTGGCCCTGGCTGGGTCCGGATCGACGGCCACCCTCACATCGCCTACCGCCGCGACAGCATCCTGCCCGGCCTTGAGGTTTCCGAGGCGGACGGCCCTCGGGTCGGCCAGTTGGAGGCGGTCTATCTCCAACTAGTCCCCGGCCTCGGGGCCGTCCGGACGGTTTTTTCCGTGCCGCTGGTCGCGGACCGCTCAGATTGGCTCGGTCTGTTCGACGCTTTGACGGGCCTGTTCTCTGTCCAGCCGTAGGCCTCGCCGCGTCCTCCGCCTTGGTCCCCTGCCCGGCCGTAGGCCTTCGCCGCGTCCTCGGCCCCTGTCCGCCCACGTGGCCGCTGAGCGCTTTGCCTCTTCAGGCTTGGCGGCCGGGAAGCCCTGGCGCCTTGGGCGGTGGACCGGTTCGGGGGAGTCGTGTTTGAGGCCGGGATTGATTGCCGGTTTTGCTGAAGATTGCGGTTTTGGCTGACGCCAATTGTCCTGACGGGATTTCGGCGGACAGCCGCGCTGGCCGTCGTAAGATCAGCTCTTCCGCAAACGCGCCGTTTCAAGCAATTCGCCCAACAAGCTCCAGCCGCATTGCCTGATTGGCGGCGAACGGCCGAAGCCAAGCGAGGCGAGGCGGCGGGCCGCAGGCCGGGCCAGTAGGCTGAGGCCGTGGCGAAGAAGCGATACCGCACTCAGGAACAAGGGGCCGTCATCCGGCGCACCCTCGAACCTCGTGTCGAGACCTTTGACGAACACGTCCTCAGCTCGACTCGCGACAATGATTGGTTAAAATCCGACCCTTGGCGGGTCATGCGCATACAGTCGGAATTCGTCGAGGGATTCGGGGCTTTGGCCGGCCTCGGCCCCGCCATCTCGTTCTTCGGCTCGGCTCGGACCGCCCGCTCCCACCCCGACTACGCCTTGGCCGAGAACATCGGCCGGCGCCTGGCCGAGGCCGGCTATGCCGTCATCACCGGCGGCGGCCCCGGCATCATGGAAGCCGCTAACAAAGGCGCCCGAAAGGGCGGCGGAGCCTCGGTCGGACTCGGCATCGAGCTGCCTTTCGAACAGGGCCTCAACAAATACGTCACGCTCGGCGTTAAATTCCGCTATTTCTTCGCCCGCAAGACGATGTTCCTGAAATACGCTCAAGGTTTCGTCGTCCTGCCAGGAGGTTTTGGCACCCTGGATGAATTGTTCGAAGCGCTTTGCCTCATCCAGACCGGCAAGGTCAAACAGTTTCCGACGGTCCTGGTGGGCAGAGGCTATTGGGCCGGCTTGATCGGCTGGCTGCGCTCCCAGCCGTTGGACGACGGCTGTGTCAGCGCGGCCGACCTGGACCGGTTGGCTGTCGTCGACACGGCCGACGAGGTCATGGAGCTGATTCCCCCTGTCCGCCCGGCCGCCAACGGCTCAGCCTCTCAGGGCGCAGCCGCCCGGTCCGCGGCTGTCCACGGCTCAAATCCTCAGGCCACAGCTCTTTGCAACTCGGCTCCCCACGGAAGATAAGGACGCATCATGGAGTGGTTGATCGCCATCGGCGCGGTCGTCGTCCTCGGCTTGGCCGCTGTCGCCGCCTCCGGCCGCCTCGGCCAGTTCGGCCCCGCTCAGACGGACCGGCCGGAACCGGCTTGGCCCGACGCCCCTTTGACGGCCGCCGATGTCGACAGCATGCGCTTCGCCGTCGTCCCCCGCGGTTATGCCATGGATCAAATCGATCACTTCCTCGACCTAGTCAGAGACCGCTTGGCCGAGCTTGAAGGGCAGCCAATCGCCGCCGTGCTTGGCGCGGAGGCGCTGAGGCCTGGAATAATGGGTCCCGACCGAGTTCCCAATCCAGGCGAGGTGATGACCGACCATGGCAGCGATGAAGCCCCGGACAGGCGACGGCCCGATTGAGGTGACGAAAGAGGGCCGCGGGATCCTGCTGCGGCTCCCTGTCGATGGCGGCGGCCGTTTGGTGGTGGAAATGAACGTCGCCGAGGCGACCGGACTGCACGAAGCTCTCCAGGCTGTCGTCGCTCCTCAATAGGCGCAACGGCTGAAAGCCGACGGCGTCCGCTCGTACGCCCGTCTGATCCTTCTGGTTGGGCGGGCGTTGGGTTGCCAGGGCCTGGAGGCCGCCGGAGTTTGGCGGCGAGGCCGTAAGCCTGTGCGGCTTGGAAATCGCAACTGCCCACGCTGGACTGACGGCGTCGGCTAGACTGGCGTTTTATGGCGACAACACCTTCTTGGGTCAGCCACTGCGTCTGGTGGCAGGTTTATCCGCTCGGCTTCAGCGGCGCCCACCCGCCGACCGGTGTCGCTGGCCGGGGACTGCGCCATCTCATCGGCTGGCTTGACTACGCCCGCGACCTTGGCGCCTCGGGACTGGCCTTGGGGCCGATCTTCTCGTCCCAGAGCCACGGCTACGACACCCTCGACTACTTCGCCATCGACCCTAGGCTCGGCCAGTCAGAAGATTTCGACGCCCTTGTCGCCGCCTGCCACGAACGCGGCCTCAAAGTCATGCTGGACGGCGTCTTCAACCACGTCGGGGCTGGGCACCCCTGGTTGCGGCAGGCCTTGGCTGAGGGGCCGGACGGGCCTTACGCCCAGTTCTTCGCCCTCGACTGGAGCGGCGGCCAGCCTAAACCCCGCTTTTTCGAGGGCCACAGTTCCCTGGTTGAGCTGAACCACCAGAACCTCCAGGTGGCGGAGTTCGTCCAGACTGTCATGTCGCATTGGTTGGACCGGGGCGCCGACGCTTGGCGGCTCGACGCCGCCTACCGGACCCCGACCCCCTTCTGGCATGCCGTCATCCCAGCCGTCAGGCGCGACCACCCCGAAGCCTGGTTCGTCGGCGAAGTCATCCACGGCGACTACGCCCGTATCGTCAAAAGCAGCGGCCTCGACGCGGTGACGCAATACGAACTTTGGAAGGCGGTTTGGAGCTCCCTGGCCAGCGACAACTTTTTCGAGTTGGACTGGGCGTTGCGGCGGCACAACGGCTGGTTGGAGTCATTCGCGCCGATGACCTTCGTCGGCAACCACGACGTCACCCGGCTGGCCAGCCAGGTGGGCCAGGCCAAGATCGTCTTGGCCTTGGCGGTGTTGGCGACCGTCGGCGGCGTCCCCAGCTTCTACTACGGCGACGAGCAAGGCTTCGTCGGCTTGAAGCAGGAGCGGGCCGGCGGCGACGACGAGATACGGCCCGCTTTCCCGGCCAGCCCCGCTGAGCTCTCGCCGGCTGGCTGGTGGGTTTACCGGGCCTGCCAAGACCTTGTCGGCCTGCGCCGCCGCCACCCCTGGTTGGCCGGCGCCCAAACCGAGAAACGCGAGCTGACGACGACCCGCTACGTCTACGCAAGCCGGGCGCCGGAAGGAGAGCTGACGGTCGAATTGGATTTGGGCCGCCAGCCTGGCGTCGTCATACGGGACAGCCAAGGTGAGATCCTCTACCGCTGGCCGAAGTAGGGGCGGCGGCTTGCCGTCTTCGCTGTGGTCCGTGCGGCCTTGGCCCATGGCCGCGTGAGCCGGCCGTAGGGGCGGTTTGCCGTTTTCGCCTGCCTCGGCGGCTCCGCCCCAAACCGCCCGGGGCCAAAACCGTCAGGCGGCCCGAGCCGCGACAGCCTGTTCGTAGACGTCCACCGTTTGGCGGGCGATCCGAGCCCAGTCAAAGTGGTCGATGCAGCGTTGGCGGCCGGCCCGGCCGAACTGGGCGGCCCGCTCCGGGTCTCGCGTCAACTCGTTCAGGCGCTCCGCAAAGGCCGCCTCGAAGGCCGCCAGATAGACCGGGTCGTCCGCCGCCTGCGGTTCGTAGGGGACGAGCAGGCCGGTTTCGCCGTCGGCCACGACCTCGGGGATGCCGCCGACAGCCGAGGCCACGACGGCGGTCTGGCAGGCCATGGCTTCCAAGTTGACGATGCCGAGGGGTTCGTAGACCGACGGGCAGGCGAAGACCGTCGCCCGCGTCAGGGTCTGGCGCAAAATCTCCCGGGAAACCATTTCGCGCACCCAGACGACGGTCCGGCCGGTCGACTTGAGGGCTGCGAAAGCGCCCTCGAACTCGGCGGCGATCTCAGGCGTGTCAGGGGCTCCGGCCAGCAGCAGGAGCTGCGTTTCAGGGTCGAGCTGGCGGGCGGCCCGGACCAAGTGGACGAGGCCTTTTTGGCGGGTCACCCGGCCGACGAAGACAACCAGAGGGCGGTCGGGGCTGATCCCCCAGGCGGCCAGTTGGCTGTCGTCGGCCGGGTCGGGATAAAACTCGGCCGTGTCGATGCCGTTGTGGACGACGTGGACCTTGGCGGGGTCGAGGCCGCTGTAGGAGGCGAGGACGGCTTGGCGCATGCCGGCGGAGACGGCGATGACGGCGTCGGCGGCCAGGAAGGCGGTCCGTTCGGCCCAACTGGACAGCCGGTAGCCGCCGCCGAGCTGCTCGGCTTTCCAGGGCCGGTGCGGTTCTAGGGAGTGGGCGGTGACGACGTGGGGGATGGCGTTGAACTGGCCGGCCAGGAGACCGGCCAAGTTGGCGTACCAGGTGTGCGAGTGGACGATGTCAGCCCCCTGGACGGCAGCCGCCATGGCGATGTCAGCCCCGAGGACGCGGTAAGCCGGGTTGGCGCCGGCGGGATAGTCTTCGGCGTGGGCGACAGCCCCGGGGCGCGGCTCGCCCATGCAGTGGACGTCGATCCGGCCGACCAGGGGGGTGAGGTGGCGGACGAGTTGGCCTACGTGGACGCCGGCGCCGCCGTAGATGAAAGGTGGGTATTCGCGGCTGAGGACGGAGACGCTCAAGGTCATGGCAGGCATCTAACCATGCCCTTGGCCGGGCCGGGCCGTTGGCGCCCAGGCTGGCTGGCAAAGTCCGACCCCGCCGTTGCGGGCGCGCCCGCCGTGCCATAGGTTCGTACCCATGGCTGTCCGCCCCAATGTCCTCGCAATCGTCCTCGCCGGCGGCGAAGGCAAGCGCCTGATGCCCCTGACTGCCGACCGGGCCAAGCCGGCGGTGCCTTTCGGAGGCACCTACCGGCTCATCGACTTCGTCATGTCGAACCTAGTCAACTCGGGGTTCGCCAAGATCGCGGTCCTCACCCAATACAAATCCCATTCGCTCGACCGCCACATCTCTTTGACCTGGCGGATGTCGAGCATGCTCGGCCAGTACGTCATGACGGTGCCGGCGCAGCAGCGGACCGGCAAACAGTGGTATCTGGGCAGCGCCGACGCCATCTACCAGTCGCTCAACCTCATAAACGACGAGCAGCCAGATTACGTAGTCGTCTTCGGCGCCGACAACATCTACCGTATGGACGTCTCTCAGATGTTGGCCGCCCACATCGATTCCGGCGCCGACGCCACGGTGGCCGGCATCCGCGTGCCCCGCTGCGAGGCCAGCGCCTTCGGCATCATCGACGCTGACAACGCCGGGGTGATTGAACGTTTCTTGGAAAAGCCTGAGGATCCGCCGGGGCTGCCGGATTCGCCGGACCAGTCGTACGCTTCCATGGGCAACTACATTTTTTCGACTAAGGCTTTTGTCGAGCGTTTGCAGTTTGACGCTGAATCGCGGACTTCGATGCACGACATGGGTGGCAACATCGTGCCGGGTTATGTGGCGGACCGGGCTGCCCGGGTGTATGACTTCATGAGCAATGTGGTGCCTGACGCGACGGAGAAGGACCGTTGGTATTGGCGCGATGTCGGCACCATCGACGCTTATCACACGGCTCAGATGGATCTTGTTTCGATTGACCCGGAGTTTTCCCTTTACAATCGCCGTTGGCCCATCTTGACGAACCAGGCTCAGTTGCCGGGGGCGAAGTTCGTCAACCGGGGCACGGCGGAGGAGTCGATTGTTTCGGCTGGTTGCATTGTTTCGGGCGGCGATGTCGTGCGTAGCGTCATCAGCCCTGGTTGCTATGTCCACAAGTGGGCTCGGGCTGAGGAATCTGTTCTTTTCGATGGTTGCGACATCGGCCGTGGTTCTATCGTCCGGCGGGCCATCCTCGACAAGAATGTCACGGTCGCCCCGGGGGTCGAGATCGGGCTTAATTCCGACCTTGACCGTTCTCGTGGTTTTTTTGTCTCCGAGAATGGGGTGACGGTAGTGCCGAAGAACACCCGCGTCGTGCCCTGAGGGCCCCGGCGGGCTTTGCGGCGAGGGTCTTCTTCGGCTGGAGCCTTTCGATCCGGCTAGACCTGGGTCTGGGCGGACGGCCAGCGGGGCCGTAGGGTAAGGCCGTGACATCTGAAGCCCATCAAACCGCCGCGCAGGCCTCGCGCGTTTACGCCGAGCATTTCATCACCGAGGGCGACGCTGCCCGACAAGCCCGCGCCGCCGCCGGCCGCCTCGGCCTCACGGCGGTCACCTCGGGGGCCGCTCAAACCTTGACCGTCTTGGCCCGCCTCATCGCCGCAAAGGCGGCCGTCGAGATCGGCACGGGAGCCGGCGTCGCCTCCCTCGCCCTTCTCCAGGGCATGGACCCGCAGGGCATCCTCACGAGCATCGACTCCGAAGCCGACCACCAGCAGGCGGCGCGTTCGATCCTGGCTCAAGCCGGCTACCGCCCCCGCCTCATCGCCGGCCGCGCTTTGGAGGTTTTGCCGCGCCTGTCCGACGGCGCCTACGACATCGTTTTCGCCGACGCCGAGCCTTTGGAGGCGGGCGAGTACGTCGAACAGGCGCTGCGCCTCCTACGCTCCGGCGGCGTCTTCGCCCTCTACCACGCCCTCTTGGACGACACGGTCGCCCAGCTCGACAATTTGGATGATGAAACATTGATAGTGCGGGAGACGTTGGAGGCGGTCCGCGACATGGACGGCGTCTTGCCGGTCCTACTGCCGATCGGCGACGGCCTCCTCGTCCTCGTCAAGGCCTGACCCGCTTGGCCGGCCAACCAGGCCGTCGCTCGTCTAGGCGCGAAGGCGAGCCCCTACGATGGCCCCATGACTGACTTGCCCCGTCCCCCCTTCGGCCGCCTCGTCACCGCCATGGTCACCCCCTTCGACACCGCGGGGGCCGTTGACTTGGCCGAGGCCGCCAGGCTGGCCGCCTGGCTCGTCGACCGCCAACTCAACGACGCTCTCGTTGTCAACGGGACGACGGGGGAGTGCCCGACCACGTCGGACGCCGAAAAATCAGACTTGGTCAAAGCGACGGTCGCCGCGGTCGGCGGCCGGGCCCAGGTCATCGCCGGCGTCGGCACCTTCGACACCGCCCATTCGGTCCGCCTGGCTGAGGCGGCGGCGGCGGCCGGGGTCGACGGCCTCCTTGTCGTGGCCCCCTATTACTCCCGGCCGCCGCAGGACGCCCTGCTGGCTCATTTCCGCGCCATCGCCGACGCCACGGACCGGCCGATCATGATTTACGACATCCCCCAGCGGACCGGGGTGGCGGTCGACCCTGACACGTTGGCCGCCTTGGCCGAACATCCCAACGTCGTCGCCGTCAAGGACGCCAAGGGCGAGGTGGTCAAGTCAGCCCGTGTCATCGGTCAAACCGGACTCGCCTACTACGCGGGTGACGACGCCATGGTTTTGCCCCTTATGGCGGTCGGCGGCGTCGGCGTCGTCGGCACCTCGACTCATTTCACGGGGGCTCGGACCAAGACGGTCATAGAGGCCTTCGCGGCTGGTGACACGGCCGGGGCGCTGGCGGGCTACCGAACGCTCCTGCCCGTCTACACTGGCGTCTTCGCCACGCAGGGGCCCATGCTCGTCAAGGCCGGCCTGGCCGCCCGCGGTTTCTCTCCCGGCGGCCTACGCGCCCCCTTGCAGCCGGCCAGCCCGGCCCAGGCGGCGGCTTTCACGGCTCTCCTCGACGCCGCCGGCCTCTAAGCTCCAACAAGGGCCGGCGCCGCGTGGCCGTTTCGGTTCGGCGGCGCGGCCCGACCACCGCGGTCTGACCGCCGGGGAACCGGCTTGGCCTCGTATCACCCAGGGCGCCGCGTGACCGCCGGGGGAGTGGGGAAGATATGGTCAGCGTGCCCTTCTCTTACGGTTGGCCGTCGGTCCGCCGAGGAAGCCAGTTGACGGGCGACGCGGGCCGCGCCAAGGCTTGGCCGGCCGACACGCCGAGGTCGCTGAGATCGAGTTGACTTGGGGCCGGTTCCAGCTAAGATCACTACATCTAGTAGTCACATTCTTGTAATACCACAACGTATTGTGGCTGCTGGCGCATCACCCGCTGTCGACGAAGGTCACCCATGCACTGCCCCTATTGCAAACACGCCGACTCGCGCGTCATCGATTCTCGTGTCGCCGACGACGGCGCGAGCATCCGGCGGCGCCGCCAGTGTCCGGTCTGCGAGCGCCGTTTCACCACCCAAGAGCAAACTCAGCTCGTCGTGCTTAAGCGCAGTGGTGTTGTCGAGCCGTTCTTGCGCGACAAGGTCGTCCAGGGTGTCCGCAAGGCCTGCAAGGGCCGTCCGGTCTCTGAAGCCGACCTGGCTCGGCTGGGCCAGCAGGTGGAGGAGGCGATCCGCCAATCGGGTTTGGCCGAGGCGCCGAGCGAGCAGATCGGGCTGGCCATCTTGGGTCCGCTCAGCCGGCTCGACGCCGTCGCCTACCTGCGCTTCGCCTCCGTCTACCAGCACTACGAGTCGCCCGAAGATTTCGAGGAGGCCATCGGCCGCCTCCGCCAAACCCAGATGGCCGGCTGACTGCCGCGCTCCCTGATTCCCGTCCGCCCCCGTCCCATCCTCGCCCGCCCCGAAACACGACAGACTCAAGAAAGGCGCCACCATGACGCAGACCACCGCCGTCCCCGCTCCCCCCGCTACCGCCGGCTGGTCCGAAGCGGCCGCCCAGCCGGCTGTTTCCGCTCCGGCCGGCGCGACACCGAAGCGGCTTGGCCTTCCGGTCCAGCGGGTCTTCTCGACCGCCGGCGTCCACCCCTACGACGAGGTCGTCTGGCAGCGCCGCGACGTTTCCCAGGTCAACTGGAAGACCGGTGAAACGGTTTTCGAGCAGCGCGGGGTCGAGTTCCCCGACTTTTGGTCGGCCAACGCCTCGACCATCGTGACGACGAAATACTTCCGCGGCGCCCTTGGCTCGCCGCAGCGCGAGGCCAGCCTCAAGACCCTCATCAACCGGGTCGTGTCTCGCTACAAAGCCACCGGCCAAGAAAATGGATATTTTGCGACCCCGGCTGACGCCGACATCTTCGGAGACGAGCTGACCTGGCTCCTCTTGCATCAGATGTTCTCTTTCAACTCGCCGGTCTGGTTCAACGTCGGCACCTCTTCGCCCCAGCAGGTCAGCGCCTGCTTCATCCTCTCGGTCGACGACTCCATCGAGTCGATCCTCAACTGGTACAAAGAAGAGGGCTTCATCTTCAAGGGCGGCTCTGGCGCCGGCGTCAACCTCTCCCGCATCCGCTCCAGCAAGGAACTGTTGTCATCGGGCGGCGCAGCCTCCGGCCCGGTCTCCTTCATGCGCGGCGCCGACGCCTCGGCCGGGACGATCAAGTCGGGCGGGGCGACGAGGCGGGCCGCCAAGATGGTCATCCTCGACGTCGACCATCCGGACATCGAAGAGTTCATACGGACCAAGGCCCGCGAGGAGAACAAGATCCGGGCCTTGCGTGACGCCGGCTTCGACATGGACATCGACGGAGCCGACATCACTTCGGTCCAATACCAAAACGCCAACAATTCGGTCCGGGTCTCCGATGTTTTCATGCGGGCGGTCGAGGCCGACGCCGACTTCGAGTTGACGGGCCGCTTGGACGGCCAAGCCGTCGAAACCGTCAAGGCCCGGCGGCTCTTCGACGCCATCGCCCAGGCGGCCTGGGAGTGCGCCGACCCGGGGCTCCAATACGACGACACGATCAACCGTTGGCACACCAACCCCGCTTCGGGCCGCATCACGGCTTCGAACCCTTGCTCGGAATACATGCACCTCGACAATTCGTCCTGCAATCTGGCTTCGCTCAACCTCCTGCGCTTCCTGCGTGACGACAACACTTTCGAGGTTGACCGCTTCACGGCCGCTGTCGAGATCGTCATCACGGCCATGGACATTTCGATCTGCTTCGCCGACTTCCCGACCGAGGCCATCGCCGCCACGACCCGCCGCTTCCGCCAGCTTGGCATCGGCTACGCCAACCTCGGCGCCCTTTTGATGGCCGTCGGCTTGGCCTACGACTCGGAGGCCGGGCGCGCCTTGGCCGCCTCCGTGACCTCGCTCATGACAGCGGCCGCCTACCGCCGGTCGGCTGAGCTGGCCGGTCTCATCGGACCCTACGAGGGCCACGCCGGCAACGCCGAGGCCCACCTTGGGGTCATGCGGCAGCACCGTCTCGCCCACGCGGGCGTGGCGGCGGCTGTGTCCGCCGTGGCCGCCCCCATCCACGCCGCCGCCGGCCGCGAATGGGACGCCGTCGTCGCCTTGGGGGCTGAGAACGGCTTCCGCAACGCCCAGGCTTCGGTGTTGGCGCCGACCGGCACCATCGGTTTCATGATGGATTGCGACACAACCGGCGTAGAACCGGATTTCGCCCTCGTCAAGTTCAAGAAATTAGTCGGCGGCTCATCCATGCAGATCGTCAACCATTCGGTTGAGCGGGCCCTTGTCGCCCTTGGCTACGACGCGGACCAGCGCGCGGCCATCACGGCTCACATCGCCGAACATGGGCATGTTGTCGGCGCCCCCGGCCTGCGGGAGCAGGATTACGCCGTTTTCGACTGCGCCATCGGCCAGCGTTCGATCGCCCCGATGGGCCACGTCCGCATGATGGCGGCTGTCCAACCGTTCATCTCGGGGGCCATCTCGAAGACGGTCAACCTGCCGGAGACGGCGACGGTCGAAGACATCGCCCACGTCTACAAAGAAGGCTGGAAGCTCGGGCTTAAAGCCTTGGCCGTCTACCGTGACAACTGCAAGGT
>JAIRXC010000149.1 GCA_031268515.1 Propionibacteriaceae bacterium
CAGCTGTTTCTGCGGCGTCTGCGCCCGGAGCGGCCAGCGAGCGGTTTTTGAAGCGGGAGGCGATGACGACGATGAGCAAGGCGCCCCCGATGACGCCGAGGGAAACCGAAATCGGCACCTCCCAGACGTGGAGCGGCTTGCCGCCGTTGATGAACGGCAGTTCGTTCGAAGCCAAGGCTTCGAGGACGAGTTTGACGCCGATGAAGGCGAGGATGGCGGCTAGGCCGTGGACTAGGTAGAAGAGGCGGTCCAAGAGGCCGCCGAGGAGGAAGTAGATCTGGCGCAGGCCGAGGAGGGCGCAGGCGTTCGCCATGAAAACGATGTAGGGCTCCTTGGTCAGGCCGAAAATCGCGGGTATGGAGTCCATGGCGAACAAGATGTCTGTGCAGCCGATCGAAACCATGACGAGGATCAGGGGCGTGAAATGACGCTTCCCGTTGAAGTGGGTCATGACGCGGTCGGAGACGAAGTCCGGCGTCGTCCTGATCCAGCGCCGCAGATGTCGGATGACGAAGGAGTCTTTGGGAGCTTCCGATTCTTCGGGATCGGGTTTGAAGTGGTCGACGAGGAGTTTGACGGCGGTGTAGACGAGGTAGGCGCCAAAGAGGTAGAAGACAGCCGAGAGGCGGGAGATGATGGCGGCGCCGAGGAGGATGAAGGCGGCGCGCAGCACGAGGGCGAGGGAGATGCCGACGAGGAGGACCTTCTGCTCGGCTTCTCGGGGCACCCGGAACTGGGTCATGATGAGAAGGAAAACGAACAGATTGTCGAGGGAGAGCGATTCTTCGGTCAGATAGCCGGCGAAGAACTGGCCGGCTGTGGTCCAGTCGACGACAAGTCCAAGGCCCGTGCCGAAGAGGATCGCGGCGCCGACGTAGATGCCGACCCACATGACCGACTCTCGAAAGCTCGGCACATGAGGGCGGCGCACATGCGTGAAAAAGTCAAGGACGATGACGGCGACAACGACTAATGCTGACACAATCCACACGGCAAGATGGATCTCCATCGCCTACCTCCGGACGCAAAGTGGCCCGGAGGTCTCTCTCGCTCATGTCCAGCATGACCAGCGAATGAACCGGCGCTCCGGACCGGCTTCTGAGCCGGACGAGTTGACGAATGCGCCGCGGGGAGATACTCCCCTCCGTTGCTGGGAACATTAGCAGGGAAAGCCAAGGCGGAAGCGCGAGGGCGGCATTCTGGAGCCAGCTCCACCCCGTAGGCGGCTGATTCCGCCACAAAGCTGGGCCGGGTCCGAGGCCGAAGGCCGCTCTGGCTCACAGACGGCCGATTCCGTCGCTGGCTTCGGCGAGGCCGGCCTGAGCTGGCTCCTCAACCCGGACGCCGGCTGGGGCTTTCACGGCTGTCGGCAGTGGTATGGTGCGGCAGGTAGGGAATGAAATCCTCCCTGTGCCCATGAGGGCCAAACCGCGCCGAGCTGATGGATTCTACGGAAGTTGTCGCGCGGCCGTTTGCGATCCCGCGCTGGCACATGGAGGTTGGTTATGCTTGAAGTCTTTCTTGTGGGCATTGGCGGCTTCGCCGGATGCGTGCTGCGCTACCTGGCGACCCGTGCGGCCGGCGCCTGGATGCCGGAGTTCCCGCTGGGGACGCTCGGCGTCAACGCCGTGGCGTCGTTTCTGGCCGGAGCCCTGCTTGCGGCGACCGGCGCCGCCGTCTTGAGCGAGCACCTGAGGCTCCTGGCTTCAGTTGGCTTCTGCGGCGGGCTGTCCACCTTTTCCGCGTTCAGCGCCGAGACGCTATCCCTCCTTAGACAAGGTGACTTCCTGTCCGCTTCCGCCAACGCCGTGTTAAATGTCGCCTTGTCACTGGCCTGCGTCGCCGCCGGCTATTGCTTGGCTTCCCTTTGCATCTCACACACGGCTAATTGAGCCGCTTGAGGCTGCCCCTGGAATTCAACGCCAGGCCTTCGCCGGGGTGATCGCCCGGACAACAGGACCCTGCTTGCCCGCTCACTCGCAGACCGCTTCGTCGCGCCCCGCCTGGTTTTGCCGGGCGCCCCTGCCTCCGGAAGCCAACTCCCGGCTGTCTACGCGGAGCGCGCGCCGGTGAGCGGACGCCCCTGCCGCCAGGGGCTGACCGGGCAGACAGGGATTTCAAACCGGACGCGCTGCAGGCCGTCCCTGCCGCCAGGGGTTGACCGGGCTTCATACAGCCGCCGCAGCAAGCGCTACTATGTGCGCATGTGCGAAGATACGAATGACTGTGCCTTTGGGGTGCAGGGCCAGTACATCGAACTGGCCGCCGAGGTGTTCACCTTGTTATCGGATGCGACTCGCATCAAGATCATCCTGGCGCTGCGCGACGGGGAGCTGTCTGTAGGAGAGCTGGCCGAACGGGTGGAGAAATCGCCCACGGCGGTGTCCCAGCATCTCGCGAAGCTCCGGTGGGGCAAGGTCGTGCAGGCCCGGCAAGAAGGCACACGCGTGTTCTACAGCCTGATCGACGAACACGCCCGCGAACTGGTGAACCACGCCGTGTTCCAAGCCGAGCACGTCGTCGAGGGGCTGTTCCCACCCCACCATCTCACCGCTGAGGGCGTGACGACTGGCGCCGCGACCGGCTCGGCGCGATGAGCGCGGCCGACACTCGGACGACTGGCGCCGCGGCCTTGGCGGGCACAGCGAGCCTATGGCGCAAGATCGACCGCGGCGACCTGCTGCGTGTTCTGTCCGTCGCGGCGTGCACGCTCGCCACGGCTCTCGGCCTGACGTGGCCGCGGCCGGCTGTCCCCGTCGTCGCCCTCGTCGGCCTGGTGATCGGCTGCTGGCCGATCCTCAAAGAGGCGGTCGAGGACATCCGCCACCGGCGCATGAGCATGGAGTTGTCCATGCTCATCGCGATCGCCGCGGCTGCGGCGATCGGCGAGTGGGCGACGTCGCTGGTCATCACGACGTTCGTGCTCGCCGCCGAGATCCTCGAAGACCTCTCAACGGACCGCGGGCGTGACGCGCTTGCCGATCTGATGGCGTTTCTCCCCGACACGGCGCAGGTCCGCCAAGGCGGCGGCACTGTGACAACCCCTTTGGCCGATGTCAGCGCGGGGCAGGTGGTCGTGGTCGCGCCGGGCGGCCGCATCCCAGTCGACGGGGTCGTGGTCGCAGGCGAGTCGGCCGCGGACCAGTCGCGTATCACGGGGGAGCCGCTGCCCGTCGACATTACGGCTGGCAGCAAGGTGTACGCCGGCTCCATCAATCAGATTGGGGCAGTCGAAGTCCGCGCCGAACTGGTCGGCGCGGAGTCGTCCTACGGGCGCATCGTGGAAGCCGTGCGGCAGGCGCAGTCCTCTGAACCGCCAGTGCAGCGCCTCGCTGACAAGCTTGCCGCCTGGCTCGTGTGCCTCGCTCTCGGCGGCGCGATCCTCACCTACATAGTCACGCGCGACATCACCGCGTCTATCTCCGTGGTCGTGGTCGCCGGAGCCTGCGGCATCGCCGCTGGCACGCCGCTCGCGGCGCTCGCCGCCATCGCCCGCATCGCCCGCTCGGGCGCGTTCGTCAAGGACGGCGCGCACCTCGAAGCGCTCTCATCGGTCGACACTGTGGTGTTCGACAAGACCGGCACTCTCACGACCGGCGCCCCTGCTGTGGTCGGCGTGCGCGTCGCCGACGGCGGATCGGCCGACAGGCTGCTCATCCTCGCGGCGGCGGCAGAGTCCTACTCCGAGCATCCGCTGGGACAGGCGATCGTCGCCCACGCCCGTGCTGAGGGACTGCCGCTCGGCCCGGCCGAGGAGTTCGCCTACCGGCCGGGCCTCGGGGTCACAGCGACCGTCGCCGGCCGCGCGGTCGCCGCGGGGAGCCGCGGCCTAGTCACCGACGCCCCCGCTGATCTCGAAGAGCAGGGCGTCGCGACCGCCGTGCACATCGGCGTCGACGGGCGCCACGCCGGCACGATCTTGCTGGCTGACACGATCCGAGACTCTGCCCGTGAGGCGGTGGCCGAGTTGCGCCGCCGTGGGCTGCGCACGCTCATCATCACGGGCGACCAGGAAGCGGCGGCACGAGCTGTAGCGGCCGAACTCGGCGTCGACGACGTGCGCGCCGGCCTCCTCCCTGATCAAAAGCTCGCGGCCATCGACGCCGAGCGCGCCGCCGGACACAGGCTCGCGATGGTGGGCGACGGCGTGAACGACGCTCCCGCGCTGGCCCGCGCTGACGTCGGGATCGCGATGGGCTCGGGCACGGACATCGCCCAAGAAAGCGCCGACGTCGTGCTCATCAGCTCCGATCTGCACGACTTGGCTCACACGCTGCACGTCGCACGCCGGGCGCGGCGAATCGTGATGTCCAACTTTGCCGGCACGATCGCCGTAGACCTGATTGGCATGGGCCTGGCCGCGTTCGGCCTGCTCGGGCCGGTGCTGGCTGCCTTCATCCATGTGGGCAGTGAGACGGCGTTCATCCTCAACTCCGCCCGCCTCATCCCTGGCCGCCGCCAAAAGCAGCGAGGACGGCGCCTTGCCCAAGAACCGCCCCTACGCCGCCCGCAGCCGCGTTGGCCGCGCCGACATCAGCAACCTCCGCTCCGCGCCGGACGCTGAGGCTGTTTGGCGCCCCACGGAGGGTTCGAACCTCCGACCGGCGGATTAGAAGTCCGCTGCTCTATCCAACTGAGCTAGTGGGGCTGGCCGTAAGACGCGCCGCATCAGTCTACGGCCCGGCGTATCGTGCGGGGCGATGACCACTTCCTCAATGCAGCCAGCCGGCGGCTGGCCCCGTTTCGCCGCCGCCGCCTACGGCCCCACGACCCTGGCTTCCGTCGGGCACGGGGCCATCGCCCCGCTCGTCGCCCTCTCCGCCCTCGACCTCGGCGCCTCGGGCGTGTTATCCGCCCTCATCACCCGGCAGTCCGCGGTCGGGCAGTTGGCAGGCGACCTGCCTGCCAGCTGGGTCGCGACACGGCTGGGCGAAAAACGAGCCATCATCGCGGCCTGCCTGTGGGACGCCGCCTGCCTCGCCTTGGCTTTCTCCGCCACCGATCTGCCCGTCCTCGCCCTCGCTGTTTTCCTCTTCGGCCCGGCCGGGTCGGTCTTCGGACTGGCCCGCCAAAGTTACGTCACCGAGGCCGTCCCCGCCGCCTACCGGGCTCGAGCCCTGTCGACCCTGGGCGGCGCTTTTCGCATCGGCGTCTTCGCCGGGCCCCTGGCCGGCTCGGCCATCATCGCGTCGTGGGACCTCAGCGCCGCCTACGCCTTTGCGGCCATCATGTCGATCCTCGCCGCCGGCGTCACCGTGGCTTTGCCAGATCTGCCGGGCGAGCAGCTAGGCCGCCGTCAAGAAGAGGCGGCGCGTCTTTGGCCTGTCCTACGGCAGCATTGGCGGGTGCTGGCGCGGCTCGGCACAGGGGTCCTCATGCTTTCCCTGATCCGCTCTTCTAGGCAAGCTATTTTGCCGCTTTGGTGCGCTTCGATCGGCCTGTCCGCCTCCGCCACGAGCCTCATTTTCGCCGCTTCCATGGCCGTCGACATGTCCTTGTTCTTCCTCGGCGGCTCGATCATGGACCGCTTCGGACGGCTTTGGGTCGCCATGCCCAGCCTTTTCATCCTCGGCATCGGGCTGGCCAGCCTTGCCTTGACGCACCGGCCGGCGACCGTCATCGTCGCCGCTGTCATCCTCGGCTTGGGCAATGGGATCGGCGCCGGCGTCGTCATGGTTTTGGGGTCGGACGCCTCGCCTGAAGTCGGCCGGGCGCAATTCTTGTCAGGTTGGCGGCTCATGTCGGATGTCGGCAACACCCTCGGCCCGCTCGCCATCGGCGCGATCGTGGCATTGGCTTCGCTGGCGGCCTCGACCGTCATCTTGGGCGGCGTCGCCTGGCTGGGCGCGGCCTGGCTCGGCTATGGAGTCCGCAAGACCTTCCCGCCGACCGCCGAAGCCGCGTAAAGCCACTCACGCCAACCAGAACCGAGTTGAGCCTACGACGCTCAACTTCGTCCTTGAGTGTGTTACACTCAACTCCGTATCCAGGCTCTTCACCGAGCCATCCCCCGGGCCCCGGCCCTGGCGCCGGAGCCCCCGAACTCCATGGAGTGACGCATGACAACCAGCCCTTATAACCCTTTCCGTGAAATCGACCGCTTCTTCACCCAGGTCAACCGCGCCGTCGCATCCGACACGCGGGCCATGCCGATGGACCTGTACCGCCAAGGTGACAACTTCATCGTCAAAGTGGACCTTCCCGGCGTGGACCCTGGCAGCATCGACATCGACATCGACGACCGCACCTTGACGATCCGGGCCGAACGCCCAGCCGAGACGCTCGACACCAGCCTCGACAACCACACCTGGGTCAGCCGCGAACGGACTTTCGGAACCTACGCGCGCCAGATCTCCTTGGGCGCCGGCCTCGACCTCGGCAAGGTCGAAGCGGACTACGCCGACGGCGTCCTCACTTTGACGATCCCCGTGGCCGAAGAGGCCAAGCCCCGCAAGATCGCGGTCCGCACGGGCGGCTCGGATCAGGTCGTCGAAGGCGGCTCCGTCTGACAGCAAGGGCCCGTCGGAATCAGTGACGGACTCTCTTCCCCCTTTGGCTGTCGGCCCGCCCACGGCCCCGCCTGCGGGCCGACAGCCTTGCCATAGCTTTTTACACGCCGGATTCATCCCGCCGCACTGGCCAATCCAAAGATCACCGGCTTGCTGGGCCACGGTTCGCCTTCACGCCACCGTCATGCTGGCCGCAAATAAAACTTTGGACAGCAGGACGGGCACGCCCCCTTGTCCCACCGCCTCGCGGATGCCTGCGAACCGCTGCTTGGCTCAGGCCGTTTTGCGATCCGCCGAAGCCAGTTGGACCCGGGGCGCCGTGACCGCCGGGGCGCCGTCACGGATCGTGTCCGCGTCGATGACGACGTGGCCGACATCGCCGGCGCTCGGAACCTCGTACATGAGATCGAGCAAGGCCTCTTCGAGGATGGCCCGCAATCCGCGGGCGCCCGTGCCCCTGGCCAGTGCCAGCTCCGCCACCGCCTCGATAGCGGCGTCAGTGAACTCCAATTCCACGTTGTCCAGGGCGAACAAGCGGTTGAATTGCTTGGCTAAGGCGTTGCGCGGCTCGACCAGGATACGCATGAGAGCCTCCCGGTCGAGCGCCGTGACCGACGCGATCATAGGCAGGCGGCCGATTAACTCGGGGATGAGGCCAAATTTGTGGAGGTCTTCCGGCCTGACGTCGGCGAAAGGGTCAGCGGACCGCCCACGGGTTTTGACAGCGGCCGTAAATCCCAGAGGATGCTTGCCAATGCGAGTATTGACAATCTCTTCCAAGCCGGCGAAGGCCCCTCCAACAATGAACAAGACGTTCGTCGTATCGATCTGGATGTAATCCTGGTGGGGGTGTTTGCGGCCGCCTTGAGGCGGCACCGAGGCGGTCGTCCCCTCAAGGATCTTGAGGAGAGCCTGTTGGACGCCCTCTCCTGAAACATCGCGGGTGATCGACGGGTTTTCGGCTTTACGGGCGACTTTGTCGATCTCATCGATGTAGACGATCCCGCTCTCGGCCCGCTTGACGTCGTAGTCGGCCGCCTGAATGAGTTTGAGGAGGATGTTTTCGACATCCTCGCCGACGTAGCCAGCTTCGGTCAGCGCCGTCGCGTCCGCCATGGCGAAAGGTACGTCAAGCATCCGGGCCAAGGTCTGTGCCAAATAAGTCTTGCCGCAGCCGGTCGGCCCGATCAGCAAGATGTTCGACTTGCCGAGCTCGACCGCTTCCCCCTCGTGGCGGGGGGCATGAGCGCCGGCCTCGACCCGTTTGTAGTGGTTGTAAACCGCCACGGCGAGGGTCTTCTTGGCCCGGTCCTGGCCGATGACGTACTCATCTAGGAAGGCCCGGACCTCGGCTGGCTTGGGCAACGCACGGCCGCCGTCGGACAGCGGCACGCCGACTAACTCCTCCTCGATGATCTCGTTGCACAGGTCGATGCACTCGTCGCAAATGTAGACGCCGGGGCCGGCGATGAGCTTGCGGACTTGCTTTTGACTCTTGCCACAAAACGAGCATTTGACGAGATCGCCGGATTCGCCGATCCGTGCCATGGAGGTCCTGCTTTCTTGATCTTCGGGAAGGCGGGCGCGCCAAGGGGTTATTTGAGCGAACCGAGGACGTCGTCGATGATGCCGTATTCTTTGGCTTCCTCGGCTGTCAGATATTTATCCCGCTCGATGTCGTGCGAGATCTTCTCGACCGGCTGGCCCGTGTCAGAGGCCAGCATCTGCTCCATGAGGGCGCGGATGCGGAGGATCTCCTTGGCCTGGATCTCCAGATCGGAACTTTGCCCGTAGCCGCCCTCGGTGGCGGGCTGGTGGATGAGGATGCGGCTGTTCGGCAACGCCAAGCGTTTGCCTTTGGTCCCCGCGGCCAGCAGGACCGCGGCAGCCGAGGCGGCCTGCCCGAGGCAAGTCGTTTGGATGTCGGGCTTGATGTAGCGCATCGTGTCGTAAATCGCCGTCAAAGCCGTGAAG
>JAIRXC010000093.1 GCA_031268515.1 Propionibacteriaceae bacterium
CAGCCGACAGGCCCGGGCGGCCAGGCAGACCGGCAAGCTGGCGTAACCGCCAAAGCCGATGACGGCGTCCGCGGCCCGCCGTCTCAACAGGCCGCGGGCCTGGCCGACGGCTCGGGCCAGACGGACCGGCGTCGCCAAGAGGGCCGGCGACAGCCGGCGTGGAAGCGGCACAGGGTCTATGTAAGCGAGGTCGAGGCCGGCCGCCGGGATGACGCGGGTTTCCAACCCCTTGGGTGTGCCGACGCAGAAAACCTCGGCTGAAGGATCGGCTTTGAAAAGGGCCTGAGCCGTCGCGATCATAGGCGAGGTGTGTCCGGCTGTGCCGCCACCGGCCAAGGCGATGACGGTCACGGCCGTCTCCGGGCGAAAACCGAGGTGATGCGCGCGACCGCCGGAGCGGCGGTTTTCCGGGGCGGCCCGTCGGCGCGGGCGCAGCCGGCCATGATCCCCAAGGCCATGAGGGTGGCGAGCAGGCTCGAACCGCCGTAAGAGACGAGGGGCAAGGTGACGCCGAGGCCGGGCAGCCAGCGCACGACGACGGCGATGTTGACGATGGCCTGGAGGGCGAACCAGCAGGCCACGCCGGCGACGACAAGGCGCTTGAAGACATCGTCCGAGCGGCGGGCCGCCAAAAGGCCCGCGCCGCAGAGGAGGATGAACAAACCGATGACGGTCAAAGAACCGGCCAAACCGAGTTCCTCGCCGATGATGGCGAGGATGTAGTCGGTGTGCCCAGTGACCATGAGACCGCCCCACTTCTGCCGGCTGGCCCCCAGCCCCTCGCCCCACCAGCCGCCGGAGGCGAGGGCGTAGAGGCCGTGGTTGGCTTGGAAGTTGTAGGTCAAAGCGTATTGGCTGGGGTGTAGCCAGGCGACGATGCGGCTCAGCTGGCTGCCCCGGACCGCCAAGACGAGGCCGACGCCGCCGACGGCCCCGGCCAAGCCGAGGGCGCCGATGAGGCGCAACGGCGCCCCGGCCAAGAACAACGTGGCGATGAACATGGCGGCGATGACGCAAGCCGAGCCGAAGTCGTGGACGCCGACGCCGGCGATCAAGACCAAGCTGACTGCCACGTAGGACAGCCACTCGCGCAAGTCGCCAAGACGGCGCCCTTTGTCGGCCAGATGCCTGGCCCCCCAGACGATGAGGGCCAGCTTGGCGAACTCGGACGGCTGGAACTGAGTCCAACTCGGCCCCAGGCGCAGCCAGTTCCGGTTGCCGTTGACCTCGACGCCGAAGCGTGTGTAGGTGAGGGTGACGAAGATGACGGCGAGAAGGAGGGCCGGCCAAGCCAAGCGGCGCAAATGGCGCGGCGGCAGACGCGACAGCAGCCAAGCAAAGGCTAGGCCGACGACGGCGAAGAGGATCTGGCGCTTGCCGAAGTAATAAGGGTCGTCGGTTTGGACCTGGGAGACGACGCTGGCGGCCGAAGCGACCATGATGACGCCGCAAGCGGTCAAGGCGCCGCCGGCGGCGATGATGAGGTAATAGGCGGCCTGCGGGTGGGCGGCCAAACGCTTGAAGAAAGACTGGGAAGGCGCCGGCTGGTTGGCCGCCAGAGGCGCCGCGGCTGTCAAAGTCGTCACCGGTCCGCCCCTCCTTCTTGTTCCTGGGCCGCCCAAACGCGGGCGGCCTGGGCAAAGGCGTCGCCGCGGGCGGCGTAACCGTCGAACAGGTCGAACGAAGCGCCGCCAGGGGCGAGCAAGACCGTGTCGCCGGGCCTAGCCAGCCGGCCCGCCGCGGCGACGGCACGGGCCATGGCCCCAGTGTCGAGGCCCTCGACGGTTTCCACAGGCACATCGGGCGCGTGTCGGCGCATCACCTCCGCCACCTGGGCCCGGTCGGCCCCGAACACGACGACAGCCCGCAGCCGGTCCGCCTGACGGGCCGCCAAGGCGTCGAACTGCGTTTTCTTGGTCTGCCCGCCGGCCAGCCAGACGACCGAGTCGAAGGCGCTTAAAGACGCTTCGGCGGCGTGCGGGTTCGTCGCCTTAGAGTCGTCGACCCAACGGATGCCGTCCTTCTCCAGGACCGTTTCGATGCGATGGCGGTCAGGCTCGAAAGCTTTGAGGCCGGTTGCCACCGCGGCGGCGGCGACCCCGTAGGCGCGGGCCAAAGCGGCGGCGGCCAAAGCGTTGGCGACATTGTGCGGCCCGCTTGGGCGGACATCTTCTAGCCTCGCCAAAGGCAAGGCGGAATCGCGGCGCTGGGCGATGTAGGCGCGGTCCACGAGCAAACCGTCGACCAGCCCGAGTTGGCCCGGGGCCGGCAGGCCAAGGGTGAAACCGATGGCGCGGGCTCCCTCTGCGACATCGGCCTCCTCGGTCAGGCGCTCAGTCTCAAGGTCGGCGGCGTTGTAGACGCAGGCCGTCGTAACGCCTTCGAAGACGCGGGCCTTGTCGGCGGCGTAGGCGGCCAAAGGAGCGCGGGCGGGCCAGCCGAGGCAATCCCAAGCCGGCGCGTCGTCGTACCACTCCAAATGATCGGGGGCGAAGTTGAGGAGGGCCGCCGAATGGAAGGAAGCCTTGTCGAGCCAGTGGAGTTGGAAACTCGACAGCTCGACGGCCAAGACATCGTAGGCGGCTTCATCGAGGACGGCTTCCATGACAGGGCGGCCGATGTTGCCGACGGCGGCCGTGGCAAACCCGGCGGCGGCAAGGATCGAAGCGAGCATCCCCGTCGTCGTCGTCTTGCCGTTCGTTCCCGTCACAGCCAACCAGGGGACGACTCGGTCGGGGCGTTGAAGCCGCCAAGCCAACTCGACGTCGCCCCACAGCGGCAAACCCGCCTGAGCCGCTTGAGCCAACAAGGGGACGGTCGGACGCCAACCGGGAGAAACGACGACTAGGTCGGCGGCCGCCGGCAGCACAGCCGAAGCGCCAGGGCCGAGCCGGACCTCGGCGCCGAGCCTTTCGAACAAGGCAGCCTGTTCTCGGTGGGCGTCGTCGTCCGCGTCGTCTACGACGGTGACGCGGGCCCCCAGCTCTGTCAAAGCGTCGGCCGACGCCGCTCCCGAACGGCCAAGGCCCGCCACAACGACATGGGCCTGGTCCCAAGGCGCCGTCCGGTCAGCTTCAGGCAACCAGTCGGCGGCGCTCACTGCCCCGCCACCCACTCGCCGTAAAACAAGCCGACGCCGGCCACGGCGGCCAGCCCGGCCACGATCCACAGCCTCGTCACGACCGTGACCTCTTCCCAGCCCATCATTTCAAAGTGGTGGTGGAGCGGCGCCATCTTGAAGAGGCGGCGCCCGCCGGTGGCCTTGAAGAAGCCGACCTGGAGAGCCACTGAGAGGGCTTCGAGGACGAAAAGAAGGCCGATGACGAGGCCGATCAACTCCGTCCGCGTGAGGATCGTCATGGCCGCAAAACCGCCGCCGAGGGCGAGGGAGCCCGTGTCGCCTAAGAAGATCTTGGCCGGACGGGCGTTCCACCAAAGAAAGCCGCAGAGGGCCCCGGCGGTGGCCACGGCCACGATGGCGAGGTCCTGGGGATTGCGGACGTCATAACAGCGAGGGCCAGTCGTCAGCTCGGAGCCGCAGTATTGGTTGACCTGCCAGAGGTTGACAAGGCCGTAGGCGAGGAAAGCCATGATGGCCGTGCCCGTCAAAAGGCCGTCGAGGCCGTCCGTCAGGTTCGTGCCGTTTGAGTAGGCGGCGATGATGAAGACGATCCAGAGGACGGCGACGGCGAACGGCAGATGCAACCAGGGGATGTCACGCTGCAAGGAGACGGCCAAAGAGGCGGGCGTGAAACCGCGGTCGTCGGGGAAGTGGAGGGCGAGGACGGCGAAGGCGACCCCGATCAACCCCTGCAAGATGAGCTTGCCGCGAGGGTGGAGGCCGAGGGAGTTGGCCTTGCGGATCTTCAGCCAGTCGTCCGCGAAGCCGACGCCCCCGAGGGCGAGCATGAGGCCGAGGACGAGGACGCCGCTGACGGACAAGGGGCGGGTCACGATGA
>JAIRXC010000127.1 GCA_031268515.1 Propionibacteriaceae bacterium
GTTCCAGTTTTGTCCGGTGGCCGGATCGGACAGGAAACCGCTGACGGCGGCCGGGGCCGCCCAAGAGTGCCGCAACACGTAGAGCGGCAACACATAAGACTGCTCGGTCAGGACGTAGCTTTGGAATTCCTTGTAGATGGCGGTCCGTTCGGCGGCGTCGTAGCTGCGCTGGCCGGCGTCGATCAACTGGTCGACTGCCGGATCGTGGATCTGGCCCAAGTTGATGAAGCCGATGGCCGGGTTCGAATGGTATTGCGGCGCCAAGGCCGCGGCGATGTCGTTGGAGTTGAGCGAGTTGTCCCAAGCGACGTACTCATTGGCTTGGCGCACCTCGCTCCAGCTGCCGGAGTCGAGGACCTTGAAAGTGTAGTCGATCGACAAATTAGCTTTGATTTCGGCGGCGATGGCTTGGTTCAAGATGTCACGCAGATCTCTTACAAAGGTGGCATTGCTTTGGATGGGGATGGAGAGGCGCTCGCCATTGGCGTCGACCCGGTAGCCGTCGGCGTCCCGGCCGCTGTAGCCGGCTTCGTCCAACAACCGGTTGGCCAAGTCCAGGTCCAGTGTCAGATAGCCGTCCAGATCCTTGTCGTAGAAAGGGACGACCGGGCTGAAGACACCGTGGGCGGCTTGAGTGGAACCGTTGTAGACGGCGGCCACCACCTTGTCGAGGTCGACCCCATGCTGGATGGCTTGGCGCACCCGCACGTCGTCGAAAGGCGGCCGGGAGACGTTGAAATAAAGCGTGTAGGGAGTGCCGGCGTTTTGCGTCGCGCCGTATTGATAATCAGCATTGTCCTTAAACAAGGAAACATCCTGGGGCGGCACAGAGTCGATGGCGTCGACCTGGCCGGCTTGGAGCGCCCCCGAGCGGGTCGAGGCTTCCGCCAAGAACCGATAGACAACGGTGCTCGTGTAGGCGGGGCCATTGCGGCCGGTCAGTTCCTCGGGCGCCCAGTTGTAATCAGAGCGGGCCTTCAAGACGATCTGTTGGCCCTTCTCATACGAGTCCACGGCGTACGGGCCGGCGCCGTGTACGGCGATGCCGAACTTGAGGTCGTCGACGCCAAGGTCGAAGTCCTTCGGCGACAACGGCGAACCGGAGACCGTGGCCAGCCGGGCCAACACCCGGACGTCCGGCTCCTTGAGGTCGATGCGGAAGGTCAGGTCGTCTAGTTTCTCGACCTTGTCGACGCTGGTCGCCCACGAGGTTGATTCGACGATGGCCGGGTCTTGAGTCTTGGTCAAATTAAGCACAGCGGCGTCGGCGTCGAGCGGCTCGCCGTCGCTGAAAGTGACGCCCGGGCGTAGTTTCAACGTGATCTGCAAACCGTCGGCGGAAACCTCGTAGGACTCGGCCAGCCAAGGGTGGTAGACGCCGTCGGCGTCGAGGAAGAGGTAGGAGTCGTAGAGGTTGCGCAGAAGCGGGCCGGCCGCGTCCTGGCTGTTGACGAAGGGGTTGAAGCTGACAGGTTCGTTTTCCACCGCCCAGCTAAATGAGCTGGCGTCGGCGGCGTCGGCGCTGGCGGAAACCGGTTCCCCCGCCGGGTCCGACGCGCCGCAAGCGGCCGTCAACAAGGCGACAGCGGCCGCCAAGGCGAGGGGGAGGACTCGGCCCAAAGGCCGGCGAGGTCGGGCCGAAGAGGCAGGCGACAAGGACGAGGACATGGATTGGCCTTTCAATAAGTTAACTGACGTGTGTTATTTACAATAAAAAAATTCATGGTTGGCGAAGCTAAGCTCCAAGAGCCGTCCGGCGCCGGCCGGCGAAGGGTCGGAGCAACCATCCAGCCCTTCGCCGTGGCGTTTTAGAGCGCCGGTTGGCAGGCGGCGGCCGAAGCCGGCAATTGGGGCAGGGCCGCCAGCAATTCTTGGGTGTAAGGGTGGCTCGGACACCGGAAAACGTCGTCGGCCGGGCCGCTTTCGACGACTAGGCCGTCTTTCATGACGAGGACGCGGTCGGCCAGGTGGTGGACCACGCCTAGATCGTGGGAGATGAAGACCAAGCTGGCGGCGGTTTCGGCTTGGACCTGGGCCAGCAGGTCCAAGATTTGAGCCTGGACGGAAACGTCGAGAGCGCTGACCGGCTCATCGGCGATGAGCACGGCCGGCTGGGCGATGAGAGCCCGGGCGATCGCCAAACGTTGCCGTTCACCGCCAGAGAAGGTCCGCGGAGACGAGTTGAGCAGGGCTTGGGACAGGTGCACCAAGTCGAGCACGCGGTTGATCTGGCGGGCTATCTCAGATCGGCCCAACCGATCCCGCCGCAACGGCTCAGCCAAGATTTGTTCGGCGCTGTAGCGGGGGTCGAAAGAGCTTAACGGGTCTTGGGCGATCAGTTGGATCTGGCGGCGGCGGGCCAGCCGGCCGCGGTCCGACAGCGGCGCCCAAAGCTGCCCGTCCAACCAAACTTGCCCCTGGCCGGGTTCGAGCAAGCCGGCCAGCAGTTTCGCCACGGTCGATTTGCCGGAGCCAGATTCCCCCACCAGGCCGAGGGTTTCGCCGGCCGCCACGGTCAAGCTGACAGACCGCACAGCGTGGCAGACGGCGCCGCCGGGGGCGTTGAAATCACGGCTCAGGCGTTCGGCCCGCAACACCGTCCGGTCGGCTTGCCGGCGGCGGGCCGGCAACGGTTGCGGCTGCGTCAAGGACAAGGTGCGGCCACGGGAGGCGGCCGAAGGCACGGAGGCCAGGAGCTGGCGGGTGTAGGCGACGGCCGGGGCAGCCAGCACCTGGTCGGTCGGCCCCTCCTCGACGGCTACGCCATCTTTCATGACGATGACCCGGTCGCAGACCTTCGCCACAACCGCCAAGTCGTGGCTGACGAGGAGCAAGGCGGTGTCGGCGGCTCGGCGGGCGGCCAGCAGGGCCAAGACCTGGGCTTGGACCGTGACGTCTAGCGCGGTGGTCGGCTCGTCCGCGACGATGAGGTCGGGGTCGCCGGCGACAGCCGAGGCGATGAGAGCCCGTTGGCGCAGCCCGCCAGACAATTGATGCGGCCGCTGGCGGGAGCGTAACGCCGGTTCGTCCATGCCGACGTCGTCTAACAACTGCTTGACGCGAGCGGCCCGCTGGGCGGCAGACCCTGGCCGGTGCCGGCGCAGCACCTCGTCGATCTCGGCCCGGACGGTGCGCAGCGGATCGAGCGAAACAAGGGCGTCTTGCAACACCAAGCCGATGCGGCCGCCCCGCAAACGCCGCCAAGCCCGCTCGCTTTGGCCCAAAGCCGGCCGGCCGAACAGGTCGAAACGGTCGGCTTCGACAATGGCGCCGGTCCCGGCCAACCCAAGCAGGCTGCGCACCGTGACCGACTTGCCGGAGCCGGACTCTCCCACGATCCCGACGGCTTCGCCACGGCCGATACGCAGGTCCAGGCCGCGGACCGCCTGGATCAGACGGTCGGAGCGGGGGAAAACCACCTGGAGGTTGACGATGTCGACGATGGGGGCGGCGTCTACGACGGTGGCGGTCATGGTTGCCGCCGTTCGTAGCGGGCCTGCCAGGCCCGGCCCAGCACGGTCGACGCGATGACGGTCGCCGTCAAGGCCGCCCCCGGCAAGATCCCAGTCCACCAGGCGACACGTAGGTAGTTGCGTGATTCGGCCAAGATGGCGCCCCATTCCGGGGTGGGCGGCTGCGGTCCCAAACCGATGAAGCTGAGTGCGGCCGCGCCGCTGATCGCCCCGCCCAAGCCGATAGTGGCGAGCACGGGCACGACCCCCAAGGCGTTGGGCAAGACATGGGCGGCGATCAGCCGGGGCCGCGACAGGCCGAGGGCGCGGGCCTGTTCGACGTAGCCAGAGCGCACGACCTGGAGAGTTTGGGCCCGGACCACGCGGGCGTAGCCGGGGATGCCAGAAAGACCCAAGGCGGCGATCAGGTTGACGAGGCCGGGGCCGGCCACGGCGATGACGACGAGGGCCAACAAGATGCTCGGGAAGCTGGCCAAAACGTCGACGGCGCGGCTGATGAGGCTGTCGGCCCAGCGGGGGGAGATGCCCGCCGCCAGGCCGAGCAGCAGACCGGCTAGGACGGAGATGGCGGTGGCTGTCAGGCCGATGACGAGCGAATAGCGGGCGCCGTAGACGATGCGGCAGAAAACGTCACGGCCCAGATAGTCGGTGCCGGCCAGGTGGGCGGCCGAAGGCGGCTGGTTGGCGGCCAGCAAGTCGGCCGCGATCGGGTCGGCGGCCGTGAGCAGCTGAGGCGCGAAAGCGGCTAATAAGACAAGCCCCATGATGGCGGCGGCCAAGATCACGCCGGCCGGCCGGCGGCGGTGTTGGGCGGCGGTCGCCCGAGCCAATGCTCGTTCCCGAGCCCCGCTGGCTGACGCCTGCGGCCGGAGGCTGACCGGCAAAGCCAAGGCGCTCATGCTTTCGCCTCCTGCCAGGTCCCGGCGCCGCGCAACCTGGGGTCGACGGCCAGGTAGGCCAGGTCGACCGCCGTGGTGACGGCCACGAAGACGGCCGCTGAGAGCAGGCCAGCGGCCAAGATGACCGGAATGTCTTTGGCGTTGATGGCGTGAAGGGCCAGTTGGCCGAGGCCGGCCCGCCCGAAAACGGTTTCGCAAATGACCGCGCCGCCTAGCAGATTGCCGACGGTCAGGCCGCTCATGGTCAAGGCCGGCAAAGCGGCGTGGCGCAGTCCGTGGCGGAGTTTGACATCGCGCAGACGCAGGCCGCGGGCTCTGGCCGTCAAAGCGAAGGGTTGTTCCAAGGCCCGGTCCAAACCTTCGCGCAGAACCTGGGCGAGGTAGCAGCCGATCGGCCAGCCGATGGCGAGGGCCGGCAGCGCGACAGCGCGCCAACCGCTCGTTCCAGCCACCGGGAACCAACCGAGCCGGAAAGAGAAAACAGCCAACAAGAGCATGCCGATCCAAAACGGCGGAGCGCTCACGACCGCCAGTTCGACAGCTTGGCTGAGGGCTCGGCCCAGTCGGGAGCCGCCGCTGGTGGCGACGGCCAAGACGACCGCCAAGACGACCGCGATGGCGAAAGCCCACAGCGTCAACTCCGCCGTGGCCGGGAAGACATCGGCCAAGAGGGCGGCCACCGGACGGTGTTCGACGTAGCTGACACCAAGGTCGCCGTGCGCGAGGCGCCAAAAATAGAGCAAATATTGCACCGCCACGGGGTGGTCTAACCCCCAGTCTTGGATGACTTGGGCCCGCATCACCGGGTCGTTGGCGTTGACGCCGAGCAAGGTGTCGATGGTCTCGCCGGGAGCCAACTGGACGGCGGCAAAAGTGAGGCTGGCAGCCGCCCAGATCATGAAAGCGGCTTGAGCCAACCGGGCGAATCCCCGCCGCAGCAAACGGGGCCAGCCTCGCGTCGAAGGCCGGCTGGCTGCGGACGCCGCCTTGGCCGGCTGATTTGACTCGGACGGCGCCGGATCGTCTCCGGCCGGAGACGGCGCCGACTGGGACAGGCCGGCCAGCGGAGCCACAACCTCCTCAGACGACAAGGCAGGATAGCTAATGACAGCAGTCATGTTCTTCTTCTGTTTGACGGCAAGGCAAAGTTCTAGAAAATGTTCATTGCATGACACGTGGCTGCCGCAAGGCGGGCACAGCAAATCACGCAAGATTAAACAAAATAATCAACAATAAAGAGGATGACGCGCCGACTGAGCGTCAACAACACAGACAACAACACGAGCGGATCGCCATGAGATTGCCCATGTCGGCCTCCTTCGCGTCGAAAGAACCATAAGACCAGGTGGTCTTGAATTAGCAAGGAAGACAGTAGCACAAGTTCGGTCAGACGATCACACAGTCAACATGTCCCAAACACTTTGGGCGCGATGGCCAAACCGGCGCCTCCGGCCCGTGAACGCGAAAACCCCGGCGAGACCGGCTTGGCTGACCGTGTGAAGCGGGCCGGCCCGGCGGCGCGGCGGCAAACGGCAACCGGATCTCGTGCTCGCTTTTTGCCTGTGCGAGACTTCGGCCGCCGTCTCAAATTCTGGCCGCCGCCGCCTCGCCGAGGCAGCCGTCAGCGTTCCTTGGCGTAGGCGAACAGCTTGGACGGCCGAATCACGAGGGCCGCCGCCCAAGCTCCCGCCATGGCCCCGGCGACGCCGGCCCAGACGACGCCGGCCAAGGAACGGGCGACCGCCAGCCGGTCCGCCGGTTCCAGGCCACGGCTGACGCCGGCCAGGGCGGCGGCGCCGACGGCCGCGGCGGTCAACGCCCAGGCTGCCGTCTCCAACCCGACCGCGGCCAGTTGGTCCAGCCGGCGTTGGCCGGCGTGCGCGTTCGAAGCCAATTCCACCCGCCGGGCGGCGACGGCGAGCAGGCCGACAGCCAAGCCGACGAGGCCGGCCGCCGCGGCGGCCCAAGCCGTCGGGCGCTGACCGTAGGCGGCCGCCGGGTCGGTCGGCGCGCCCAAGGAGCCGTTGTGTTGATTGATCTGCGGCGGGCTGGTTTCAGTGTCGGCGTCGGGCAAGATGACGCTGTAGAGCAGATCGGAAGTGGCCGGCACGACCGGGTATTGGTCGAGCCAACACTGGTCGAAACGCTGGTCAGCCGGCGTCGGCGCCAAAGCCGCATAGCCGAAACCAGGCGGCCGGCCGTCCTGCGGATAGTCATACCAGCCGGCTGTCCGGCTGGTCCCGGCCGCCCAGCCGCTCCGATTGTCGGCCGCCGTGCTAGGGGCGAGGTCGATGCGGGAACCGAGGCTGAAGCCGAAGCGCTCGGCGACCTCGCGGGAAACCAGCAGGCCGGCGCCGTCGGGGCCGGTCGCAGCGGGCAGCATGGCGGCGAAGCCGGGGCTGACCGAATAGAAGCTGACGGGGCTGTCCGGCAGTTGGGCGAACAGCAGCGGGTCGGCCTCGACCCGGACGGCGCCGGCGGCGCGGACGCCGGGTTGCCTGGCCAGCGCGTCGCACAGCCGCCCGTCGACGCCGCCGGCAAGGGTGATGATCAGCGTGGCCGCGCCCCGGTCCTGGAACTCCTGGGCCTGGGCGATCAAGCGCCGGACAGCCAAGCCGTCGACCGCGACCAGGCCAGCTAGAGCCAGCCCCAAGGCGGCGGCGCAGCAGCCGGCCCGAGTCACGCCGCGAGCCAGGTCGCGGCCGGCCTCAGAAACGATGACAGCCAGGCGCATGGCGGCGCGGCGCGGCGGCGACGGCGCGGTCATGGCTGCTCTGCTGGTCGGGCCGCAGCGGCCAGGGGCGGGCGTAGGACGACGATCTCGTCGCAGACAGCGGCCGTCTGCGGATCGTGGGTGGCGACAACCGTGATGACCCCGGCGGTGGCCATGGTGGCGATCACCTTGTTGACGGCGGCGGTGGCTAGGGCGTCGAGCTGGGCTGTCGGCTCGTCCACCAGCAACAAGTCCGGGCGGGAAGCGATGGCTCGCGCCAACATCAGACGGAGGCGTTCGCCGCCGGACAGGTCGCGGTAGGACCGGTCTGCCGCCGCCGTCAAGCCGAACTGCTCCAACAGGGCCAGCGCCTGGCCAGCCGCCTCCGAGCGCCGCCAGCCGACGGCCAGAAAAGGAAAGGCGACGTGGTCGAGGGCCGTCCGCCGGGCCACCCCGTGCGGGTTCTGGAAGACCCAGGACACCGTCATCCCGGGCGGGCGCCGCAGCGTCCCGCTAGTCGGCTTGATCCAGCCAGCCAAGATCCCCAACAAAGTTGACTTGCCTGATCCACTGGCGCCGGTGACAGCGTGGAGCGACCCTGGCCGAAGCTGGGCGCTGACCGGCTCGAACAGCGGCTCGCCGGCGACATAGCTGTGCGAGACGGCCGCCAGCGTCAACGCCGACTGGCCGTAATCCCAGTCGCCGGGTTCCCCGGCGGCAGTCGGAAGACGGCCTGTCCAGGCGGCGCGCAAGCGAGGCGGGGGCTGTCCGGCCGGATTGAAGCCGCCGACTTGGCCTGTCATCGGCAGGTCAGATCCGCCGGCAGGTTCAACCGGACCTGGGCCGGCGGCTGGCCGTTGGCGAACTGGACGAAAGTCCGCCCCAGCTTCGAGCCGACGACAGCAACCGGGTGGACTTGGCCGTCCTCGTCGAGGACGCAGCCGCTGGCGGGTCCGTCGACAACCAGCGCCGACGGCGGCAGGCTGTAGACGACAAGCGGTTCGACCAAGCGCAGGACGGCCGTCAACGGGCCTTCGTCTTGGCCGGACAGGTGACGCTGGAAAGAGTCGGCGGCGGCCAGCCGTTCCAGATCGGCCGCCTCGTTGACGACGCCGCTGGCGTCCACCGGCGCCTCGGCGCCGTCGACCACTAGCTGGCGCGGCTCCTGGCCCAGCCCTTCCGGCCAGTTTTGGACGCGGGCGCCGGTCAGCCCGCCGCCCAGCGTCGCCAGGGTCGCGCCGGGCGGCAACTGGTCGCCGAGTTGGACCAGGCAGCGGTTGACCAGCGCCGTCGGCGCCGGCAGCCAAAGCACCTGGGAGGCTGCGAAACCGCCGCCGACAGCAGCGAGGGCGGCCCGCCAGGCCGCGTCGGCAGCCCCGTCGTACCAGCCCGAGTCGCCGGGACTGTGGCCGAGAGCCGTCAAAGCCTCTTGCAACGAGCGCACGTCGTCGCCCCGGTCGCCGAACGCCAAGTCCCGCCAAGGCGGCGTCCGGGTCGCCAAAGCCAGCAAACGGACCTCGTCAACGGCAAACGGCGACGTGCCGCTGGCCAACGACTGGCCGGCTTGGCAATCAGAAGCGGTGACGCGGCCGCCGCGGTCAGTCGTCAGGGGAACCTCCGGCGCGCTGGTCCAGGCCACCGTCACCGGCCGCTCGTCCAAGGTTTCAACCGCCGGGACCGGAGCCAGGGTCGGAGCGGCCGCCGGCAGCAACGACGGCGGCGTCGGAGCGGCGCCGGGGCGCAGCCACCAGCCGGCCACTGTCAGGGCGCCGACCAGCAGGACGATCAAAGCAACCGCCCCCGGTTGCAGCCGCCAATGCCTCGGACCAGCGGCCGGCTCCGAGCCCTTCAAGAGTTGTCCCGCCAACAAGCCTGGGCCGCGTCAGACGAGCTGGGACCGTAACGGCTGGCCTCGCCGGCGGCTAGATCAGCCTCCAACTCCTCGTAAGTCAAGGTCTCTGAGGCCAGCCCAGCTTGCTGAAGGCAGGCGATGACCCGCTCGTCGACCTGCCGGGGGTCATTTTTCCAGGACTCCCGGTACAGCGAGTCATAAGCCATGTTCACGTAAGTGTTAGTGCGCTCATCGCAGGTTTGACGGATCGTCTGCCGGACGGCGGCCCGCCCAGCCTCGTCCATCTGACTCACCTCATTAGACAATGCTACATGGTATGTTACATTGGTGCCCTCATAGAAAACATCAGCCTCGAAGCCGAGGCTCTTGATGCAGCTAATCCAGTTGGCGTTGGCCTGTTTCCAATCGGCCTCGCTGATTTGCCCCGTTTGTTGGGCCTGCTGCAAGACCTGGGCGCTGAAGTCATCCGGATCAGCCGCCAAGCCGCGGGCAATGACATCGGCCACTGCAGCATCCAGTGAGGCCGAGGGAGCCTCTTCACCTTCGCTGGAGCAGCCGGCCAAAAGCCAGCCTAGAGCGCAGGCGCCGGATAGGGCGACGGCAGCGGCCCTAATCCGGCAAAGACGCGCGTTCATGGGCGCGAGAACCGGATTGGCAGGGCCAGGCAAGCCCCAAAACGGCCGCCGCCGTGAGTCCTGCTCTTCGTCAGGGTGATTCCCATGCTAAAAACTTCTCTGCTAGCTTCGCTGCCACTAAAAACCATCACTATGATGTTGCTTGAGCTTATATCTCTCGTCAACGGGACATCAAGCCCGCAACCTGCTCTAGCGGTGACGTGATCAAACCGTGATCCTCGCCCGCTGACGGCACGGCCAGGTCACAGCGGCCCGCCCGGCCGGCCGGGCAATCAGCCGGAACGCGCGGTCTGCGGCCGGAGACGCTTTTGGCCCCGCGCCTTGAAAAGACGCGGGGCCAAAAGAGCGTAAGGCCAAAAGCTGACGGCCTTGGGTTCAGGTCAGATCACTTGACGATGTTGGTGACACGGCCAGCGCCGACCGTACGGCCGCCTTCGCGGATGGCGAACTTGAGGCCGTCTTCCATGGCGATCGGCTTGTTCAGCGTCACGTGCATGTCCGTGTTGTCGCCTGGCATGACCATCTCCGTGCCCTCGGGCAGGTGGACGACGCCGGTCACGTCGGTCGTGCGGAAATAGAACTGCGGCGAGTAGTTCGAGAAGAACGGCTTGTGACGGCCGCCTTCTTCCTTGGTCAGGACGTAGACGTTGGCGTCGAACTCGGTGTGCGGCGTCGTCGTGCCCGGCTTGATGACGACCATGCCGCGCTCGACGTCTTCCTTCTTGGTGCCGCGCAACAAGATGCCGACGTTCTCGCCCGCCCGGCCCTCGTCGAGGATCTTGCGGAACATCTCGACGCCAGTCACCGTCGTCGTGACCTTCTCCGGCCGGATGCCGACGATGTCGACCTGCTCGCCGGTCTTGATGATGCCGCGCTCGATACGGCCGGTCACGACAGTGCCGCGGCCGGTGATCGTGAAGACATCCTCGATCGGCATCAAGAAGGGCTTGTCGATCTCGCGTTCCGGCTGCGGGATGTAGGTGTCGACGGCATCCATCAACTCGAGGATGGCCGGCGTCCACTTGGCGTCGCCGGCCAGAGCCGGGGCGGCCGCCAGACGCACAATCGGACAATTGTCACCGTCGAACTCCTGGGTCGTCAGCAGCTCGCGGATTTCCATCTCGACCAAATCGATGAGGTCGGAGTCCTCATCGTCGATCATGTCGCACTTGTTGAGGGCGACGACGATGGCCGGAACGCCGACCTGGCGGGCCAAGAGGACATGCTCGCGGGTCTGCGGCATCGGGCCGTCGGTGGCGGCCACGACGAGGATCGCGCCGTCCATCTGGGCGGCGCCAGTGATCATGTTCTTGACATAGTCAGCGTGGCCAGGGCAGTCAACGTGCGCGTAGTGGCGGTTCTGGGTCTCGTATTCGACGTGCGCGATCGAGATCGTGATGCCGCGCTGACGCTCTTCGGGGGCCTTGTCGATCTGGTCGAAGGCGGTGAAGGTGTTGGCCTTCAGGTCTGGATAGGTTTCGTGAAGCACCTTCGTGATCGCCGCGGTCAGCGTGGTCTTGCCGTGGTCGATATGCCCGATGGTGCCGATGTTGCAGTGCGGCTTAGTCCGCTCGAACTTGGCCTTTGCCACTGGGGCTCCTTTTTCGGATTGGCGCCACGCGGTCGCGGGGCGTACTTCGGTGGGTTCGCGCAGGTCAGGCCCGCGCGGGCTGATTGACTTGACTACGCGGTCGTCTCCCCGGAGACAGACGGACGTTAGTCTTCCCCACCGGACCCGGCCCGTCAAACCCAACCGTAGGCGGGAAGGCAGCGGACCGGACAGACGGAGCCGGCGTGGGAAAAACAGCTGGCATCAGCCGCTCAGACCGCCTCGGGCCTTGGCGACGATTTCTTCGGCCACGGACTTCGGGGTTTCGGCGTAAGAATCGAATTCCATTGAATACGACGCCTGGCCGCTGGTCTTCGAGCGCAGATCGCCGACGTAGCCGAACATCTCAGACAACGGCACCAGCGCTCGGACGACCCGGTTGCCGTGGAGCTCGTCCATGGACTGGACGTGGCCGCGGCGGCCGTTGATGTCACCCAAAACGGTGCCGAGGTAATCCTCCGGCGTCGTCACCTCGACGGCCATCATGGGCTCCAAAATGGCCGGGTCAGCCTTGCGGGCGGCCTCTTTGAAAGCCATGGAACCGGCGATCTTGAAAGCCAGTTCGGAGGAGTCGACCTCGTGGTAGGCGCCGTCGAGAAGCGTCACTTTGAAATCTTGGACCGGATAGCCGGCCAGGACCCCGAATTGCATGGCGTCCTTGATGCCGGCGTCGACGGCCGGGATGTATTCCTTGGGGATGCGCCCGCCCGTGACGGCGTTGGCGAACTCGTAACCGCTGCCCGCCGGCAACGGCTCCAAAGCGATGATGACGCGGCCGTACTGGCCGGAGCCGCCGGACTGCTTCTTGTGCGTGTACTCGACTTTTTCGACCTTGCGGCGGACCGTCTCCCGATACGCCACCTGGGGCCGGCCGACGTTGGCCTCGACCTTGAACTCGCGCTTCATCCGGTCGATCAAGATCTCCAACTGGAGTTCGCCCATGCCGGCGATGATGGTCTGGCCGGTCTCGTCGTCCGTGTGGACGCGGAAGCTCGGGTCCTCCTCCGCCAGCCGTTGAATGGCGATTGACAACTTTTCCTGGTCAGCCTTCGTCTTCGGCTCGATGGCCTGCTCGATGACCGGGGTCGGAACCTCCATGGACTCCAAGACGATGGGGTGGGCGGGATCGCACAGCGTCTCGCCGGTCGAAGTGTCCTTGAGGCCCATGACAGCGCAGATCATGCCGGCGCCGATGGCGTCGATCTCTTCACGCTTGTTGGCGTGCATTTGATAAATCTTGCCGATCCGCTCCTTGCGGCCCTTCGTGGCGTTGAGGACCTGGGCGCCGGATTTGAGAAGGCCGGAATAAACGCGGATGAAGGTGAGGCGCCCAAGGTGCGGGTCCGCTGCGATCTTGAAGGCCAACATGGCCAACGGGTCGCCGGCCGTCGGGTGACGCTCGATGCTTTCGGACTCGTGGCCTGGCTTGAAACCCGCGATGGCCGGGATGTCGAGAGGCGAGGGAAGATAATCGACGATGGCGTCGAGGAGAGGCTGGACGCCCTTGTTCTTAAAGCTCGTGCCGCAGACGACGACATTGCCGGTGTTGGCGATGACGGCTCGGCGTAGGGCCGCCTTGATTTCGGCCTCGGTGAAATCCTCGCCGGAATCTTCCTTCTCCAGCCACAACTCGCCGAACTCCTCGTCGGCTTCGGCCAAAGCGTGGATCAACTCGGTCCGGGCCTCTTGGGCGGGGCCGATCATGTCAGCGGGGATCTCCTCGACCTCATAGTCTTCGCCCATCGTCGTCTCGCCCCGCCACGTCAAAGCGCGCATGCCGACAAGGTCGACGACGCCGAGGAAAGAAGCCTCGGCCCCGATCGGCAGCTGGACGATGAGCGGGGTGGCGTGAAGCCGCTCCCGGATCGTCTTGACACAGTGGTCGAAGCTGGCGCCGGTGCGGTCGAGCTTGTTGATGTAACAGATGCGGGGGACGTTGTAGCGGCTGGCCTGGCGCCACACCGTCATCGACTGGGGTTCGACGCCCGCCACGCCGTCGAAGACCGCCACGGCCCCGTCGAGGACGCGCAGCGACCGCTCGACCTCCATGGTGAAGTCAACGTGTCCGGGAGTGTCGATGATGTTGACCTGGACGTCTTTCCAAAAACAAGTCGTCGCGGCCGACGTGATCGTGATGCCGCGCTCTTGCTCCTGCTCCATCCAGTCCATCGTCGCGGCCCCATCGTGGACCTCGCCGATCTTGTAATTGATGCCGGTGTAAAAAAGAATCCGCTCCGTCGTCGTGGTCTTGCCCGCGTCGATGTGCGCCATGATCCCAATGTTGCGCACCTTCGCCAGGTCGGTCGTCAAGTCAATGGCCACGATTCATCCTCACTTCTGCCTCGGGGCGTTCCACAGATCTTCAAAATGCTTAACAAGAGGCCGGAGCCAGTCTTTGAACAACGCCGCACCCCTGGACCATTCCCGCAGGACGGGTCCAGGGGCGCAGCGTTGCCCTAAGCGGTCACCAGCGATAGTGGGCGAAGGCCCGGTTGGCCTCGGCCATCTTGTGGGTGTCCTCGCGGCGCTTGACCGAAGCGCCGAGGCCGTTGGCGGCGTCGAGGATCTCGTTGCGGAGACGCTCGGCCATCGTCTTCTCGCGGCGGGCGCGGGAGAAAGAGACGAGCCAGCGCATGGCCAAGGTGTTGGCGCGGGCCGGCTTGACCTCGATGGGCACCTGATAGGTGGCGCCGCCGACGCGGCGGGACTTGACCTCGATGCCGGGGCGGACGTTGTCAAGCGCGCGCTTGAGGGTCTGGACCGGATCGGCGCCGGTCTTCTCCCGCGTGCCTTCGAGGGCCGTGTAGACGATGTGCTGAGCGACAGTCTTCTTGCCGCTGAGAAGGATCTTGCTCACCAGCTGCGACACGAGCGGGGAACTGTAGACCGGGTCGACGACGACCGGGCGTTTGGGCGCGGGTCCCTTCCTGGGCATTACTTCTCCTTCTTGGCGCCGTAGCGGCTGCGGGCCTGCTTGCGGCCCTTGACGGCCTGGGTGTCGAGGGCGCCGCGGATGACCTTGTAGCGGACGCCGGGAAGGTCCTTGACACGGCCGCCGCGGACCAAGACCATCGAGTGCTCTTGGAGGTTGTGCCCGACGCCTGGGATGTACGCCGTCACCTCGACCTGGCTGGACAGCCGCACGCGGGCCACCTTGCGGAGAGCCGAATTGGGTTTCTTCGGCGTCGTCGTGTAGACGCGGGTGCAGACGCCGCGGCGCTGCGGCGAGCCCTTGAGGGCAGGCGTCTTCGTCTTGCTGACCTTGTCAGTGCGGCCCTTGCGGACCAACTGCTGAATCGTGGGCACCGAGCAGTTCTCTTTCCGTGTCGCTGGATCGCTCCAGTTGCGTGTGGCCAGCCGACGGCGCGGAAACCGCGCCGTAGAAACTGGATTGCAGCCGGCTCCGCTGGGGGCGCCGGCCATCCGAAGTGGCGGTGCTGGCCGCGCGGCTCAGCCCAAAGGTCCTAAGGCACAGCGCGCACCGGGCCCAGTCCTCTGGACCAAGAACATAGGGTAGCCGCCAGGTGGGGATCGGTCAAAAGCGCGGCCGGTCCGGCCTCAGCCGCCGGCGCGGCCGGCGGGCCTGGCCGGTTCGCTTCCAGCCGCCGGCAAGCCGGTCTGGAAGCGCCGCCAGATCCCGCGCTTTGCACCTTGGGCTTTGTGGCCTTGGACTCGGCGGCGAGCCAGACGGCGGCTCAGCCTGCCGGGTGGCCGCGAAACGCTCCGCGTCGCACGGAGACGAGATCGACGGCTTGCCGATGCCGTCGCGTTTGGCCGCAGCACCCCGCTGAGCATGGCGCTGCGCCTGTTCAGGACACAGCCCGGAAACGCCTAGACGGGCGCCTGGAGGGCCGAGACAGTCCGCTTCCGCCTGAAGCCCAAGACGCCCCGGCAGCGGCCGGGGCGTCTTGGCGCAATGACTAGGGCCGTCAGAGGTCGTAATCGTCCAACGGGATGACCGCGCCGGAGCCGGAACCGAAGTCGTAGTCGTAGGCGTCGTACGACATCTGATAGGCCCGCGCCTTGGCATCCGCCGTCGGTTCGACCCGGATGTTGCGGTAGCGCTCCAAGCCGGTGCCGGCCGGGATCAGCTTGCCCAAGATGACGTTCTCCTTGAGGCCGACCAGAGAGTCCGACTTGCCTTGGATGGCGGCGTCGGTCAACACCTTCGTCGTCTCCTGGAAGGAAGCCGCCGACAGCCACGAGTCGGTCGCCAAAGAAGCCTTCGTGATGCCCATGAGGACGGGACGGCCCTGGGCGGGGCTGCCGCCCTCGGCCACGACCTCGCGGTTCTGAGCCTCGAAAGACCGTCGGTCGACCAGTTCTCCCGGCAACAGCTGGGTGTCGCCCGACTCGATGACCGTGACCCGGCGCAGCATCTGCCGGATGATGATCTCGATGTGCTTGTCGTGGATCGGGGCGCCCTGGGTCCGGTAAACCTGCTGGACCTCGTCCACCAGGTGTTCCTGAGCGGCCCGGACTCCCCGGACGTGGAGGACGTCTTGCGGGTCGAGGGTGCCGGCCGTCAACTGCTCGCCGGCCTCGACCTGCTGGCCGTCCTGGATCGAATGGACCTGGTGGTTGGCGTCCTCCCACTCCAGGCGGGCCCGCCTGGGCACCTGGTAGACGAGATCTTCGCCGCCGTCGTCGCGGACGATGATGATCTTCCGCGAACGGTCGGTGTCGTCGAAGCGGATCCGCCCAGCCGCGCCCGCGATGGGAGCCTTGCCCTTGGGTGTGCGGGCCTCGAACAATTCGACCACACGAGGCAAGCCCTGGGTGATGTCGTCGCCCGCCACACCGCCGGTGTGGAAAGTCCGCATCGTCAGCTGGGTGCCCGGCTCGCCGATCGATTGGGCGGCGATGATGCCGATGGCCTCTCCGACATCAACCAACTTGCCCGTCGCGAGCGAGCGGCCGTAGCACAAAGCGCACGTCCTGACCTGGGATTCGCAAGTCAGGACCGACCGCACCTTGATCTCGGTGATCCCAGCCGCGATGAGCATCGCGATGTTGACGTCGCCCAAATCGACGCCAGCCGGCAACAGCAATTCGCCATCGGCGGCGTAGACGTCAGTGGCCAGAGTGCGGGCGTAAACCGCCGCTTCATTGTTAGAAGCGGGGATCAGCTTGCCGTCCCGCTCGACGGCGATGACCTTGGTCAGGCCCCGTTCGGTCAAGCAGTCCTCTTCGCGGATGATGACATCTTGGGAGACATCGACAAGCCGGCGCGTCAGGTAGCCGGAGTCGGCCGTCCGCAGAGCCGTGTCAGCTTGGCCCTTGCGGCCGCCGTGAGTCGAGATGAAGTACTCGAGCACGGACAGGCCCTCGCGGAAGTTCGACTTGATGGGCCGGGCGATGATCTCGCCCTTCGGGTTGGCCACGAGGCCGCGCATGGCCGCGATCTGGCGCATCTGAGTCATGTTGCCGCGGGCCCCCGAGTGCACCATCATGTAGATGGGATTGTCGCGGGTGAAGTTAGCTTCCATGGCTTCGGTCAACTCGGCGGTCGCGTCCGTCCAGATCTGGATCAGCTCTTGGCGGCGCTCCTCCTCGGTCACCTGGCCCCGCTCGTAGAGCTTGTCGATCTTGGCCGCCTTGGCGTCGTAGGAAGCCAAGATCTCCGGCTTGCTGGCCGGAGTCTGGACATCCGAGATCGACACCGTCACCCCAGAGCGGGTGGCCCAGCGGAAGCCAAGGTCCTTCAAGTTGTCGAGGCAAGCCGCCACCTCGACCTTGGAATACCGCTCGGCCAGGTCGTTGATGATGGACCCGAGGCGCTTCTTGCCGACCTCGGCGTTGATGTAGGGGTAGTCATCGGGCAGCGCCTGGTTGAAGAGGGCCCGCCCCAACGTCGTCTCCAAAAGGACCGAGCCGTCCGGCCTAGGCTCGTAGCCCTCGGGCGGCTGGACGCCGGTCAGGCGGAGCTTGACCACCGAGCTGACCTCGATCTCGCGCCGGTCGAAGGCCATGAGAGCCTCCGCCACCGAAGAGAAAGCCCGGCCCTCGCCCGGCCGGCCCTCGCGCCCCAAGGTGAGGAAGTAGTGGCCGATGACCATGTCCTGGGTCGGCATCGTGACCGGGCGGCCGTCAGCCGGCTTCAAGATGTTGTTGGTCGACAGCATGAGGATGCGGGCCTCAGCTTGGGCTTCGGCCGACAAGGGCAGGTGGACGGCCATCTGGTCGCCGTCGAAGTCGGCGTTGAAGGCCGTGCAGACGAGCGGATGGATCTGGATGGCCTTGCCCTCGATGAGCTGCGGCTCAAAGGCTTGGATGCCGAGACGGTGGAGCGTCGGGGCGCGGTTCAACAGCACCGGGTGTTCGGTGATGACCTCTTCCAGGACATCCCAAACGACCGGGTGTTGACGCTCGACCATCCGCTTGGCCGACTTGATGTTAGGAGCGTGGTTGTGGTCGTCCAACCGCTTCATGACGAACGGCTTGAAAAGTTCCAAAGCCATCGTCTTAGGCAGGCCGCACTGGTGCAGTTTGAGTTGGGGGCCGACGACGATGACCGAACGGCCCGAATAGTCGACCCGCTTGCCCAAAAGGTTCTGGCGGAAACGGCCCTGCTTGCCCTTGAGCATGTCGGAGATCGACTTCAACGGCCGGTTGCCCGGGCCGGTGACAGGGCGGCCGCGGCGGCCATTGTCGAACAGCGAGTCGACGGCTTCCTGGAGCATCCGCTTCTCGTTGTTGACGATGATCTCGGGGGCGCCGAGGTCGAGCAGCCGCTTGAGCCGGTTGTTCCGGTTGATGACCCGGCGGTAGAGGTCGTTGAGGTCGGAGGTGGCGAAACGGCCGCCGTCAAGCTGGACCATCGGGCGCAGATCGGGGGGGATGACCGGCACGGCGTCGAGAACCATGCCAAGCGGCGAATTCGACGTCTGGATGAAAGCCGAGACGACCTTGAGGCGCTTGAGGGCGCGAGTCTTGCGCTGGCCCTTGCCCGTCTTGACGACCTCGCGCAGCCTTTCGGCCTCGGCCGCCAAATCGAAGGTGGCGAGGCGGACCTTGATAGCCTCGGCCCCCATGGCGCCGGCGAAGTACTTTCCGTAGCGGGACTTCATCTCGCGGTACAAGACCTCGTCGCCTTCTAGGTCTTGGACTTTAAGAGAGCTGAAGCGGTCCCAAATGGCCTGAAGCCGGTCGAGGTCGCGTTGCGCGCGCTCGCGGATGGACTTGAGTTCCTTCTCGCCGTTGTCGCGCACCCGCCGCTTGACGTCGGCCTTGGCTTCCTCGGCCTCCAGTTGGGCAAGGTCTTCTTCGAGTTTCGCCATACGGGCGTTGATGTCGGCGTCGCGGCGCGTCTCGGTCTGCTTGCGCTCGTTTTCCATCTTGGCCTGGAGGCTCGGCAGGTCGCGGTGGCGGGCCTCCTCTTCGACCGAGGTGATCATGTAGGCGGCGAAGTAAATGACCTTCTCGAGATCCTTGGGGGCGATGTCGAGGAGATAGCCGAGCCGCGACGGCACGCCCTTGAAATACCAAATGTGCGTGACAGGGGCGGCCAATTCGACGTGGCCCATCCGCTCGCGGCGGACATTCGAGCGGGTCACTTCGACGCCGCAGCGCTCGCAGATGATGCCCTTGAAACGAACCCGCTTGTATTTCCCGCAGAAGCACTCCCAGTCGCGGGTCGGGCCAAAGATCTTCTCGCAGAAGAGGCCGTCCCGCTCCGGCTTGAGTGTGCGGTAGTTGATGGTCTCCGGCTTCTTGACCTCGCCGTGCGACCATTCGCGGATTTGCTCGGCGGTCGCCAGTCCGATGCGCAACTCGTCGTAGAAGTTGACGTCCAGCACGGTGCTTCACTTCCTCCCGTTTCCGGGATCAATGGCTCAATTCACGGAGTCGACAAGCGGAATGTCAGACTTCTTCAATGTTGAAATGGTCAGTGCCGGGGCGGCGCGACAAGTCGATGCCGAACTCCTCGGAGGCCCTGTAGTCGTCTTCGGAATCCCGCAGTTCGACCACCTGGCCGTCGGAACTCAAGATTTCGACATTGAGGCAAAGCGACTTCATCTCCTTGACGAGGACTTTGAAGGACTCCGGGATGCCCGGCTCGGGGATGTTCTCCCCCTTGACGATCGCTTCGTAGACCTTGACTCGGCCAGGCACGTCATCCGACTTGATCGTCAACAGTTCCTGCAACGCCCAAGCCGCGCCGTAGGCCTCCAAGGCCCACACTTCCATTTCCCCGAAACGCTGGCCGCCGAACTGGGCCTTGCCACCCAACGGCTGCTGGGTGATCATCGAGACCGGGCCGGTCGAACGAGCATGGATCTTGTCGTCGACGAGGTGGTGGAGCTTGAGCATGTAGATGTAGCCAATGCCGACCGGCTCTGGGTACGGCTCGCCGGAGCGGCCGTCGAAGAGGTGGGCCTTGCCGCCGCCGTCCACCAGCTTGACGCCGTCCCGGTTGGGCAAACCATGCTCCAACAAGCCGGTGATCTCGGCTTCGGTGACGCCGTCGAAGACAGGCGTGGCGAGCATGGCGCCTGGCTCCATGTGATCGAGGCCCACCTTGTGGAGGTGGTCGGCCCAAGATTCGTCAACCCCGGCGATGTCCCAACCCGACTTGGCGACCCAACCGAGGTGGGTCTCCAAGACCTGGCCGATGTTCATACGCGAGGGAACGCCCATGGGGTTGAGGATTATGTCGACCGGGGTGCCGTCCTCCAAGAACGGCATGTCCTCGACCGGCAGGATCTTCGATATGACACCCTTGTTGCCGTGGCGGCCGGCCAGCTTGTCGCCGACCGAGATTTTGCGCTTCTGGGCGACGTAGACGCGGACCATCTGGTTGACGCCAGGGGTCAATTCGTCGCCGGCCTCGGTGTCGAAGACGCGGACGCCGATGACAGTGCCCGATTCGCCGTGCGGCACCTTCATCGAGGTGTCGCGGACCTCGCGGGCCTTCTCTCCGAAGATCGCCCGCAAGAGGCGCTCTTCCGGCGTCAACTCCGTCTCCCCCTTCGGGGTGACCTTGCCGACGAGGATGTCGCCCGTCGTCACCTCGGCGCCGATGCGGACGATGCCGCGCTCATCGAGATCGGCCAACGCGTCCTCGTTCGAGTTCG
>JAIRXC010000178.1 GCA_031268515.1 Propionibacteriaceae bacterium
CCAAGGCGGCCAAGGCGGCCTGGTTGGCTTGCTCCACGACAGCGAGGGCTCGGCCGACCTGAGCCAGGCGGTTGCCGTAGTCCTCGAACTGGGCCGCGTCCGCGGGGACAGGCCCTAGAGCCGAGATGTGGGGGACTGCGTATTTAGGCGCTGGCAAGACGCGGCGGCGAGCCTCCTGAACGAGGCGGGCGGCGGCGCCGGCTCGTTCCTCCAGCGAGCCGCGGAGCCGGCCCAGCTCGGCTGCCGCCGCCTCGGCTTGACGGCGCTGGGCGTTGCCGACGATGAGATCGCGCTCCAGGCGGGCGGCTTTGATCTCAAGCGGGCCGAGCAGGCCGCCGATGTCGCCGCCGCGGTCAGCTTTGGCGGTCAACTCCGCGACGTCGGCGGCGACCCCGGCCACGGTCTTGGCCAAAGCCTCCCGCCGGCCGGCTGGCTCCAGCCGGACCTGGTCTCGGAGGCGCTCAGCCTGTGCTCGCAGGCCGGTCAGGCGGAGGGCGGACTGGGCCTCCTGGCCGGTCAGGCGAAGCTGGGCTGACAACTGGGCCGCCAAGGCGTCGAAGAGGCGGCAGGCTTCGGGCAGATTGACAGACATGCCAGCGGCCGCGGGGGGAGCAGCCGGAGACATCGCTTCCGGCGCTCTTTCGGCCGGCCGCTCTTCGTCGAGGCGGCCCCACATGAGTTGGGCTAATTGCCGCAGTTGGACGGGTCCGACCCGGCCAGAGTCCCAGGTCCGCAAGAGAGAGCCATAGCGGTTCTGGATCGACTTCCACAGCGCCAAGGCGACGACTAGGTCGCCGGTCCGCTCCGCCGGCCCCGGTCGGGACAAGAGTGCCTGGTCCAAGGCGTCGAGCCGTTGGCGGCGGTCGTCCAGCCAATCCCCCAATTGGTTGAGGAACGAGAGGATGTGGACAGGGTCGGCTAGGCGGTCGAGAGCGCCGGGCGGCTGCGGCGCCGGGACGGCCGGCGCGGTCACAAGAACTCCGCCAAGCGGGCCCGAAAACCGATCTGGCCGAAGAAAAGGCCGGCGAATCCCGCCGCCGCCGTGAGGGCCATCCACGCCATCATGGCCGCGTCGCCGTTGTGGGCGGCGCGGCTGGCGGCGGTGTTGGCGGCGCTGACGGCGGCGACGTCTTTGAGCTGGTCCCACAAGCTGGGCGGCTGGCCGGTGGCCGGATCGACGGCTAGGCGGTCGGCGGTTTCTCCGGCCGAGGCCTGGCCGGACGCTAGCTCGGAGTGAAGCGTGGCGATCTTTGAGATCAAAGCCTCTGCCTCGAAGAGGCCAGGTTGCGCCGCGACGCTGTTTCGAGCCGTGGCGAGGGCGGCTTCGGCTTCGTCGGCGGGCCGGGCCGGGTCGATGGTCCGGAGGGCGTCGGCGGCCTGGACGCGCCAGGCGGCGGCCACCGCGGCGTAGGCCGCGCGGGTCTCGGCGGCCTGATCAGCGTGGGCCGTGATCTCGTTGTTCGTGAAGGCCGTGACGGTGCTGACGATGATGACAAGGCCGGCCGTGGCGAGGAGGGCTGCGATGTGCCACAGGTTGAATAGGCGGTGGGTCCTCTTGGCCGTGACGGTCATGACAGCCAGCCAGAAAAGGCCGCTCGCGCCGGCGGCGACGATCGCCAAAACGAGCAGCGGCGAGGCCGCAGAGGCAGTGCCGGGATCGGTGGCCAAGGCCGGTTCCAAGGTGTCCCAGAGTCGCCGTCTGGCTGTGTCCAGGCTGTCGCCGGCGGTCTGGACCGCCGTCCCGTCGGCTAGGAGCAGCAGCAGAGCCTCGATGTCATCCTCGTAGGCGCGGATGCCAGCAGCCACGGTGATGATGTTGTCTTGTTCGCCGCCGGCCCGTAGGAGGTCGGTGTAAACGGCGTCCATGGCGGTGGCGAATTTCGCGGCCGCGGCCGCGGCTTGGCCGGAGCCGAGGACGGCTGTGCTGGCCTGGGCGTCAGCTTCGGCCAGGGAAGCTTGAAGCGAGACAAGGCGTTCGGCTTGTTCAGTGGCGTGGCAATAAGAGGTCAAGGAAGCAGCCGGCAGGCTCATCGCGGCGACGCCGAGGACCGTTGCGACGGCCATGAGGATGGCGCTGAGAAAGCGGAGGCGTTTGAACAGGCGGGGCGTCGGCAGATGGCTGGGCCGACGGCTGGCGACGGGAGCGCGGCCCGCCGGCAGGAGGCCGGCCTTGGCGGCGGTCGGATCGGCGGCGGCCGCAGCTGACCGGGCGGCGGATTGGGCAGCGGCGGGCGGGCGGGCTGACACGGCGGAGGGGGCTGCCGCAGGCGGCTTGGCCGCTGCCGCTTGAGCAGCTAGATTTGAAGAAACGTGGGTTGAGGCGGCGGCTTGTGCGGCGGGGCCGCGGGAACCGGCTGGGCGGGCCATCAGCTAGCCTCCGGCCGTATGGCGGCTTCTTGGGCAGCGGCCTCGGAGACAGCCTCTGGGGCGGCGCCGGGGCCGCTCGCGCTGGCAGGTCCTTCTGGCGGCCAGGAGACGACGGGCTCATCGGCGGCGGCGGTGTCGATGTCAGTGGGCAGGAGCTCCCGCAGCTGCGCCGTCGTTGGCTCGGCCACGTCGCGCAACCGCCAAGCCTGGTGGCCGATGGCGGCCTCGAAGACGTTCCGTACAAAACGCCCATTGCCAAACGAACTGTCACGGGGCTGCGCCGCCAGCAAGGTCCGGAAAGCGGCCTCGGCGGCGTCTGAGAGGTCGTAGTCCGCCTGGGCCGCCAGTTGTCGCAAAATGCCGGCCAATTCGTCGTCGGCATAGTCGGCGAAGGCGATCGTCGTCCGGAAACGCGACGCCAGGCCGGGATTCTCGGCGATGAAACGTTCCATGGGAGTGGGATAGCCGGCCACGATGACGACGAGGTCGCCACGGTGGTCTTCCATCTCCTTGACCAAGGTGTTGATGGCCTCCTCGCCGTACTGGTCGCCGGACAAGGCGTAGGCCTCGTCGATGAACAAGACGCCGCCTAAGGCCTTGGCCGCCACCTCGGCGGTCTTGATGGCAGTCTGGCCGAGGTAGCCGGCGACGAGTTCCGAACGGTCGACTTCGACAAGTTGGCCTTGGCTCAGCAGGCCGAGGGCGCGGTAAATGCCGCCGACCAACCGGGCGACCGTCGTCTTGCCGGTGCCGGGGTTGCCGACGAAGACTAGATGGCGGGTGATCGTCGGGTCCTTGAGGCCGGCTTGGGAGCGCAGGGCTTGGACGCGCAAGATGGCCGACTGGCGGTGGATCTCTTCCTTGACGCTGTCCAAGCCGACGAGCTCGTCGAGTTCAGCCAACAACTCGTCTAAAGATTTGGCGGGCAGGCTGGGGGCGGCCGCTTCCGCTGCCGCCGGGGCAACGGCCACAGCGGCAGCGGAACCGGTTTGGCCCGACGGGTCCGCCAGCTGGCCGGCCGTTCCGGTTGCGCCCGTTGCCTCTGCTATGGCCGTAGGCCCTTCGGTTGGGTTCGCCGAAGCCGTGCCGGCTTCCGGCGCAGAAGAGGCGGTTCCGAGCGCGCCGAAGGCCCCGGGCGTGTGAGGGTCGAGAGCTGACAGGTCGAAAAGGCCGGGGACCGCGGCCGGATCAGCCCCGCCGACAAGCTCGCGGACGCGCTGCGACTGGTCGCGCAACTGTCCGAGGACGCGGCTGAGAAGGGCCGGTGCCTCTTTCTCAAACTCGTCCATGGCCGCGGCTTCGTCACGTGGTTTCGTCACGGCGCCCCCAAATCAAGCGGATTTCCGGGGCGGCCTGAAACGGCGGCCGGCGGCGCTGGGGCAGGCGTTGGGCTGGGGCCGGCGGCGGAGCCGAAACGTTCCTCCAAGAACCGGCCGTGTTCGATGAGGGCGCGGGCGTCTTTCTGCAGCACCGCGTCGTACATCTTGTCCGCGGTCATCCCTAGCAAATCAAGTTGGTCGATCAAGATTAGCAAAGCCGACTTACCACCTAAGAGGGGTCGGCTGTTGGCCCAGTCGCGAGGCAGGCGAAGGTAGTTGCCGAGGGCTTCAGGCAGGTAGCTGGTGGCGGTCGCGATGAGGGAATACTGGTCGGCCGAGGCGAGGCCGGCGCCGTCCATCCGGGGCACGGTCTCACGCAGACGCTGGACAACCCGTGCTACCCGTGCGACGACGGCGCTGTTGAGAGAAACATCGCCCGCCAAAGCTTCGACCCGGTCGAGGGCGGCGGTGATGTCAGCGGGCGTCGGCGCCGGGGGCACAGACGAAACAACGGGCAAAGCCTCGTGGCCCGCCGCCTCGGGAACGGCGCCTCCTCGTAGCCAGTCGAACAAGCCCACGCTGTCCGCCGCCTAGCGCAAGCCGTCGACGTTGAGGTTGCTCGGCAAATTGGGCTGAGAGCTCTGCGCCCGCTCGAGGTAGCTGCGGGACTTGACGACTTCATGCTCCAAAACGCCTATCGTCTGAGACATGGAGTCGAGCGCCTTGGCCTTGAACTGGTCGATGGTGTCCATGGTCTGGTAGATGTTCGCGAACGCGGCCTTCAACTGGTCGATGCCAAGCGTCGAACTGGAGGCCTGCTCGCGGATGGCAGCCGAATTCTCCTTGAGCATCTCCGAGGTCCGCTGGATCATCTCCGAGGTCGTCGTGTTGAGGGCCGTGATCTGATCGAGGACAAGCTTCTGGTTGCCGAGGGCGGAGGCCACGATGACGGCCGTGCGGAGAGCCGAAACCGTCGTCGTGGAAGCCCGGTCGACGCCCTTGATGAGTTCGATGTTGTTCTTGATGATGATGTCGATGGCGAGGTAGCTCTGGATCGACACCGCGAGCTGAGTCAGTAGGTCTTGGTGCTTCTGGCGGACGTAGAAGAGGACATCCTCGCTCATGACCTTGGCCCGTTCCGGGTCGGTCATCTGGAGGTCGGCCACCTTGGCGGCCAAGCGGCGGTCGAGCTGCTCGGCGATGTAGACGTATTGGTTGAGCCGGCCCATCGCCTGCCAGAGGTTCTGCTTTTCCATGTTGAGGGCGACATTGTCACGGGTCAGCTCGTCTTGGCCGGAGCGGAGAGCGTGGAGGATGGCGTTGAGATGCTGCTCGGAGGACTGGTATTTGCGGAAGTAATCCTCCAGCTTGCGGCCCATGGGGATGATGCCGAGCAACTTCTTAGTGGGCTGGGCGTCGCGGCCGGGGTCGAGGCTTTCGATCGTCCGCCGCAACTCCAAGAGGGTTTTGCCAACGGTCGAGCTTTCAGCCAAACCGCCTTCGCTGACCGCCTTGACCGGCTGGCTGAGAAGGCGGTTCGATGTCTCGGCGGCCCGGCGGATGTCGGCGTCGCCCATGGAACGGACGGCGTCCGCCTGGGCGGAAAACTCAGGCGACTTCGTTTCGGCCTTGTCAATGGCGGCGAGGAAACTCTCAACTCTCTGGTCGAGGACTGGCACCTGGGCCGCCTCGACCTGGGGCGCCATGGCAGGCGCCTGAGTTTCCGCGATGGCGGCGACAGGCGGCGGGGCCTCAAGAGTCAAAGCGGGGGCGACGGCAGGAAGCGCCAAGGCGGCGGCGCCGGCGGGTAGAGGCTCAGTCATTGCGGACTCCTGGCTTCGGTCGGGCGGTCGGGGCCGACAGCGTACGGGCGGTGGCGTCTGGCGGCGACGACGGACGGCCGGGGCGCCAGCGCGCGGCATTGGAAAAGCTTCCCACACGTCGGGGCGCCGATGCGACAGGCGGGCCGGCAAAACTGCTGGCCGCAAGCCCGAAGAAGGCGCGGTCACAAGGAAACGTCAGAGGAGTCTGATTCGATGGGGGCATGGATTTGACGGCCCCTAGGTATCGGTTGACGCGGCTGCCCCGCGACGACGAGCCGTTCCCGGCGACTCCCGCCCAACGGCGCGTCATCGAGGGGTCGTCAGAGCCGTTGCTCGTCCTCGGCGGCCCGGGGACGGGCAAGACAGCCACGCTAGTCGAGGCGGCAGTGGCGCAGTTGCGGGCCGGCCGCGGACCGGCTCTTGTCATCGCCGGCTCGGCGTCGGCGGCGGGCCGGTTGCGGGAAGCCTTGGCCAGACGGGACCCCGACGCGGCCGGCGAAGCTCGCATCGTGTCGTGGGCTGGGCTCAGCCACGCTGTGGTCCGCCGTTTCAGCCCGCCAGGCGGGATGCGTTCGCTGACAGCCGCGCAGGCGGATCAGCGCATCCGCGAACTGCTTGCCAGCCGGGGCGCTGAGGCTTGGCCGCCCGGCTGGGCGGCTGCCGTCCAGACCGGGCGGTTCGCCCGCCAGGCGCGGGAGGCCTTGGACTTGCTGCGGCGCGAGGGCGTGTCACCCGACCAGGTGGCGGAGCGCGCCAGCGCCGCCGGACGGGCCGATTGGGGCTGTCTGGCGGCGTTTTTCGAGGCTTATCTCGACGTCCTCGCCCTGGAAGGCGGTTTCGACCAGGCGGAGCTGACGGAAACTGCCACACGGGCGGCAGCCCTCCCCGAACACGCCGGCGAACTCCGGGAATTGGCTCGGCTCGTCTTCGTGGATGAATACGAGGAGGTCGACGCTTCCCAGGTCCGCTTGCTGGAGGCGGTGACGGCTCCCGCCGGCCATCTCGTGGCTTTCGGCGACCCCCGTCAGGCTGTCGGCGGCTTCCGGGGCGCGGCGGCCCGCTCGGTCCTCGACCTGCCGGAGCGCTTCCAGACGGCGGCGGGATTGAAGATTGGGATTGTCGAATTGGAGGAATCCTGGCGCCAGAGCCCCGCCCTCGCGGCCAGCGTCAAACGCCTAGCGGCGCGGATCGCCTTGCCTAGGCGTTGGCCGCTGAGCAGCGGCGGCGGCAAACTGCAAAGGCCAGGCGGCCAGGCGGCCGACGGCGGTCCGCCGGAGGCAGTCGTCTGCGAGAGTCCGGCCGACGAAGCGGCATGGCTCGCCGAACGGCTGTGGCGGGCCCGCGCAGACGGGCTGGGTTGGGAAGAAATGGCGGTGATCGTCCGGACTGGCCGTCCAATCGGGGCTCTCGCAGCGGCTCTGACGGCCAGCGGAGTGCCTGTCGCCGTCGAGTGGGAAGGCCTCCCCTTGGCCGACGAACCAGCCGTTCAAACGCTCCTGGAAGCGCTTCAAGTCGCCGTTGCCACCGGTTGGACAGCCGGTCAGCGGGCCTCTTGGCTGCGCCGGCTCGCGGCCTCGCCCCTGGGCGGCTCTGAGCTTGAAGTCGTCCAGACCGAACCGGCGCTGGCAGCGGCAATCGGAACCGCTGTTTGGGAAACGCCCGCCGCCGCGGAGGCCGGCGAAGAAGCCGCGGAGGCTGTCGGCGGTCCTGGGCCGGCCTTGGGCAAGACCGCGCTTTCGGAGGCCGGCGGCAGTCTTGCGGACGACGCCGCTGACGGACAGTGGGATCGGCTCTTGGCCAGCTTGAAACAAGCTCGCTGCTTGATCGAGGCCGGGCAGCCCGCCGTCGACGCCCTGTGGGCGTTGTGGGAGGGCTCCGGCTGGGCAGACCGGTCGGAAAAAGCCAGCGCCGGCAGGGCCCCCGAGGCGTTGGCCGCCGACCGCGCCCTCGACGCGGTGACGGCGTTGTTTGAGCTGGCCCACCGCCTTGACCGGTTGGGCGGACCGGCCGGCGTCCAGGCCCTTGCGGAGGAGGCCGCCGGCCAGCGTCTGCCGGCCCGCCGCCTGCGCCTAGGTTCGGCCGGCCGGCCCGCCGTCGCCGTTTTGACGGCCCACCGGGCCAAGGGCCGGCAATGGCCGCTCGTCGCCGTAGCGGCAGTCCAGGAAGGGCTGTGGCCGGCCGCGCCCCACTCGGCCGCGCTCCTCGACCTTGCGGATCTCCTGCCGGCGGGAAAGCTGGACGCGCCGACGCCGGCTGAACAGCGGGCGGCGGAACGCCGCCTCTTCTACGTCGCCTGCAGCCGGGCGATTCAAACGCTCATTGTGACAGCCGCCGACCAAGGCGAAAGCGGCGGTCTGGTCCCGTCCCGTTTCCTCGAAGAGCTAGGCCGTCCGGCCGAACCTGTCGGCCCGCTCGGGCCGACACTCGCCACTTGGACAGGCCTGGTCGGCCTCTTGCGGCGGACCGCGGCCGACGCCGCCGCCCACCCGGTCCTGCGTGACGCCGCCTGCCTGCGCTTAGCCGATCTGGCGAGCGCCCGTGGCCAAACTGGCCGCGCCCTCGTGCCCCAAGCCGCGCCGGAACACTGGTGGGCCGGCTTGGCGGAAGCCTGGCCAGAAGATTCTTCGCGCCCGGACCTCCCCGCGGAAGCTGTTCTGGCCGAGGACCTCCCCGCGCGGCGCCTGGAAGTCTTGACGCCGCGCCAAGGAGAAAATCCCGGCCCGAGAGGACAACAAGGCGAGGTGATCCGCTTAAGCGGCAGCCAGGTCGACGGGCTTTTGGCCTGCCCGCGGCAATGGTTTTTGGCCCGCCGGGTCAAGGCGGAGGGCAGCCGTTCGCCCGGCGCCCAATTCGGCACGCTCATCCACGTCTTGGCCCAAGCCCTCGCCGCCGGCCAGATCGACCGGGACGAGGCGGTCCGCCGCCTTGACGCCGTCTGGCCAGAGGTAGCGTTTCCAGCCGTCTGGCAGGCGGCTTCGGAGCGCGGACAAGCGGTCGCCGCCCTCGACCGGCTCGAAGCGTGGCGGCGGTCCCGAGCCAGTCGGACCGTGCTCGGCCTTGAGGTCCGTTTCGAAGCCGACGTCGCGGCCGGGCCGCACAACGTCCGGCTGACCGGTCAGATCGACCGGCTCGACCGGGACAAAGAAGGCCGCCTCTGGGTGGTCGACTTCAAGACCGGCAAGGTCCCTTTGAGCCGGTCCGAAGCGGAGGCCAATGGCCAACTGGGGGCCTACCAACTGGCTCTCCAAAGCGGGGCGCTGAAATCCTTGACGGGCAAGGCCCCCGATCTGGGCGGAGCCGAACTCGTGTACGTCAGGCTGCCCGCAAAGGCAGGCGCCTCAGGCCCCAAGGTCCTCTGGCAGGCGAGCTTGGACGACGAGCCACAACTTGAAGAAGCCGGCCAACCGGCCTTCGAACGGCTGGCCCAAGACCTTCCCGATCCCGTCCAGCCGTATCCGACCTGGGTCCACCAACGGCTCGCGACAGCTGCCCAGATAATCTCCGAAGCCCGCTATCCCGCCTTGGCCGGGCGGTCCTGCCGCTGGTGCCAGTTCCAGTCGAGTTGTCCGGTCCTGACGGCGGACGAGGAGGACCGGCCATGACCGGGCCGATTCCCCGCCCCGGCTCTCCGGCCGCGCAGCTCACGTTGCCATTTGACACGCCTGCGGCGGCAGCCGGCCACCGCCTTGAGCCAGCCGACTTGTCCCGGTTGCTCAACTTGCCTTTTTCCGACGAGCAAGTGTCCGCCGCCACGGCTCCGCCGACGGCTGGCCTCGTCGAAGCGGCGGCCGGATCGGGCAAGACGACCGTCATGGCGGCGCGGGTCGTCTGGCTCGTCGGCACGGGCGCCGTCCGCCCAGGCCAGGTCCTCGGTTTGACCTTCACTCGCAAGGCGGCGGCCGAATTGGGCCATCGGATCCGGGCGGCGTTGGACGGGGCCAGATTGGAAGGGGCCGCCGACTGGGCCGACGAGGAACCGTCCGTGGCTACCTACGACGCCTTCGCCGCCAGCCTCGTGGCCGATTACGGCCCCTGGCTCGGGCGGGAGGAACCCGCCCGCCTGCTCGATGACGCCGCCCGCTTCACCCTGGCGGCTGAGACGGTCGCCGCAGCCCCGGGACCGTTGCCTCGTCTCAGCCGCTTCTCTCCCTCGGCCATCGCCCGAGCCCTCCTCGGCCTCGACGCCGCCATGGGCGCCAATCTCGTGGACGACACGGCCGTCCGGCGTCAAACAACTAACCTACTGTTGGATCTGGAAGCGGCTGCCGTCAACCGGGTCGGCCGGCCGTATGCCGATGTCCAGCGGGCCGCCCAGGCGGCCGCGGAACGCTTAGAACTGCTCGATCTGCGCCTCGCCTACCAAGCCCGCAAACGGGCCGAGGGCTTGACGGAATTCACTGACCAATTAGCCGACGCCATCGCCGTTGAACGAGCCGTGCCGGCCGTCCGGGCCGACCTCGTCCGCCGCTTCGCCGTCGTCCTGCTCGACGAATACCAAGACACCTCGTCTGCTCAGGCTATTCTTCTGCGCGAATTGTTCGGCCCCGCTGAAGGCGACCCTGGTTTGCCGGTCAGCGCCGTCGGCGATCCTTTCCAGGCCATCTACGGTTGGCGCGGCGCCTCGGCCAGCAACTTGGCTGACTTCAGCCGCGATTTCGCCGCGCCAGGCAGGCCGGTCGGCCGCTTCGGCTTGACGGTCAACCGACGCTCTGATCGGGCTGTCATCGAAGTGGCTTGCCGCCTGTCGGAGCGGCTGCAGGCGGCTACCGGCGGTTTGGCAGGCGGCCGGCCGGACGGGGACGCCGCGGCCGTGGGCGCCGCTTCGGCAGCGCGGCCGGGCGGGGAACGGGAAAAAAGCGGACTGGTGGGAGGCCCAGCGGCGGTAGCGGAAGAAACCGCCGCGGCCAAAGCAGAGGGGCGGCGTTTGCGCGCGGCCGCCGACGCCGCAGCCGGGCAGGTTGTCACGGCTGGGTTCTTGACCTGGGAAGACGAGGTCGCCTGGATCGCCGACCGGATCGCCGGCTCGCCGGGCCGGGGCGAGCCGGCTCCGTGGCGTGAGATGGCCGTTCTCGCCCGCCGCAACAAAGACTTAGGCCAACTGTGGCAGGCCTTGGCCGAACGAGATGTGCCGGTCGAGATCGTCGGCTTGGGCGGTTTGCTACAGGTGCCTGAGGTAGCCGACCTCGTCGCCTGCCTGCGCCTCATCGAGGAGCCGGCTGCCGGCCCCGACCTGGTCCGCCTCCTGACTGGCCCACGCTGGCGGTTCGGCCGGGCCGACCTCAGCCGTCTCGGCCGCCGGGCCGCCGAATTGGCCAGTCTCGAAGAGAGACCCGCCGAGACGGGAGACCCAGTCGGCCGGGCCCTGCGCCGAGCCCTGTCCGACACGGGCGGCCCTCGGCTGGCCGCAGCCATAGCCGACCCCGGGCCGGGCTTTTCCCCCGCCGCCGCGCGGCGTTTGCGCCGTTGCCAGAGCGAATTGGCCGAACTGGCGCGGCATCGCGGTATTCCGGTTGTCGATCTCCTTGAACGGGTCATCGCCGTCACTGGCCTCGACCTCGAACTGGCCAGTCGGCCCGAACCCTTGGGATCCGCCTGCCGGCGCCAGGTCCGGGCCTTCCGCGAAGCCGTCGCGGACTACGCCGGCGGCAACCGGACGGCTAACTTGGCCGGGTTGCTGGCCTGGCTCGACGCCGAAAGAGAATCAGGGCTCGGCTTGGGCCGCGCCGCCGCGTCGCCGGATGACAGCGTCAAACTCCTGACCGTCCACCGGGCCAAGGGTTTGGAATGGGACGTGGTCTATCTGCCGGGCCTTGTCGCCAATGTCTTCCCATCGAACCGGGTGACCGCCAACCCGTATCGTTCCGCCGCCGCCCTGCCGCACGAGTTGAGGGCCGACGCCGCCGCTTTGCCCCGACTGGACGAAGTCAGCGGACCCGGCCTCGGCCGCTTTGCCGAGGCGTTGCGCGATGATCTGGCGCTGGCCGAAGACCGCTTGGCCTACGTCGCAGCGACACGAGCCCGCCACGTCCTCGTCGGCACGACCTGCCGCTGGCGGGCCGGAGCGGCCCTTCCACGCCAGCCGTCGCCGTATTTTGCCGTCATGGCCGAGGTGGCAAACCGCGGCGGCGGCCATCTGGGCGGTCCGCCCGAGCCAGGGCCGGCCAACCCGCTAGACGAAGCCGGTTTCAAGCCCTGGCCGCGTCCGCTTGCTCCAGCCGAGCAGGCGGCGGCCGAAGCAGCCGCCCTAGTCGGGCGCCTGCGGGACCCGGCCGCGCCCGAGCGGGCCGCCATAGAGGCAGCCTGGGCTTCCGCCCCGGAAGAAGTTTGGGCCGTCCGGCGGAACTGGGACGAAGCCGGCAACCGGTTGCTGGCCGCCGGCGCCGGCGCCGTCGCCGGCTTGGTCGAGGTGCCGCTGCCGGCGACTTTGACGGCCAGTCAACTTGTTTGGTTGCAACGCGCTCCGGCCGAGTTCGCCGCCAGCCTCGCCCGGCCTCGTCCTCGGCCGCCCTCCCGGCGCGGACGGGTCGGCCGCTCCTTCCACGAGTGGATCGAAGAAGAAGTCATCAGACCGACTCTGGTTGACGATTTAGCCTGGGGTGACGAGGCAGAACCGGTTTCGGGGGCTGGCGAGGCCCGAGAGCGGGCCATCTTGGAGCGGCTGCGGTCGCGTTTCCGGTCGGGCCGCTTCGCCGGCGCCATTCCCGTGGCCGTGGAACGGGCCTTTGTCTTACCCGTGGCTGGGCTGCAGATCAGGGGCCGGATCGACGCCGTCTACGCCCGTGACTCGGCCCCCGATTTGATGCCGGCTGGCTGCGCTTTCCTCATCGTCGACTGGAAGACCGGGGAGCGGGAACCAGACCCGCTCCAGTTGTCTGTCTATCGTCTGGCTTGGGCGCGCGCCGCTGGCGTCCCGCCCGAGCAGGTGGCGGCCGGGTTCTATCAGGTGGCCGAGGACCGCTTCGACCAGGTTGCGACGCTGCTCGACGAGGCGGCCCTCGAACGTTGGGCAAGCGGCCTCGGGCTGGAAACGGGGCCGGCGGAGCGGTCAGCGGTGGAAACCTAATGGCTGGACGGCCAGCCGGCGGTCCGTCTGTTTGCCGCTGTCCGCCGGCCGCAGAGACAGCCGACGGGCGGGCCCGCGGACGTTAGTCTGGCCCGCATGGTCATGTGGGACGAGGCCAGCCAGTTCGATCGGGTCAGCCGGGCCGAACGGCTGGACGCCAACTGTCTGCGGGAACTGTGGGCCGCCGGCGGCCTCATCGGTTTGGGGCCGGCGCCGACCGTGGCGGTCGCCCCCGAAGCCGGTTTGGCCGCCGCCGACGCGGCCAGCCAGGAGCCGGCGACCGCTGCGGCCGGCCAAGACTGGCTTGTCAAGACGGCCTCCGTCCTCGCCGCTGCCCGGGAACCGTCGGCGCCGGCCGTCCGCCTAGCCCGTCGCCCGACGGCGGGGACGAAATGGGATCCGGTCCGCCACCTCCTCGTCGGCCGCGTCGGGACGACGGCGCTCTTCGCCGACCTGTCAGAGTGCGCCGGCGCTGAAGCGGCGGTTCTGGCCCCCGCGGCCAACGCCTCGGAAAACCTCGCCGATGGCGCCGGACCCGCCGCGCCGTCCCAACTCGACCTGCGTAAAGCCATCCCCTTGCTTCCGACCGCCGAGGCCGAGGCGGCCGTCAGCGCCGTCGCGCTGGCCAATTGGCACCGGCTGGAGGGCTTCTGCCCCGCCTGCGGCGCCGCCACGGCGATAGCCGCCGCGGGAGCTTGGCGTTGGTGTGCCAGTTGCCAGCGTGAATTGTTCCCTCGGACCGACCCCGCCGTCATCGTGGCCGTGGTCGATGAGGCCGACCGCCTCCTCCTCGCCCACCAGGCGGTCTGGGGCGCGAACCGCTATTCGGTCCTGGCCGGCTTTGTCGAAGCGGGCGAGTCGCTCGAACAAGCGGTGCGCCGTGAGGTGGCCGAAGAGGTCGGAGTCCGCCTCGGCGCCATCCGCTACGTCGCCAGCCAGCCCTGGCCCATGCCCCGCTCGCTCATGCTCGGGTTCACGGCCCGCGCCGTGTCGGACCGCCTCGTTCCAGACGGCGAGGAGATCGCCTCGGCCCGCTGGTTTGAGCGGTCTGAAATGCCGGCTGCCGTGGACAGCGGCGCCGTCCAATTGCCCGGCCCCTCCTCCATCGCGTTCCGTCTCATCAGCTCGTGGCTGGCGGGCCGCTGACCGCCGCCAACCGGCCCGGAAGCGCGGCGGCTTCAGCCGGCTGCGGGCTCCTGTTTCGCCGTCCGTTTCAGCGTCGAGCGGGCGGCGGCTGGTTCTTGCCTCTCTGGGCTAGATCGGGAACTTGACACCGGTCAGGGTCTCGCTGATCTCCCATAGGCGGGCGCCTTCGGCGGGATTGTCAGCGCCTTTGGGCAGGGCAACCAGTTGAGGCGCGCCTCTGGTTTGGTCCCGGCCGGCTGGGCCGTAGAAGCCGCCAGGTTGGATGTCCGCGCTGGTGGCCGTGTAGAGGCTGGGCCAAGCCGCGCCTTCCGGCGAACCCATCAACAGGCGGTTGGCCAGCAAGGTCAGCAGCCGCTCGAAGGCCGAGCCGGTGTGCCTTTGCAAGCCGGTCATCGCGGAACCGGGATGGACCACGGCTGGGACGATATCCAGCTTTGCCGCCGCGACGCGGCGGGCGAGTTCGATGGTGTAAACGACATTTGCGCGTTTCGACTTGGCGTATGCGCCCATCGGGCGATACTTCTGCTCGCTCATCAGGTCTTCGAGTTTTCCAGACGGCCAGGTTGCGGCGATGGCCGACACGGTGATGACGCGGGCGGCGCGGGCGCGGGCGAGCGCTGGCCAAACCAACGCGTTGAACGCGAAGTGGCCCAGATGATTGACGCCGAACGTCGTTTCAAAACCGTCCTTGGTGAAGGTGCGAGCAGGCAGGTTCATCACTCCGGCGTTGTTGACCAGCACGTCTATGGCGCCGGCTCGCGCAGTTTCGGCGGCGGCGCGGACACTGTCCAGGTCGGCCAAGTCGAGGATCAGCGGGCGTAGGTCGGCGTCTGGCGTGCCCTGACGGATGACAGCGGCGGCGGCAGTGAGGGCTTGCAGGCTTCGGCCAGCCATGATGACCGCGGCCTTGTGGGCGGCCAGCACAGCGCATGTCCGCAGGCCAATGCCGCTGTTCGCGCCGGTCACCAACACTGTGGCGCCAGTTAGGTCGCCGATGGCTTCCGGCGTCCAGGGGCCAATGACTGTCACAACGCCCTCCTTATTGAGCGAATTCTCAATAACTACAAGTGGAACGCTACCACGATGGCTTTGTGAAGTGAGCACCGCTTCAATAAACTGACGGGCGTGTCTGACCAGCCCGAACTCGCGCGCTCTGACGCTGGACGGGAACGGCGCGCGCGGAGCCGGGACCCACAAGCTAAACGGCGCAAACTCCTGGACGCGGCACTGGCCGAATTCGCCGCCTACGGCCTGGCCGGGGCGAAACTCGACCGGATCGCCCGCGCTGCCCAGGTTTCCTCCGGCCTGCCCTACACCTTCTGGGATGGTAAAGAAGCGCTGTTTCAGGCGGTGTTCGCCGACATCGCGCAGCAGGTTGCCGCCACCGTGCCAATCGACGCTGATGACCTGCCCGGCTACGCCGCTCGCCTACACGACGCCGCCGCCGAACGGCCTGACGTGTCCCGATTCCTGGCCTGGCGCCGCCTGGAGAGCGGCTCTCACCAGGTCATAGCCGTGGAGGAGTCGATGGCTGACAAGGTCGCCGCCATCGCCGCCGCGCAACACGCCGGAACCGTCACGAGCGCCATGACCGCAGGGCAGATACTCGCCGTCGTCCTGAACACAGCAACCATGTGGACTGCCACCGCTGAAGACCTCAGCGTGCTCGTGCCGCCGGCCCGCCGCCGCCAAACTGTCATCGACGCCGTGGCGAGACTAGTCGCCCCTGAATGACTCCATCGCCAAGAACAACTCGTACGACAAGCCAAGGTTAGCCTGGCTCAATTCTTCCCCAACCAGACGATCCGGGTTGGTTTGTCGGCGGTCGTCATCCCAGTGTCTTTCTTTGAGTCGGTTGTGAAAGATTACTTGACGAATCATGTTGTGTCTGTTACTCAGGTTGGGACAGCACGCTCGCTGCTGCCCATACGCCGCTTTGCTGGGCTCCACTTGCGTTCCGTCTCAGCGACTCAATGGTTGGCGGGCCGCTGGCCGCCGTCAACCGGCCGGCCAGCCCGGAGGCCCGGAGCGCCTGGCGGTTGACCGCGCAAGCCACCGACTCCGCTGTGCCGATGAGGCGGACATGGCGCTGGGCGCGGGTCACGGCCGTATATAGGAGTTCGCGCGTCAGCAAGGCTGCTTCAGGTGGTGGCACAATGACGCTGACGGCGTCGAATTGGCTGCCTTGCGCCTTGTGGATCGTCGTCGCGTGGAGTCCTTCAAGCCCATCGAGTTCGGCCGGGCCGATGAGGCGCAAGCCGTTGGCCGTGGCGAGCACCACACGGGTTTGCCCGGCGGACGGCACGATGACCCCCGTGTCGCCGTTGAAGACCCCGATGACTTCGTCGTTGTGTGTGACTTGGACAGGCAACCCCGGATACCAAGGGCCGCCCCGGCCGTAGCCCGGCAACGCCTCGGCCAACCAGCTCTCGACCGTCTTATGCCAGCGGGACACGCCGAAGGGGCCGCGCCGGTGCCCGCAGAGGACGCGGTGCCGGTCGGCTGCCGCCAAAGCCCCCGCCCAGTCGCCGGCCGCCACGGCCTGGACGGTGGCCCGCCCTGTCGCCACCACGGCTTCGCGGAGGCCGTCCAAGGCGGCGGCGCCGGCGACCGCCACGTCGGCCTCGATGAAGTCAACGCCGTCGGGCGAGGCCGCCAAGAGCGCCAAGACGCGGTCCGCCGCGCCGTTTCGAATGGCTTCCGCCAAGTCGCCGATGGCCCCGGCGAACCGGAAGTTGTGTTGGAGACGGACGAAGGCTGGGCCCTGTCGGCCCGGTTCGGCTGCGGCCTTGGGGCCAGAGACGGCGTCCTGTGTTGGCATTGGCCTGGCACAGTTGTCGCCAGTTTGCCCTACGGCTGACGTGGCCTCTTCGGCGCCGGCTCGGCCCGTGGTGGCCTGGCCTTTGGCGTTCAGAGCCGTGTGGTTATGGTTTGCGCCGGTTTGAGCCGTGCGACTTTGGGCTGTGGAGCTGTTGTTTTGGCTGGCGCTGGTTTGGGCCGTCAGCGCGGCGACGAGGTCGGCGAGGACCGCGCCCGCTTCGACCGAGGCGAGCTGGTCCGGGTCGCCGGCGAGGATGAGCCGGGCCGCCGCGGGGGCGGCGTCGAGCAGCAGCCCCATGTGCCGCAAAGACAACATTGACACCTCATCTACGACGATGACGTCTGCCGCCAACGGGTGTTCGGCGCCATGGTCGACGGCTCCCCAAGGTTTGATGCCGAGCAACCGGTGAATAGTTGCCGCCGGCGGGATCGCGGCGGCCAGTTCCGCCTGGCCGGCCACAGCCAGATTGCGCCGGACGGCCGAATCCA
>JAIRXC010000019.1 GCA_031268515.1 Propionibacteriaceae bacterium
GTGACGGTCGGCGACGACGCCCGCCTCTACCTCCTCCAGACGGCCGAGAAGGGTTTGGCTTGGCTGCGCCTAGTGGCCGAGGGCACGGCCGGGCACGGCTCGATGCTCAACACCGACAACGCGGTGTCCGAGTTGGCTGCTGCCGTGGCCCGGCTGGGGGCGCATCGTTGGCCTCGGCGCCTTCACCCGGCTCAGCAAGCTTTCCTGGAGGTGGCAGGTGAGGCTCTTGGGATCGAGTTGGCCGCTGACACGGCAGAGGAGTCTTTGGCCCGCCTTGGCTCGGTCACGCGGATGTTGGCGGCGGCGATGAGCCATACGGCCAATCCGACGGTTCTGCAGGCCGGCTACAAGGTCAACGTCGTCCCCGGCCGGGCCGAAGCCCAAGTCGACGGCCGTTTCCTGCCGGGGGGCGGGGAGGAGTTCATCGAACAGGTCAAACAATTGGCCGGCCCTAGGGTCCGCGTCGAGGTCATGCAGGAGCAGCCGGGCGTCGAGGCGGCTTTGGCGAGCGCGCTGACAGAGGCGATGGCCGCCAGCCTGCGCCGCCATGATCCTTCGGCCAAGGTGGCGCCGTATCTCCTTTCGGCTGGCACCGACGCCAAAGCCTGGGCCAGGCTGGGAGTGGCTTGCTATGGCTTCGTCCCCCTCCGCCTGCCGGCCGGCTTTGATTTCGCCGGCTTGTTCCACAGCGTCGATGAGCGCGTCCCGGTGGACGCCTTGGAGTTCGGCTGCCGGGTTTTAGACGATTTCCTCGATCACGCCTGAGCGCGTCCCGGTTCTCCGGATCACGCTTGAGAGCGCCGAGGCGGCGCGGCGCCGGCGCGTAGTTTGGCTTTTACGGCCGCGCCCGATCACCCCGCCGCCCGCCGCGCTCTTAAACGAAAATGGGGCACTGGCGAGTCGGCGGGCTCTAGCCCGGTCTTAGAGGGCGGGTCGTAGACTTGGCGCTCATCGTCCCGATGCTTTCTTGGGTGTCGGGCGGACCGCCGAACTGATGTGCCTGCCACGGCTTCCCCCTGGCGCGTCTCTGGCTGAAGGAGCACGTCGCCGTGTCAAGGTCACATAGCCGTATCGCCGTCCTGACCGCTTTCGCCCTCGCCGCGACGGGGCTGACCGTCGCCTTCAGCCCGGCCCCGCCGGCGGCCGCCGCCGAGCCGGCTGAGGTTGTCTTGGCTGGCACCTTCCAACACCTGTTCGGCTGCTCTGACTGGCAGGAGGACGGCTGCGACGGCACGGCCATGCAACCGGTGGCAGGCCAAACCGGCCTCTACGACCTGGAGCTTGAGCTGCCGGCTGGCGCCTACGAATACAAGGTCGCGGTCGATGGCGGCGCCCTCTGGTACGGGGTTAACGGCGGCGCGCCTAATATCCCGCTTAATTTGCCGGCGCCGACAAAGGTGCGCTTTGTCTTCGACTCCTCCAACGGCCGGACGGGCCTGGAACTGCCCGACCGGCCGTTGGACGGCAGTTACGACGAGGACGGCGGGAAGAGCCAGCCGCCAGCCGTCGACCCTGGCGCCGGCCAACAGTTCTATTTTGTTTTGACCGACCGTTTCGCTAACGGGGATGATACTAACGACAATGGCGGCATCGTATCGGGTGATCCGATGGAAACCGGCTTTGACCCAACGAACCCTGGGTTTTATCAAGGCGGTGACATCCAGGGCATCATCAACAAGCTTAACTACATCAAAGGCCTCGGCACCACGGCCATCTGGTTGTCGCCCTCCTTCGTCAACCAGCCGGTCCAGGGCGCCGGCGCCAACGCTTCGGCCGGCTACCACGGCTATTGGATCACAGACTTCACCAGTATCGACCCGCACCTTGGCGGCGATGAGGCTTTGAAAGCTTTGATCACGGCGGCCCATGCCAATGGCATGGAAGTCTATTTTGACATCATCGCCAATCACACGGCCGACCTCATCAGCTATAAAGACAAGTCTTACACTTCCCTGAGCGGCGACATCCCCTACATCAGCCAGGCCGACTCGCCTTACACCGACTCTGACGGCGTGGTCATCGCCGACCTCGGCGCGCTGGCGGCCAGTCTCTCCAGCGCGGCTGACTTCCCCGAATTCGACCCCGCGACCTCCTTCCCCTACGTCCCCGTGCGAAACGGCGCAATCACTCCCAGCGTTCTGAACGATGTCACCTACTACCACAACCGCGGCGACATCATCGGCGACCAGTGGAATGATCAGGGCGAGTGGACGACGATGGGCGACTTCAACAACCTCGACGACCTGATGACGGAGAACCCGGCCGTCGTCGCGGCCATGATCGACATTTACACAACCTGGATGGACTGGGGCATCGACGGCTTCCGCATCGACACGGTCAAGCACGTCGACTTTGATTTCTGGAAGGTTTTCACGGCGGCTATCGCCGACTATCAAGCCAGTGGCGCTGCCGGCGTCCAATCTGATTTCTTCACCTTCGGTGAAATCTACGACCAGGATGTCAAGGGCCAGACCAGCCCTTACATGCGGGAGACGGACATGAACGCCGTCCTCGACTTCCCCTTCGCTTTCTCCGCCCGCAACTGGGTCAAGGGTGGTTCGGGTGCCGACTTGGCCAATCTTTACGCCGCCGACGACTATTACACGACGGCTCACTCCGACAGCCAAGACCTCGTCACCTTCCTCGACAACCACGACATGGGCCGTTTCCCTTGGCTGCTCGGCAGCGTCAGCAATCTGCAGGAGCGGGTCGGCTTGGCCAACGACCTGATGTTCTTGACCCGCGGCCAGCCGGTCGTCTATTACGGCGACGAGCAGGGCATTGTCGGCACTGGCGCTGACAAGTTGTGCCGGGAGGATCTCTTCGTCAACGAGGCGGAAGCTTATAAAAATACCTCTTTGTTAGACGGCGGTACCCTGGGCACTGCGGAGCATTACTCTGAGACCACGACGATGTACAAGCGCATCGCCGCTTTGGGCCAGCTTCGAAAAGACCATGATGAAGCCCTCGTCTCGGGGGCCCAGATTTCCTTGGCCTCCCAGTGGTCGGCCTACGCTTTCGCCCGCGTCGGGGAAGATGAAGTAGAAAACCTCGTGGCCGTCAACTCTGGTGATTTGCCGGTCGCGGCTTGGACTTTCACAACCTTGACGCCGAACGCTGTTTACACGGTTTATTACCATTCTGGCAGCGCTGACGGTCCCGCCGTCGGCGATACGGTGACCGCTGACTCGGCCGGCCAGATTACTTTGACGGTGCCGGCTCTCGGCGCCGTCGTCCTCGAGGCTGACCGCCCGGTCCCGGAACCGGCCACACCGGCGACGGATGGCGATGGCGGCAACTTCACCGTCACCCCTGGCCTCGACCTGAACGGCGTCGGCGTCAACACCATGGTGACGGGCCTGGCGCCTGTCACCGCCACGGCCCCGGCCGCCGCCTGGTCCGAGACCACCTTCTCCGTCCGCGTCGCCGGCACGGAAGAGTGGACAATCCTCGGCACCGACACCGGCCCCGAGCCGCGCGTTTTCCACGACACAGACGCCTATCCGGCCGGAACCTTGCTCGAATACCGTGCCGTCAACGTCGACGCCGCCGGCAACAAGGCTGCCGCCTCGACCCTGGCCCGGGTCGGCGCGCCGGTTGAACTGACGCCCACGAAGGCGGGCTGGGTGACGCTGCCGGGCAATTTCGGCGTCGCCATTGGCTGCGACAAGATCTGGGATCCCGCCTGCGAGGACGGCAAGATGGAACTGGACCCAGCCACCGGTCTTTACATGCTGACGCTTCCTCTTCCCGCCGGTAATTACGCCTACAAGGTCGCCCTCGACGGTACTTGGGCCGTTAACTATGGCGTCGGCGGCGTCGAGAAGGGCGACGATAAAACATTCTCAATCGGGTCAAATCAAAATGTCACTTTCTGGTACGATCCGGCTACTCACTATTTCTCCGAGACCGTCCAAGGCCTCTACACGGTCGCCGGCGATTTCCTTAATGAGCTTGTCGCCTCACTTGGTTTGACTGGGGCGGCCGGTTTGGATGCCTGCAGCACCGACTGGGCTAATGGCTCCTGTGGTTTGACCTGGATGCATGAGGACCCCAACAATGCTGGACAGTACATCTGGTCAACCAGCGACTTGCCGCCTGGCACCTACTTGTCCAAGTCTAAGATCAATGGCACTTACATAGATATCGGAACTAACAATTGCGCACCGAGCGGCTCTGTAGTCACCGATGGGACTAATAGAAATTGTTCCTTCACGGTCGGCGCGGGACAGCAGGTTATATTCTATCTCGACACTCGCGCTGGTAAGCAAGATAATTATGGTAATCCATATCTCAGCGTTGTCGTGAGGACCCCGCCGCCGACGCCGGTCAGCGAGCTGCGCGCCTATTGGATCGACAAGTCCACCATCGCCTGGCCGACGGCCATGCTGCCGGCCGGTCTTTCCCCCGACGCCGCGTCTTGGAAGCTTTTGACCTCGCCGGTCGGCGGCATTGACAACCAATCCGGTCCCCTAGAGGACAGCGCCAACGCCTCTCCCGTCTCCTACACCCTCACCCGGGTCGCCAACGGCCTCACCCCGGCTCAGAAAGCGAAATTCCCGACCCTGGCCGACGGCTACGTCCGCTTGACCCTCCCAACCGATGTGACGAGCAACCCCAATCTTCTCAAGGCGATCTTGAAAGGCGAGACCCTGGTCGCCGCCTACTCCGCCGACGGCCTCTTGGATTCCCTCACCGGCACTCAAAACGCCGGTGTCATCGACGCCGTCTACGCCGCCAACGCCAAGGCCGACCTGGCAACTAGCGGCAGCGCCCCCCTCGGGGCCAGCTTCGACGGCACTGAATCAACCTTCCGCCTCTGGGCGCCGACCGCCACGGCCGTCAAGCTCCGCCTTTACGGCAATGCCGCCGGGACGGGTGCCTCCACGGACGTGACGCCTGTCTATGACCCATCCACCGGCATCTGGACCTGGCAGGGCACGGACGACCAGAAGGACAAGGCCTACGACTGGCTGGTCGACGTCTACGCGATGGAGTTTGAATATTGTTTAGACGGCGGCGTCGGCTGCAAAGAGGGCGAGGGGGGCGAAGACGGGGAGCATCCCGGCGACTATCACTTGAGCTATGACGGTGTTTACAACAACACAATCGTCGACCCTTACGCCACCGGTTTGACGGTTAATTCGACCCACGCCGTCGCCGTCGACCCGGCCGCCTGGAAGCCAAAGATAAAGCAACCCGATCCCATCCTCAGCGTCGACCAGACCATCTATGAGCTTCACGTCCGTGATTTTTCCATCAACGATGAGACGATGGCCGCACCATTGCGCGGCACCTACGAGGCTTTCACCGACGAGAACAGCCCTGGTTACAATCAGCTCAAAGAGTTGGCGGCGGCCGGTTTGACGACCATCCACCTGTTGCCGGTCTACGACATCGCCAGCATCCCGGAGCTGCGGGCCGACCAAGAAACCTTAAGTGTCACTTGTGAAGGCGGCACGGGGGCGGGGACGGGTTGCCGCGAGGCAGTCTTGGCCATCGCCGCCGCCGATGGCTTCAACTGGGGCTACGATCCGCTGCACTGGCTGACCCCCGAGGGTTCCTACGCCCTTGACGAGGACCAGACCGGCGTGAAACGCAACCGAGAGTTCGCTGACATGGTCGACGCCTTGCACGGGTTGGGCCTCAGGGTCGTGCTCGACCAGGTTTACAACCACACCTATGCCTCGGGCCAAGCTGCTGACAATGTCCTTGACCAGGTCGTCCCTGGCTATTACCACCGCCTCGACGACCGCGGCCGAGTCGAGAAGTCGACTTGCTGCGACGAGTATGCCGTCGAACACGCCATGGCCGAGCAGCTGATGAGCGACGCCATCGTCATGTGGGCCCGCGACTATGGCATCGACGGTTTCCGGTTCGACCTCATGGGCTTCATCCCGCTTTCGGCCATGGAAGCGGTCCAGGACCGCCTGGCCGCTCTGGCTTACGATCAGGGCCGCGAAGGGGCACTACGCCGGGACGGCAGCGAGGAAAGGGATCCGGTTTATTACCTTTACGGCGAGGGCTGGAATTTCGGCAGCATCGCGGACAACCGGCTCTTCTACACGGCTGTGCAAGGCCAAGTCAACGGCACCGGCATCGGCACCTTCTCCGACCTTCTGCGCGACGCCGTCATCGGCGGCGGCTATCTGACCGACACCGGTTACGCCACTGGCAATCTGGGCAACTGCCCCGCCGACGACCTCCGCCAAGGCCTAGCTGGCAATTTATATTCGTATTTATTCATTTACTCTTGCGCTGGCCATCAATCAGGCTATGCTTCCCAGCCGGGCGAGACCGTCAGCTACGTCGACGCCCACGACAATCAAACTCTCTATGACCTCTTGGCCATGCGCTTGCCGGCCACCACTTCGATGGATGACCGCATCCGCTACAACACCATCGCCTTGGCGACCGTGGCCTTCGCCCAGACCCCGGCCTTCTGGCATGCCGGCTCTGACCTGCTGCGCTCGAAGTCCCTCGAACTCGACTCCTACAACTCTGGCGACGTCTTCAACCTGATCGACTGGACGGGGGCCGAAAACGCCTTCGGCACGGGTTTGCCGCTCAAGACCGCCAAAGATGGGACCGAATGGGCGGGGCTGATGACGCAGCTTCTGAACGACTCGAATCTCTATCCCAGCGAAGATGACGCCTTAGCCGCCCACGCCATGGCCCTCGACCTGTTGAAGCTGCGGGCGGAGACTGAGTTGTTCCGCCTCGGCACCACCGACCTTATCAAAGACCGAGTTGTTTTCCCCGATTCCGGCCCCGGCACTGTCAAAGCCGGCCTTGTCACTATGGTGGTCGAGGACCCGGGCGAGGCTTCCGACCGGCCCATGCGGGAGCTAGGCGGCGACATCGACGAGAATTACGACTCCATGCTCGTGGCCTTCAACTCCAGCACCGAGACGATCACGCAAACCCTCCCTGCCTACAAAGGCCGCAACTGGGTCCTGTCTGACATCCAGCAAAACAGCGACGCCGACGACAGGGTCAAGGAGACGGTTTGGGATCCGGTCACGGCCACCTTGACGATCCCGGCTCTGACGGCGGCGGTCCTCTTCGAGAGCCCGGTCTTCGAAGTCTCCTTCGACAAACTTGACGGTCTTTGGCCGGAGGCGGGTCCGGCGCCCGTCCAACTGGTCCCGCCAGAGGGGCAGGCGGCCTCCCCGACCGATCACGAGCCGACTTTGGCTGGCCACAGCTTCGTCTGCTGGTACGAGAGCGCCGAGCAAGCCGCCGCCGCCGATCCCGCCGATCCCGCTAGCTCCGGCAAGTGCTTTGACTTTGGGACGAAGATCACCGGTGACCTGGTCCTCTACGCCGGCTATGCCCCTAACTCCTACGAGGTTTCCTTCGACCCCGGGCCGGACGGCGCCGACGGGACGATGAAACCGGTGGATGTCGTGTACGGCGCCACGGTCCACTTGCCGGCTGACGAGTTCACGCGCTCGGGCTACCGTTTCCTCGGCTGGACCGGCCTCGGTGACGACGGCAAGTGCGTCGCTGCCGCGACGGCCGACTGGGCCGACCAGGGGGAGTGGGCTCTGCCGACGGCGGCCGACCAGACGCTTTGCGCCCAGTGGGCTCCCGAGACCTACAAGGTCGTCTACTACGGCAACCCCGCCTCGGCCGGCTCCAGCCAACAGGACAGCGTCGTCTTCGGCGCCGCCTACGAGGTCCGCTCCGACATTGGCCCTGCCGCCGGCCCGGGCGATGATTTCAGCCGGCCGGGTTACGACTTCGCCGGTTGGAACACCGCCGACGACGGCACGGGCGTCAGCTATGCCCCCGGCCAGAAGTTTGCTTCTTGGAGTTTCACCTCTGACCTCGTTCTTTTCGCCCAGTGGCGCCCCATTTCTTACAACCTTGACTTCGTAATCGACGGGAAGACCGTCCAGACGAAGGTGGATTACGCCGCCCGTCTCGACACGTCGAAGCCGACCGCTCCCGCTGTAGACAAGCCGGGTTACGCCTTCCTGGGGTGGTATGAGCTATCGGGCGCCAGTTGCCCGCCGCCGGCTGGCGCCTCGCCGGTCGATCTGGCGGCCCGGACGATGCCGGTTGGTGGTTTGACCTTGACCGCTTGCTATTCCCCGGCTGCCCACAAGGTCGTCTTCGAAAAGACCGCCTCGGACGCCACCGGCGTCATGGCAGACCAGACCTTCTCGGCCGTCACCGGCCAAAGCCTCGAAGAACTCAAGTTTAGTCGCTCCGGCTACGCTTTCCAGGGTTGGGCGACCAGCCTGGCCGACGCTCAGGCCGGCAAAGTCGCCTATGCGGATGAGGAAACCGTCGCCTTCGCCGGCGACTTGCTCGACGCTGATTCCCTCGTCCTTTACGCCGTCTGGTCGCCGATCTCCTATCATCTGACCTTCCAGAACAACGGCGGCCCTGCGGTTGCGACCCGCGCTGTCGCCTTCGGCCAGATGACGACGCTGCCGGCCGTTTACGCCCGTACCGGCTACACCTTCCTCGGCTGGGCGACATCTTCTACGGGCGATCCGGTCTACGGCCTTTCCGCTCCCTATTCTTTGCCGGCCGCCGCGGACCAAGAGCTTTGGGCCGTCTGGCTGCCCGATTCTTACCGTGTCGTCTACGAGGCCAACGGCGGCAGCGGGACCATGGCGCCGGAGGTGGCTTTACGTGGTGTTGCCTACGACGCCCAGAGCAATCGGTTTGTCCGGGCCGGGGCTGATTTCGCCGGCTGGAACACCGCCGCCGATGGCACGGGCACGGCCTATGGCAGTGATTTTGTCGCCTTCTTGACCGGCGATCTTGTCCTCTACGCCCAGTGGAGCCCGCATCTCAACTCGTTGGCTTTCACGGGGGCCGGCTCTTACGGTCCCCGCTTGGTGGCGGCTGGGGCTGTTTTGGCGGACCAGTCGCCGCCGGCTGCGGCCCGCGCCGGCTATGCCTTCCTGGGCTGGTTCGCCGACCCCGGCGACGGTTCCGCGGTCTGCCCGCCGGAGGCTTCCGGCGCCCCGCAAGACTTGGCGGCCGCCATGCCCGACCAGCCGTTGACGCTGCGGGCCTGCTATGCCCCGACC
>JAIRXC010000020.1 GCA_031268515.1 Propionibacteriaceae bacterium
AAGGCTCCCTGGCGTCGCCGGGCTACTCGTATGAATTCTTCGGCGGCTCCTGCTCCTACATGGTCATCCCCCGCGAGGTGATGGAATTAGGCTGCCTGCTGGACTACCACGGCGACTCGTTCTTCGAGGCGTCCCTGGGCGAGCCGATGAGCTGCATCCTCGGCGGGTATCACTCGAACTACCACACTAACAAGCAGAATTACGACCACCAGATGGGCGTAAAACCCGGCGGGAATGTTCTGATCCTGGGCGGGGCCGGGCCGATGGGGTTGGGCGCGGTCGAATACCCGCTGGCGGTGGACCCGAAGCCGGCGCGGATTGTGGTGACCGACCTCGACAGCGCGCGGTTGGAGCGGGCGCGGCAATTGATCTCGCCTGAACACGCGGCGAGCCTTGGGGTCGAACTCCATTACGTCAACACCGGCGAATTAGACGACCCCGCCGCGCAGCTTCTCGCTTTGACCGAAGGGCACGGCTATGACGACGTTTTCGTCTTCGCCCCGGTTTCCGCGCTGGCCGAGCTGGGCGACCGTTTGCTGGCCTTTGACGGCTGCCTCAATTTATTCGCCGGACCCAGCAATTCTGATTTCCGCGCGTCTGTCAACCTCTACAACTGCCACTACACCGCGACCCACGTCATGGGGTCCACCGGCGGGACGACCGACGATCTCAAGGAGGCGCTGGAATTGTCCGCCAAGGGAGCTATCCGGCCGGCGGTGATGGTCAGCCACGTCGGCGGGATCGACTCGATCGCCGACACCGTGGCCCGCTTGCCGCAGATCCCGGGCGGCAAGAAGCTGACCTACCCCGGTGTCAGGATGCCGCTGACCGCCATTGCGGATTTCGCCGAACTGGGCCGCGGCGACCCGCTGTTCGCCCGGCTCGCCGAATCGACCGCCGCGCACAACGGCCTGTGGAACGCCGAGGCCGAGCGGATCTTGCTGGCCAGCGAATTGGCTGTCCCGATTATCGATTAAGGAGCGATCATGGAAACCATCATCGGCAAAGGGGTTTGCGGCGGCATCTGCTTCGGCCCCGTCTATTACCTAGAGCACCGGATCGTCGGCGTGACCAGGCAAACGGTGGACGACGTGCCGGCCGAGCTGGCTCGTTTCCAGCGGGCCAAGGACGCCGCCGTGGTCCAACTGGGCGAGCTGTACCAAGAGGCGTTGCCTAAGGTCGGCGCCGAGGGGGCGGCCATCTTCGAGGTGCATCAGATGATGGCCGAAGACCTCGACTACCTCGAGGCGGTCCAAGCGGTGATCGAAACGCAGCGGGCCAACGCCGAATACGCGGTGACGGCGACCGGGAAGAATTTCGCCCAGTTGTTCGCCAACATGGACGATCCGTACATGCGCGGGCGGGCCGCCGACGTGCTCGACGTGTCGGGCCGGATCGTCTCGGAGCTGACCGGCCAACCTCAAGGCGGGATCAAGTCGGAGGTTCCGGTGATCTTGGCGGCGGGCGACCTGTCGCCGTCGGAGACCATCCAGCTCGACAAGGCGAAAATCTTGGCTTTCGTGACCGCCGAGGGGTCCGCAAATTCCCACACCGCGATCCTGGCCCGCACGCTGGGGATACCGGCGGTCATCCAGACCGGCGCCAGCTTGACCAAGGCCTTGCACGGCCGCCAGGCGGCGGTCGACGGCACCGCCGGAGTGTTGTTCGTGGAGCCGGACGAGTCCGTCACGGCCGAGTTGCGGGCCAAGGCCGACGAAGCCCGCCGGAAGAAGGAATTGCTGGAGGAGCTCAAGGGCCAAACCGACCAGACCTTGGACGGGCGTGTGGTGGAGGTTTTCGCCAACGTCAACCACCTGAGCGAATTGCCCTACGTGCTGCAGAACGACGCCAGCGGGATCGGGCTGTTCCGCAGCGAATTCATCTATCTGGACGCCCACGACTATCCCGACGAGAACGAGCAATTCAACATTTACAAAACCGTCGCCCAGACTCTGGCCAGCCGGAAGGTCGTCTTCCGCACGATGGACATCGGGGCCGACAAGATGATCCCCTACTTCAACCTGGAGCGGGAGGAGAACCCGGCCTTGGGATTGCGCGGAGCCAGGCTGTCCTTGGCTCGGCCGGAATTGCTGCGGACCCAGTTGCGCGCCTTGTTCCGGGCAGCCAGCTACGGGAATGTCTCGATCATGTTCCCGATGATCGCCGCGGCCTGGGAAGTGCTGGAATTGAAGGCCTTCGCCGAGCGCGTCCAAGCTGAGCTGCGGGATGAGGGGACAAGCTTCGGCCAAGCTGAGCTGGGGATAATGATCGAGACTCCCGCCGCCGCTCTGGCCAGCGCCGAACTGGCGCCGCTGGTGGACTTCTTCTCCGTCGGCACTAACGACCTGACTCAGTACACGCTGGCGGTGGACCGCCAGAACGACCGGGTGGACCGGTTCTGCGACACCCATCACCCGGCGGTGCTGAAATTGATCGAAATGGCCGCCAAGGCTGCGCACGACGCTGGGATCTGGATTGGGGTCTGCGGTGAGTTGGCCGCCGACCTTTCCATCACGGAGACTCTGCTCCGCCTAGGAGTCGACGAGCTGTCCGTTTCGCCCGCGGTGGTCCTCGAGTTGCGGGCCCATGTCCGCTCCCTGGACCTGGGAGGCGCCGCCGTCTGAGGAGGCGGGGTCCGACCCGGTTCAAACCGGATTCAACCGGGTCAGACCAGATCGCGAACCGCTTCTGACGGCAATCGGGCCGCCCCCTGTGAAGGGGACGGCCCGATTGGTTTGCAGCCGCGGGATTCAGCCCTTGGCGGTTGCGATGCGTTGGCGGAGGGCGGCCAATTGTTCATACAACTCGGGCGGCGTCTTGTCACCGAACTGGTTGAAATACTCTTCGGTCAAATCAGCTTCCTCGGCCCACGCTTCCGGCGGCGTCGAGAACAACTCGGCCAGTTCAGCGTCGCTGATCGCCAACCCTGTCACATTGAGTTGGCCTGGGACCGGGACCCGGCCCGAGATCCCGTCGACCGCTTCGGCCTCGCCTGCCACGCGCCGCAACGCCCACTCGATCGGACGGGAATTGTCCCCGAAGCCAGGCCACAAAAACTTGCCGTCCTGGCTCTTCCGGAACCAGTTGACCTGGAAAATCCGGGGAGCCTTGTCCCCCAAACGCCGGCCCATCGCCAACCAATGGCCCCAATAATCAGCCATGTTGTAGCCGCAGAACGGCAACATCGCGAAGGGGTCGCGCCGCAGCGCCCCCACCTTCCCCTCGGCCGCCGCCGTCTGTTCAGACGACACCGTCGCCCCCACGAAAACGCCATGCTCCCAGCTGTAAGACTCGGAGATCAACGGCACGTTCGAGGCCCGCCGGCCGCCGAACAAAACCACATCGACCGGCACGCCAGCTGGGTCTTCCCAATCCGGGCAGATCGACTCCGCCTGCGACGCCGGCACCGTGAAACGGCTGTTCGGATGCGCCGCCGGCCGGCCACAGCCAGGCGTCCAATCCTGCCCCGTCCAATCGACCAGGTGCGCCGGCGGTTCGTCCGTCAAACCCTCCCACCAAACATCGCCGTCATCCGTCAAAGCGACATTCGTGAAAATCGTGTCATGGCTCAAAGCATGCAAACAAGTCGGATTCGTCTTCTCGGAGGTTCCCGGCGCGACGCCGAAGAACCCCGCCTCCGGGTTGATGGCATACAACCGCCCATCTGGGCCTGGCCGCATCCAGGCGATGTCGTCGCCGACCGTCTCAACCTTCCAACCCGGGATCGTCGGCCGCAACATCGCCAAATTGGTTTTCCCGCAAGCCGACGGGAAAGCCGCCGTCAAATGGAAAACCCGCCCCACCGGGCTGGTGATCCGCAACACCAGCATGTGCTCAGCCAGCCAACCCTCGTCCCGGGCCAACACCGAAGCGATCCGCAGCGCGTAACACTTCTTCCCCAGCAAAGCGTTGCCGCCGTAACCGGAGCCGTAAGACCAAATCTCACGCGTCTCCGGGAAATGGACGATGTACTTCTCGTCGTTGCAAGGCCAAACCACATCCGGGCGGGCCACACCAGCCGCGTCGGCCAACGGATAGCCGACCGAATGGACAGCGGGCACCCAGCCCGCCCCCGCCGCGATGGCCGCCAACGGCGCCTGGCCGATCCGCGTCATGATCCGCATGTTGACGACCACATACGGCGAGTCGGTGATCTCGATCCCCAAGCGGGAAATCTCGCCGCCCAACGGACCCATCGAGAACGCGATCACATACATCGTCCGGCCCCGCATCGAACCTTCGAAAACCCGGTCCAATGTCTCTCGCATCGCAAGCGGATCAGACCAATTGTTCGTCGGGCCGGCGTCCTCTTCCCGGGCCGAACAAATAAACGTCCGCGCCTCCACCCGGGCCACGTCCGAAGGCAGCGAACGAGCCAAATAACAACCCGGCCGAAGCTTCTCATCCAACTTCGTCAAAACACCAGCCGCCGTCATCTCAGCGTAAAGGCGGTCCCGCTCTTCAACCGAGCCGTCACACCAATAAACAGAATCAGGTTGGGTCAAAGCGGCGATTTCAGCCACCCAGTCCAGGACCGTCGCCGGCATCCCTGGCGGAGCGTTCAAGGTTGTTGTGTCATGGGTCATGTTCGTATGGCTTCCTTACGACTCGGCGATGAGACTGCCACCGGCGGGGCTTTCGACGAGGCTCCGCTGATGACGGGCTTACCTTACTCGGCACGGGCCGTCTGCGCCGATTCGCGCCGCGTCCCGGCTCCGTGCCTTGGCCGGCTTCGGTCGGAAACCCATTTCCACGGCGCAGACTGGCCCCGCCTCGTTTGAGGCCTCCTTTGCGTCGTGGTTTACGCGACCCGCGTCCCCTTGGGCAAGGCGCCGTAGGGGATCCGCAGCCGGCGGACGGCGATCCAGAAGAACAGGCCGCCGATGGCGAGGCTGACGGCGAGGCCCCAGGGCCAGATGACGGCAGGTTCCGACGGGCTGACGACAATGGGGCTGGCCTCGGGGAGGCCTGTGGGCCCGATTGCGCCGTCGGAATAGGGGCACAAGTCCGATTCGAGGTTCGGCCCGGCGGCCAATTCCGCGATGCCGTGGCGCACTGAGAACAAAATGTCCCCGGAATAGCCTGCGTAGAGGTTCGGGTGCGAACGGGCGACAGGCGGCTCGGGGGCGGCGTCGGCCACGATGGCGAAGGGATTGAGGACGGTCAGCTGCCAGATCCTCTCGGTGTGGGTGAGCGTCTCGGTGACGGTTTCCCAGTGGCATTGGGAAACTGGCGCGACGGGCTGCGGGGACACGGTGGTTTCGCCGTTTGCCAAAGCTTCATCGTTCGCCTCCCACCAGTTTGACATTTCCTGTTCCCACTGGGCTTGGACGTCTTTGGGCAGACGCCAAACTTGGACCTGCGTCGGCGTGCTGACAAGCGGCAGCGCCAAGACGAGGGCGATGAGGGTGAGGAAGCTCAAGGTGACGACCGAGGCGTAGGTCAAAAGGCTTGACCCGGAGGTCCGGTTGATGAGGGCCGACCAGCCGAGTCCGAGGGCGCAGACGACGGCGAGTTCGAGGAGCAGCACGCCGACGCAGACGAGCACTCCCAGGATCGGCAAACCGCCTATGACGACTCCAGTGGCGAGCCAGGGGAGCGCGGCTGCAAGGAAGGCGAAGAGCGTCGCCCAGGCGGCCAGCAGCTTGCCGAGGGCGATTTCGGCGGCCGACAGCCGGGTGGCTTGGAGCGTGGCCAGGGTCCCGGCGTGGCGGTCGCCGTTGATCGAGGTGGCGGTCAGAGCGGGGGTGACGAGGAGTCCGAGGCCTAGGACGAACAAGACGACGAGGCTGAAGACGAGTGGGCCGATGGTGGGGCGCCAGCCGTCGACTTCGTCGTAGGAGCAGGCGGCGGTCCCGTCGGCGGCCACAGAGCAACTCAGGGGCGGGCGGAAGTCGCTGAGGATGGAGCAGAGGACAGAGCCGTCGGGTTGGACCGAGCAGGTCGTCTCCTCTCCGGCCGTGCTCCCGGCCGCGTCGGCGGGCGCGCAGACGGCCGGGCCAGCGGCGCTGATTTGGCAGACCGTGGAGACGTTGTCAGGCAGGTGGCAGGCGCCGGCGGCGCAGTACGGCTGGGAAGGGGTGATTTTCCAAGTCTGGGCGGCGTTGATGACAAGCAACGTGATGCCGCCGATGACGAGGAACCAGACGATGAGGGCGGCGAGCCAGCGGGACGACCGCACCCGCTGTCGCAGCTCGAGGGCCGCGACCGTCGTGAGGCCGCCCCAGCTCAAGGACCAGGTTTTCATCGACGCTCCTCGTTTAAAGCTAGGTAAGTTTCTTCAAGTTGTCCTGACACGGGCGCGATCGTGTGGACGGTGACGTTGGCGGCGACGGCCGCCCGCAGCAGTTGGCTGGCCGATTCGGGGCTCGCCATGTCGACGATGACTTCGCCGTCGCTGGCGGCTGAACCGGCCTGCCAGGGGATGTCGGCGGCGTCGAGGAAGGCCCGGAGAGAGGCCGGGTCGAGAGCGCGGATTCGCCAGCCCCGTGTTGTCGTCGCAGCGGCCGCCGTGCGGTCGGGCGCGATCGTGCGGCCACGGCTGAGGAAGACCGCCGTGTCGCAGACTTCTTCGAGTTCGGTGAGGACGTGGGACGACACGAGCACGGTCGCGCCGGCCTGGGCGAGGTCGCGCAGGATGTCCCGCAGTTCGATGCGGGAGCGTGGGTCGAGACCCGAGGCCGGCTCGTCGAGGAGGAGCACCTCAGGCTCGTGGACGAGGGCGCGGGCGAGGCCGAGGCGCTGTTTTTGGCCTCGGCTGAGGACGCGGGCCGGGGCTGTGGCGAACTCGGCCAGGTGTAGCCGTTCGAGCAATTCGGCGGCGCGGGCCCGGCGGCGCGCCTTCGGCAATCCGTAGGCCTGGCCGAAGGTCGAGAGGATCTCGGTCGGCGTCAAAGCGTCCCAGGCCCCGAAGGCGTCGGGCATCCAGCCGACGCGCGTGCGGGCTTCGACGTTTTGGGAAACGGTGTCGAAGCCGGACACTTCGACGGTCCCCGAGTCCTGCCTAAGCAACCCGGCCAGGATCAGCAAGAGGGTGGTTTTGCCCGACCCGTTGGGGCCGATGAGCGCTGTCACGGCTCCTTGAGGGGCGTCGAAGGTGACTCCGTCGACCGCCTTGACGGGCCCGAAGGCCCGTTTGACGCCGACGGCGCGGACGCCGACAACGCCGGTCCGACCGCCGGCTTCTGCGTCGGGCGGACCGGCGGCCAGGCGCTCGGGAGCCGGTTCAAGCGAGGCTGGAAGTGTCATGAAAACCACCCTAAAAGTCCCAGCCCCCCTGCCGCCTCCCCCTCCGGAATGGTTTGGCTCTCCTTCTCCAGGCGGAAGCCGGAATGTCTTCGCTGGCTCGGCCGTCCGGCGAGTTCTTTTAAGCCTCAGCTCCTACGGGCGGCAGGGTTTGCCCCAATCTCGGACACGGGCACGCTGCGAGGTGATCTCAGCTCCTACGGGCGGGCAGGGTTTGCCCTAAAGGCGGCGGCCGGGGCGCCGTCAGCCGGCCCCCGGCCGGACCAGGTTTCCTTCGTAGGCTGCCACAACCGCTTGGACTCGGTCTCTGGCGCCGAGTTTCAAAAGAATGTGGCTGACGTGGGTTTTGACCGTGGCCTCGGCGACGGTCAGATGGGCTGCGATCTCTGAGTTGGCCAGGCCGCGGGCCATGAGGATGAGGACGTCCCGCTCCCGTTTGGTCAAGCTGTCGAAGAGGCTGTTGTCCGAGTCGGGCGGCGCGGCGAGGCGGGCGACGTGTTCGATGAGGCGGCGGGTCGACGGCGGGGCGATGACGGCGTCGCCGGCCCAGACCGTCCGGATGGCGGCGAGGAGGTCTTCCGGCGGCGTGTCTTTCAGGAGGAAGCCGCTGGCGCCGGCGCGGATGGCGGCGAGGAGATAGTCGTCAAGGTCGTAGGTCGTCACGATGATGACCCGCGGCCAGCCGATCCCAGACTCCTGGCCGCTTCCGCCTCGGGGCCGCGGCGGCAAGGCCGTGATCTGAGCGGTCGCCGCGATGCCGTCGAGGACGGGCATCCGCACGTCCATGAGCACGATGTCGCAGTCGGTTTCGGAGACGAGGCGCACCGCCTCGGCCCCGTCTCCCGCCTGGCCGGCCACCGCCATGTCTGGTTGCGAGCCGATGACGAGGGCCAGCCCAGCCCGGACCAGGGTTTGGTCGTCGACGAGGAGGACGCGGATGGGATCGTTCATAAGCTGGCGGCTTTCTGATCGGGCGGGGCCGGGTCGGCGGTTTCCCACAAGCTGCCTTCGGGATACGGCAGGTCGAGCCGGACGCGGAAGCCGCCGTCGTCGTCCGGCTCGGCGGCCACGGCGCCGTCGAACAACTCGGCTCGCTCTTTCATGCCGACGATTCCGTGGCCCGCTCCGGCCGCCGCGGCCCAAGGCGGCGGCGGAGCCAAGGCGGCGGGTTTGCCGGCGGCGGTTCGGGCGCCCGTGTCCCACACTGTCAAACGCAGGCCGTGGTCGCCATACGACTCGGTCACGATGGCTTGTGCTCCCGGCCCGGCGTGTTTGAGGACGTTGGTGAGGGATTCTTGGCAGATCCGATAGAGCGCCAACCGCACTCCCGGAGGCAGTTTCCGGACCCGGCCGATGACGACATGGACGACATCGAGCCCGCTGGCCCGGACGGTGGCGACGAGGTCGGCGACGGTGTCTGAGGAGGGGACGGGAGAGCGCTGGTCCTCCGGCCCGTTCCGGAGCAGCCCGAGGACGCGGCGGGTGTCGGCCAGGGCCGCCCGTCCGGTCTCCGCGATGGCGGTCAGGGCGCGGTCGGCCGCCGTCGGGTCTTGCGCCGCCGCGTAATGCCCGCCGTCGGCCTGGGCGACGATGTCCGAAAGCGAGTGGGCGATGATGTCGTGCATCTCGCGGGCGATGCGCTGCCGCTCGGCGGCGACCGCCTGGCCGGTCCGCTGCGCCTCGGCCGCGGCCAGGCGGGCCGCCCGGCGCCGTCGCAGTGGTGTCACAAACTCCAGCCTAAGCGACACGGCGCCGCCAAACACGGCCGGCGGCCGGGTTGTCGTCTTTCTGCGTGCCGCTTTGCCTTTGCCTGGCCGTTGACACCGTTGGACTGTTCCTCGCGCGTCGCGAAGCGGGCGAACGCCGCCCACGGTGACGACGACGGCAGGAGACCGTTCCTCGCGCGTCGCGAAGCGGGGCGGAACATGGCGAGGAATTGCCGGGCTCGTTGGACCGCCGCTTCGCGCGCTGCGAAGCGGGCCTGCTATTTCGCGGCGGCGGACGAATGGCGGGCGGTAACAGAAACGAAACATCGGTCCGGCAGTCTGTGCCCCCGTTCGGGCCGTCCATTTCGATGTGTTTGAATCGTCCAGACCCAGCGAATTATTTGAGGAGGGATGTCCATGAGGACTCCTAGAAGACCTCCCGAAGTGTCTTCGCCGCGCTGCGGCGCTCCGCGAGGACCCCGAGAAGAGAACTCGGCTCCGCTGCGGCAGTCCTGGCGGCCAAGGCGCTCTAAGGCCCAGGCCGTTGCCGCGACGGCCGCGGCGTTGGGCCTGGTGCTCGGTTTGAGCGCCTGTGGCGGTTCAAACGGCCCGGCGAACGGCGCCACAGAATTCGTCATCGGCATCGGCACGCCGATCACCCAAGGCGACATCGCCTTCGGCCAGGGCGTCCAGCGGGGCGCCGAACTGGCCGTCGCCACAGCCAACGAACTCCAAGAAGTCAAAGACCTCGGCATCGTTTTCACGACGGCGACGGGCGACGACCAATCAGATCCCAAGGTCGGCACGACGGTGGCGAACTCGTTTGCCTCGACCCGCAACCTGGTCGGCGTCGTCGGCCATTTCAACTCGACCGTCTCCATCGCCGCCTCGAAGGTTTACAACGAGAAGAACATC
>JAIRXC010000024.1 GCA_031268515.1 Propionibacteriaceae bacterium
CCGCCCGGCCAGCAGCCGGACCGACGCCTGGGCCACCCGGCAAAACAACGCCTAGGGCAGCCGAAGAGCCGCCGCCGGAAACACCAAGACCAGCCGGCCGGCCCAGTTTGCCCGAAGCGTCAGCTCCCACAGGACCTGTCGGGGAACTGGACGACGGTCCTGGCAAAACCCCGGCAAAACCAGCCGGGGCGCCCGCCGTCACGCCGGCCGGAGCGCCGCCTAGAGCACCAGAGACAGCCGCCCGAGCAGCCACTCCAGCCACGGGGTCCCCGAGCGAGGCTGCGGCGCCGGAGCCGCCCGACGAAGCAGTTGCCAGATAATCAACAGCCGGATAAGGAGCAGCGGCAAGAAGACCAGAGCCTGAACCGGCGGGCGTTGAAGCCGCGCCGCCCGAATTGGCGGTCCCCCCCGAGCTCTGGGCCAAGCCAGCCGTGCTGATGATTTGCGCCAACGCGGCGGCCAATTCTGGGCCGATGGTGATGCCGCCGAAGGAAACCTCGCCCGCCGGGCCGGCGGCCGCCGCCGAAGAAACCGAACCGGCGCCGCCAGGTGAAGCAGATCCAGCGGGCACGCCAGTCGCGCCGAACGCGGCTGCCCCGACGGCCACGCCAGAGGCCTTAGGGCCAGCCGACGAGAAATCCCCCGCCGGACCGGAGACGCCGGGCCGCGGCCCGTCAGCGGCGGCCGACGCGGGCGTAGGCCTGTCGTTTCCGGCGGCAGCCGCGGCGCCTTGGCCGCTGACGCGAACGTCTTGAAGGCCAGAGCCGCGATAGGCAGACCCCGTTTTCTCGCCGCCATCCTCCCGCAGCGTCGAGGCGGCCGGCTGCGCAGACGTTGGGCCTCCCCGCGAAGAGCCGCCTACAGCCTGTCCGACGACGGGACCAGTTCCTGGCCCGACGGGAGCCGCCAAGGCCCCAAGGCCTGGGACCGCGCTTGGCCCGGCGATCCCGCTCCGATTGGGCGCGGAGCCGCCGCCCGGCAGTCGTGTCAAAGCCAGATCCAGTTCGGCCAGTTGCGCCCGGACCTGATGGGGAGCGGTGCCGCCGCGGCCGCCCCGGGCCGCGATCGAACCCCGGACGTTGAGAACCTCTTGGACCTCGCGCCGTAAAAGCGGGGAGATCTCTTGCAGTTGGGACTCGGTCAGGTCCGGCAAATCGATGCCGCGGTCCTCGCAATAGCGGACAGCCCAACCGGCGATCTCGTGGGCGCGGGCGAAAGGCAGGTGCTGGCGGACCAGCCAGTCGGCCAGATCGGTGGCGAGGGCGAAACCCGCGCCGGCTAACTCTTCCAGGCGGCGGGTCTGGAAATCCAAGGTGGCGACGAGGCCGGCCACCGCGGGCAGAAGGACGCTGAGCTGGTCGAAAGCGTCAAACAGGGGTTCCTTGTCTTCTTGCAGGTCGCGGTTGTAGGCCAAGGGCAGACCCTTGCAGGTCGCCAGCAAGCCAGCTAGGTGCCCGATGAGACGTCCGGCCTTGCCGCGAGCCAGGTCGGCGATGTCGGGGTTCTTCTTCTGGGGCATGATGCTCGACCCGGTCGACCAGGCGTCGTCCAACTTGACGTAGCCGAATTCCGCCGTGCACCACAGCGTGATCTCCTCGGCCAAACGGCTCAAGTCGACGCCGATCTGGGAAAGGACATAAGCGGTTTCGACCGCTTGGTCGCGGGCGGCGGTGCCGTCAATCGAATTGGGCGTCGAACCTTCGAAACCTAATTCTTCGGCCACCAGCTCCGGGCTGAGCCCCAAGGAAGTGCCAGCTAGGGCGGCCGAGCCGTAAGGGGACCAAGCGAGGCGGGCGTCGAGGTCGCGGATGCGCTCAAGGTCGCGGACCAGCGGCCAAGCGTGGGCCAAGAGGACGTGGGAGAGGAGCACCGGCTGGGCGTGCTGGAGGTGAGTCCGCCCCGGCATGGCGACGCCGAAGTGGCGGGACGCCTGGTCGCGCAAGGCGGCGATGACCTGGCGCAGGTCGGCGGCGACGGCCACGAGGTGGTCACGTAGGTAGAGGCGAAGGAGGGTGGCGATTTGGTCGTTGCGGCTGCGGCCGGCCCGCAGACGGCCGGCCAGTTCCGGCCCGGTGATCTCAGCCAAACCGCGTTCCAAGGCCCCATGGACGTCCTCATCGGTCGGCAAAGGGGCGAAAGAAGCGTCAGCAACATGGGCCGCCAGCTGGTCGAGGCCGGCCAGGAGGCCTTCGTAGTCCTCCGCTGTCAACAATCCAGCTTCCCGTAAGGCGCGGGCGTGGGCCTTGGAGCCGAGGAGGTCGTAGGGGGCGAGACGCCAATCGAACTGCGTCGAACGAGACAGCGCGAACAACGCCTGACTCGGGCCGCCGCCGAACCGGCCACCCCACAAGACCCCCTGTGTCATCCGCCCCGGCTCCTTCCCTACTCATCGCCGTCCGGCCGCTTCCCGTCGGCGCCCACCGTAAAGCGACAGCACTCCCCTGCAGATTACCTGCCAGCCGCCTCAGCCGGCGCAGCCGAGCCGAAGCTCCCGTCACACCAGCGGAAAACCAGGGCAGAAGTCTTATGGCAGGCTCGACACCCAAAAGCTCGGGGAAACACCCAATCTGGCCGTTGCGGCCTCTGCGACAGGCCCGGCGCCCGGAAACCCAAAGGGCGCCGCGGTCGGAGCCGCCGAACCAGGACTTGTCGCCACATCGCCCGGGGCGGGCGCGGGAATCCCAGACCAGGAGGCTGGCGGCGGCCTAAAGGCCCAACCCGAAGATCCACGAAAGCGACGCCACCGCGGATCTGAAGGCTTGCCCTTGGCAGCCAAAGCCATCGCCAAGGCCACGGACCTGTTGCGGCCAATGCGAGCTGAGAGCGTTGTCAGGCCGTCGCGGCCGCGTAGAGGGCCGGCCAGGCGGCCAGCAGTTCGCCCAGGTCAGCCTGCGTGATGACAAGGGGCGGGATGAGGCGGATGACATCGGGGCGGGGGGCGTTGACGATGATGCCGGCCTCAAGGGCGGCGGCCGCCAAACGGCCGGCGGCCGGCGCCGCCAGGCGGACGCCGATGAACAAGCCGCGGCCCCGGACCTCGGCCACGCCCGGCAAAGCCGCCAGCTCACCCTTCAACCACTCCCCCAGCTCCCGCACGTGAGGCAGCAGAGGGCCGATGCCGTCGAGGACGGCCAAGCCGACCCTGGCGGCCAACGGATTGCCGCCGAAGGTCGTGCCGTGGGCGCCCGGTCCGAAAAGATCAGCGGCGGGGCCGGCGGCCAGACAAGCCCCGATGGGGAAGCCGTTGCCGAGAGCCTTGGCCACGGTCACAAGGTCGGGGACGGCGCCGGAGGCCGTATGGGCGAACCAGTCGCCCGTCCGGCCCAAACCCGATTGGATCTCGTCGAACCACAAGAGGGCGCCGTGGCGGTCGGCCAAGCGGCGGGCGGCCGCGAGGTAGCCAGCCGGCGGGACGACGACGCCGTTTTCCCCCTGGATGGGTTCGAGGACAATGGCGGCGACCGTCTCATCCATGACGGCGGCCAAGGCCTCAACATCGCCGTAGGGGACGAAGACGACCTCGCCGGGCAGAGGTTCAAAGGGGGCGCGGTATTTCTCGGTCCAAGTCAAAGAGAGGGCCCCAAAAGTGCGGCCGTGGAAGGAACCTTCGGCGGCGACAACCCGATGGCGGCCGGTCAAACGGGTCAGCTTTAAGGCGGCCTCGTTGGCCTCAGTCCCGGAATTCGTGAAAAAAACTTTGGCCGGGACAGGCAGCAAGCCGGCCAGACGCTCGGCCAGTTCGATCTGGGGCGGCGTGGCGAAAAAGTTGGAAACGTGGCCAAGCGTGCGCGCCTGGTCGGCCAGAGCCGCCGTGACAGCCGGACAGGCGTGGCCGAGGGCCACGACGGCGATGCCCGCAAGGAGGTCGAGGTAGCGGCGGCCGCTGTCGTCGGTCAGGCGGCAGCCGTCGCCAGAGACGAAGGCGCGGGCGGGCGGGCCGAAAGCGTTCATGAGCACGCGGCTATGACGGTCCGTCCAGGAAACTTGGGAGCCGGCCGCCAAAGCCGGGACGGCCGTAGGGGCCGATGAGGCGCCGGCGCGCTCGGCCGAGGCGGCTGTCGGCGTAGGAGGCGACGAAGCGTCGGACTGGGCGGCTGAAGCCTTCGCCGGCGCGGCCGGCTCTTCCCTGTCGTTGTCGAAGCGCGTCATGGCGTCACCATAGTGCCGAGGCCGCTGTTCGTGAAGAGTTCTTGCAAAACGGCGTGGGGGACGCGGCCGTCGGTCACCGTGGCCCGGTGGACGCCGCCCCGGACAGCGTCCAGGCAGGCTTCCATCTTGGGCCGCATCCCAGCAGTCAAGGTCGGGATGACAACGTCCAATTCAGCGGCGCTGATCTTTGGGACAATGGCGGTCGAAGCGGGCCAGTCGAGGAACAGGCCCTCGACGTCTGTCAACACGACGAGACGGTCAGCTTTGAGCCTTTGGGCGAGGGCGCTGGCGGCGCTGTCGGCGTTTATGTTGTATATGACGCCGGCCGGGTCCGCGCCGATACCCGCCACGATGGGGACGCGGCCCGCCTCGATGAGGTCGTAAATGGCGGCGGGGCGGACCTCCGCCACCTCGCCGACGAGCCCCAGATCGACATCCTCGCCGTCGACTCGGACGGTGGCGGGACGGGCCACGAACAGACCAGCGTCTTCGCCGGACATGCCAACGGCGAGCGGCCCGTGGGAATTGACGAGGTTGACCAGTTCGCGGCCGACTTGGCCGACAAGGACCATGCGGACGATGTCAATCGACTCTTCCGTCGTGACCCGGCGGCCGGCCCGGAACTCGAAGTCAACCCCGAGGCGGCGCATCATGTCGGAAATCTGGGGCCCGCCGCCGTGGACGACGACGACCTTGATGCCGCAGCGGCGCAAAAACACCATGTCATCGGCGAAGGCGCGTTTGAGAGTGTTGTCGATCATGGCGTTGCCGCCGTATTTCACGACGATGGTCTGGCCGCTGTAGCGCTCGACCCAGGGCAAAGCGTCGACGAGGGCCTGGATATGGGAGGGCGTTGGGGCGTTCATGATGAGTAGTCCGCGTTCTCAGAGACGTAGCCGTGGGTGAGGTCGTTCGTCCACACGACCGCCTCGTGGCCGCCGGCGTGGAGGCAGATGCCGACGTCGACCTGCCGGCCCGTCAAATCGACATCCGCCCGGTCGGCGCCGGGAGCGCCAGCGGCGAAAACAAGGACGCCGTTGAAGGCGACATCGAGGCGGTCCGGGTCGAAGGCGGCCTGAGTGGTGCCGACGGCGGCCAAAACACGGCCCCAATTAGGGTCGCGGCCAGCGACGGCGCACTTGAAAAGGTTGGACCGGGCGACCGCCCGGGCCACCTCGACGGCGTCTTCCTCGCTGGCGGCCTGACTGACCTTGACAGCGATCTCGTGCTCGGCCCCCTCAGCGTCGGCGATGAGTTGCTGGGCCAGGCAGACGCAGACTGCGGTGAGAGCCGCGGCGAAATCACCCGGGTCGGGAGAAAGGCCAGAGGCACCAGAAGCCAGGAAGAGGACAGAATCATTTGTGGACATGCAGCCGTCCGAATCCGCCCGGTTGAAGCTGACATCCGTGGCGGACCAGAGCGCGGCGCTGAGATCGGCCGACTCGACAACCGCGTCGGTCGTGAGGACGACCAGCATCGTGGCGAGGCCGGGAGCCAACATGCCGGCCCCTTTGGCCATGCCGCCGACGGTCCAGCCGGCCGGATCGGCCCAGGCGGCTTCCTTGGCGCGGGTGTCCGTCGTCATGATGGCAGTCGCGGCAGCCCGGCCGCCGTCGGGGCTGAGGGCAGCGTGGGCGGATCGCAGGCCCGCTTCGAGCTTGGCCATGGGCAAGCGCTGGCCGATCAGGCCGGTCGAGCAGACGGCGACATCCTTGGCAGGGCAGCCGAGCAGTTCCGCCGCCCAGTAAGCGGTCCGGGCAGCATCCTCTCGCCCCGGCGCGCCCGTGCAGGCGTTGGCGCCACCGGAGTTGAGGACGACGGCGACGAGACGGCCATCCTCGACGGCCTGGCGGGACCAGCCGACCGGAGCGGCGAAAAACCGGTTCGATGTGAAAACGCCGGCCGTGTCGAAGCGGGGGCCGCGGTTGACGACGAGGGCGACATCGGGCGCGCCAGTGGTTTTCAGTCCGGCGGCCACGCCGGCGGCGGCGAAACCCGCCGGGGCGGTGACGCCGCGGTCAAGATCAATTGTCATGCGCTGGCTCCAGGATCAGGCGCGGCCGGGGAACGGCCGAGGCGGCGGGCGGGGAACGGCGGAACAGACGGGAAAAACAAGCGGGCGCGCCGCCGGCGCCAGTTGGCCGAAACCGGCGGGCCAAAGCCAAAGCCCAGCGATCCAAGCCGAGACGAGACGAGGCCAGTCACGAGGCGCCCCGCAAAAAGCCAAAGCCCTGCGCTCCAACCCGGGTCAAGACAGGGACGGTCACGGGGCGACCCCGCAGACGGTCAGACCTGTCGTCTCATCGAGGCCGAGGGCGAGGTTGAGGCATTGCATGGCGCCGCCGGCCGTGCCCTTCACCAGGTTGTCGAGAGCGGCGACCGCGACGAGGCGGCCCGCGGCCTGGTCCACGGCGACTTGGAGGCAGACGGCGTTGGAGCCGATGACCGAGGCGCTTTGCGGCCAGACCCCCGGCGGCAAGACGGTGACGAAAGGCTCGTCGGCGTAAAACTCGGCGTAGACGTCGTAGGCCAGTTCGGTGGTCAGACCGGGGGCGACGGGCGCCGTGCAAGTCGCGAGGATGCCGCGGGGCATCGGAACCAGGACGGGAGTGAAGCTGACGGTCGGCTCCTCGGCGCCGAGGAAACGGAGGTTTTGAATGATCTCCGGGACGTGGCGATGGACTCCGCCGACGCCGTAGGCGGAAGCCGAGCCCATGAGCTCGGCCCCCAAAAGATGGGGCTTCAAGGTCTTGCCGGCTCCCGAGGCGCCGGAGGCGGCGACGATGACGATGTCCCGGCCGTCGCTAAGGCCGCTGGCGACAGCCGGGGCGAGAGCGAGGGTCGAAGCGGTCGGATAACAACCGGGCACCGCTATCCGGCGGGCGGCCGCGAGGACGGCGCGCTGGCCAGGCAACTCGGGCAAGCCATAAGGCCAGGTCCCCGGGTGTCCGGAGCCGTAGTAGCGCTCCCAGTCTCGGGCCGAGCGGAGACGGAAATCAGCCCCGCAGTCGAGGATGAGGGCGACATCGCCCAACGCGGCCGCCAATTCAGCCGAGGCGCCGTGCGGCAGAGCCAAGATGACGACATCGTGGTCAGCCAAGATGTCAGGGCGGGTGTCCTCGATGACGCGGCTGGCCAGGCCCGGCAAGTGAGGAAGACGCTCCCCCAGCCGGCCGCCGGCACTCGAATGGGCGGTCACAGCCCCGATCTCAATATCCTGGCGGCCAGACAAAAGCCGGAGGACCTCGCCGCCGGCGTAGCCGGTGCAGCCAGCCACGGCCACTTTCAGTTTCACGGGCCTAATCATGCCGCAGTGTCCGGCCCAAACCAGCCGGCGCCGCAAAGGCCGCCGCCGTCAAGCTATCCGGGCGACCGCGCCGAAACGGCTGACCGCCACGGCGGTGGCCGCGTCGCGGGCCGCCGCCGCCTCGGCTTCTGTCAGCGTCCGGCCCGGAGCCCGGAAACGCAACGCGAAAGCCAAGGACTTGCGGCCGGCCGGAACCGGGGCGCCGCGGTAGACGTCGAAAAGAGCCAGCGACTCCAGCAGGTCGCCGGCGCCCTCGCGCAAAGCCGCCGCGACGGCGGCTTGCGGCGTCGCCTCGTCCACGATCAAAGCGATGTCTTCCTTGGCGACCGGAAAAGCCGACAACGGCGGCAGCCGGCCGGGGCCGGGAGCCAAAGCCAGGAGGGCGTCCAGGTCGAGTTCGGCGGCGGCCACCCGATCAGGCAGGCCATAAGCCTGGGCGACAGCTGAGTGCAATTCACCCGCGTGGCCGATGATCTGGCCGGCGACCGTCAAGGCGGCGCAGCGGCCCGGGTGCCAAGGCGGCTGGTCAACCGCTTGGCGCTCCACGGCGAGGCCGGCCAAACGGGCGGTTGCCTCGGCGAAGGCGACGGCGTGGCGCCAGCCGGCCGCCTCGCCCGGCCCGGCCCAGCCGGCCGGCCGCCACTGGCCAACTGCGACACACGCGAGGTGACGCGGTTGACGTGGCAAAGCGGCTTCAAGGGCGGCCAGTTCGCCGGCCGCGGGACGCTGAAGCACGGACAGGGCCGGAGCCTGGCCCGCCGGGCCGAAAAAGACGAGGCCCTGCTCGTAGAGCGCCACGTCATCAAGGCCGCGCGAACGGTTGCGGGCGACGGCGGCGAACAAACCCGGCAGCAAGGTCGTGCGGAGGGCGGGACTCGTGTCGGCCAAGGGGTTTGCAAGCAGGACGAGTGAACGCCGTTCGTCGTCGTCTCCGACGCCCAGCTTGTCGAGGTCGGCGGCCGAGGCGAAGGGGAAGGAGACAACCTCCGTCCAGCCCGCTGCGGGCAAGGCGGTGACAAGGCTTTGGCGCAACCGCTGCGCGTGAGTCCGGCCCCGGCCGGGCGGGGCCTTCGGCACGACCGGCTCGATGATGTCAAACCCGATCTTGCGGCCAACCTCTTCGGCGAAATCGTAAGGGTCGCGCAAATCAGGCCGCCAAGTCGGCGGCGTCAGCGTCAGGCGGGGCCCGTCAGCGGCCACCTGCACCCCAGAGGCCCGCAGGATCGCCTCGACCTCCGCCTGGCTGACGAGATGGCCGAGGACACGGCCCGGCAGATCGGCGGCGATGGTCTGGACCGGCGCGGCGGGAATCGCGCCCGCTGTCGTTTCGGCCGTGACACGGCCGCCGCCCAACTCCGTCAAGAGGGCGGCGACACGATGGGCCGCGCTGGCGGCGGCAGCCGGGTCGACACCCCGTTCGAAGCGCCTTGACGCCTCGCTCGGCAATTTGTGGCGTTTGGCCGTCGCCCCGATGGCGACGGGGTCGAAGAAAGCGGCTTCGATGACAATGCGAGTCGTCGTCGGCCCCAGCTCTGTCGCCTCGCCGCCCATGACGCCGGCCAATCCGATGACACCGGAACCATCGGCGATGACGAGGTCGGAGGGGTCAAGGCTGCGACGTGTCCCGTCGAGAGTCACAAGCTGTTCGCCCGCCTCAGCCTGGCGGACTGCGATCCCGCCTTCCAGGCGGTCCGCGTCGTAGCCGTGGATCGGTTGGCCGATCTCAAGCATGACGTAGTTGGTGACGTCGACGGCGAGCGAGATCGACCGCATCCCCGCCAACTGGAGCCGCCCGGCCAACCAGCGCGGGCTCGGCTGGGCCGGATCGAAGCCTTCGACCGTGACGGCGGCAAACAGGGGACAGCCGGCGGTTTCCAGGCGCACGGGCAGTCCGGCGGGCAGGACCGGAGCCGAAGCCGGGCGAGCCGCCGGATCGCGGAACGGAGCCTTGAAAGCCTGAGCCGCCTCGCGGGCGACGCCGCGGATCGACAGGCAATATCCCATGTCGGGGGTGACGGCGATGTCAAAAACGTCGTCTGACTGGCAAAGAAGCGGCAAAGCCGGTTCCCCCGGCACAAGGGGCCGGCCAGCGTCGTCAGCCGCGGGCAGCGTCAAGATGCCGGCGTGGCCGTCGCCCAAGCCCAGTTCGTCCTCGGCGCAGATCATGCCGTCGGAAATGTGGCCGTAGGTCTTGCGGGCTGCGATCTGGAAACCGCCCGGCAGTTCGGCCCCCGGCAAAGCGACGACGACAAGTTGGCCTGCCGCCACGTTGGGAGCCCCGCAGACGATGCCGCGGGACGCCGGCTCGCCCGCCCCGGCCGGCGAAGAAACCGAAGCATTGTGCTCGGAGCCGCAATCGACTCGGCACCAGGCGATGGTCTTGCCGTTCTTCTGCGGCTCACAGACGCAGCTTAGGACCCGGCCGACGACAATCGGCCCGGCCGCGGCCGGCCTGACCTTTTCGACGTTTTCGACCTCAAGGCCGGCCCGGACCAGCGCTTCGTAGACCTGCCGCGAGTCCACGCCCGCGTCCAGCCGGGCGTATTCCCGGATCCAACTCAACGGCGCCCGCACGACGTGCCTCCTCGCCTGCCGCCGCCAATCCAGCGGCCAGTTTGCGTTTGTTCCCCCGGCTTGCCCTGCCTCACCGCGCCACCCCCGCCAGCGCCCGGCTGAAGCGGATGTCCCCTTCGACCATGTCCCGCATGTCGGCGGCGCCGTTGCGGAACATCAACGTCCGCTCGACGCCCATGCCAAACGCAAAACCTGAGTAGCGCTCGGGGTCGATCCCGCAGGCCGCCAAGACCCGCGGGTTGACGACCCCGCAGCCGCCCCACTCGATCCAACCCTCGCTCGAACACGTCCGGCAAGGGCGGCTGGGGTCGTCAGCCGAAGCCCCGTGGCAGACGAAGCACTCCAGGTCGATCTCGGCCGAAGGCTCGGTGAAAGGGAAATACGAGGGGCGGATGCGCGTGCGGACCCCGTCGAACATGACGGCGGCCAGGTGGTCGAGCGTGCCCTTGAGATGGCCCAAAGCAAGGCCCTCGTCGACAGCCAAACCCTCGATCTGGTGAAAGGCCGGGACATGGGTGGCGTCGAATTCGTCGGCGCGGTAAACCTTGCCGGGGCAGACGATGTAAACAGGCAGAGGACGGCTGAGGAGCGAGCGGACCTGGACGGGCGACGTGTGAGTTCGCAAGACAAGCCGGCTCTCGGCCGGGGCGACGAACAAGGTGTCGGAAGCAGCGCGGGCAGGGTGGTGGGGGCCGATGTTGAGGGCGTCGAAGTTCATCCACTCGGCCTCGACCTCAGGGCCTTCGGCGATCTCCCAGCCCATGGCTGCGAAAACATCCCCGAGGTCTTCCATGAGGGCGGTGATGGGATGGGGCGCGCCGACCGGGCCGAGGTCGGCGGGCAAACTGACGTCAACCCGCTCAGCGGCCAAGCGGGCGGCCAGCTCGGCAGCGGAAAGCTCCGCTTCGCGGGCAGCCAACGCGTCGGCGACCAAACCGCGGGCGGCTCCCAGCCGGAGTCCAGCCGTTTTCCGTTCGGCCGGGTCAAGCCCGCCGATGGCGCGCCCCGCCAGCCCCAAGGGGGATCGCTCCCCGAGGTGGGCGGCGCGGGCGGCTTTGAGGTCGGCGGCCGTCGCGGCGGCGGCGACAGCCTGGACGGCCGCTGCGGTCAGGTGCTCCAAGGCGGCGGCCTCGAAAGACTGGGCCGGCGGCTCAAGCTGTGAATCCGGGGCGGGCACGATGACTCCTTTCACAATGGCTCGGTCAGTCTAGACGGCTGCCGGCGTTGGGCGGCCGCGCTGGCGTAGAGGCAGACTGCGGCCGCGGCGGCCAAGTTGAGGCTCTCCGCCTGGCCCCACATGGGTATCCGGACAACCTGGTCGGCGTAGTCGCGTTCCGCGCCCGGCAGTCCCCAAGCTTCATTGCCCATGAGCCAGGCCAGCGGGCGCGCCAAAGCGCCGCTGGCGGCCAAATCGGCCAAGTCCGCGGACCCCGCCCCGTCGGCGGCCAAGACAAGCAGCCCGGCGGCCCGCAGTTGGGTTGCGGCCTCAGACAAGCTGGCCGGGCTGACCACAGGCAAGTGGAAAAGCGAGCCGGCGCTGGCCCGGACGGCCTTGGAATTAGCCGGGTCGACCGAATCACCAGCCAAGATGACCGCGTCGGCCCCGAAAGCGTCAGCGCAGCGGATGACTGTGCCGGCGTTGCCAGGATCCCGCATCGCCGCCCCAACCAAGACCAGGCGAGGCGACGGAACGGCCGGCCCGAGGATGTCACAGAGCCGAGCTGGCGCCCAGCGGCAAAGAGCCAAGAGCCCAGACGGGCAGACCGTGTCAGCTAGGTCGGCCAAGGTCCGTTCATCCGTCTCCCACCAGCCCTGGGCGACCAATTGACGGTGACGACGGGCGGCGGCGGCAGTGGCCAGGAGCTGCTCGACGCAGCTGGCCCGGAGGGCCTCCCGGATCGCCTGCGGCCCCTCGGCCAGCAAACGGCCATCCGTTTGCCTGTGTTTGCGCAGGCGTAAACGGCGAGCCGATCGGATGAGCCCCGCCGAAGCGGGCCCG
>JAIRXC010000033.1 GCA_031268515.1 Propionibacteriaceae bacterium
GTCAGGGTCCCGGTCGCCGTGGCCGGCTCGACCGTCGAACACGCGACGCTTCACAACGCCGGGGAAGTCAAACGGAAAGGAGTCCTGATCGGGGACACGGTCATCTTGCGCAAGGCCGGCGATGTCATCCCCGAGATCTTGGGCCCGTTGGCCGAAGAGCGCGACGGTCAGGAGCGAGAGTTCACGATGCCGACGGCTTGCCCGGCCTGCGGCGCCGTCTTGGCTCCAGAGCGGGCCGGCGACGCCGATCTGCGTTGCCCCAACGCCCGCGGCTGCCCAGCCCAAGTGCGGGAGCGGCTCATCCACGTCGCCTCCCGCGCCGCCCTCGACATCGAGGGCCTAGGTGAGAAAGCGGCCGACGCCCTCGTGGCCGACGGGGTCATCGTCAACGAGGCCGACCTGTTCAGCCTCGACGCCGAGCGCCTGCTGCGCTGCGGCCTGTTCCGCAACCTCGACGGCTCCTTGTCGGCCGTCGGGGCCAAGCTGCTCGAGCAGCTGGAAGCCGCCAAACAGCGGCCCTTCGACCGCTACCTCGTCGCCTTGTCGATCCGGCGCCTTGGCAAAGGGCTGGCGCCCCAAGTGGCGGCGGCTGTCGGCGACATCGACTCCCTCGCGGCGGCCTCGGCCGAAACATTGGCCCAGATCGACGGCGTCGGACCGACCGTGGCCGAAGCGGTTGTCGAATGGTTCGCCGTGGACTGGCATCGGGAAATCCTGGAACGCTGGAAGGCGGCTGGAGCGATGGCGGGCCCGCTGACTGCGGCGGCGCCGGCGGCCGCGGCGGTCCCGGCGACGCTGGCCGGCCTTAGCGTCGTCGTGACGGGGAGCCTGCCCGGCTACACCCGCGACAGCGCCGCCCAGGCCATCGCCGCCCACGGCGGCAAGGCTGCAGGCGCCGTCTCGAAGAAAACCGATTTCGTCGTCGTCGGTGACAATCCTGGTTCGAAACAGGCCAAGGCCGTCGCTTTGGGCCTGCCGATCCTCGACGCGGCTGGTTTCGCCGTCCTCCTAGCCGAGGGCCCCGAGGCCGCCTTGGCCCTGGCTGCGGCCGGCTGACGGGGGCGGCTCTTAAGAAAGCGGCCGGGCGGGGCGCGTCGGCGCCAGGCCGGCCCTGGTGGTGGCGAGGCGCACGTATGATCGTGCGTCATGACACCGGCCGTCCGCCGTCTGGCCCTCCTGCCTGTCCTCGCCGCCGCGGCGGCCGGGACGGGCGCCGGCCTCGCCTTCCCCCCGACTGCCTGGCAGCCCCTCATGCCGGTCGGCTTGGCTGTCTTCGGCTGGCTTGCCGCCGGCTGCCGCCTCCGGCGGGGGCTCCTCCTCGGCTACGCCTTCGGCGTCGGCTACTACGGCGTCCTCATCCGCTGGCTGGCCGTCGTCGGCGTCTGGCCGACCGTCGGCCTCGTCCTCCTCATGGCCTGCTGGACCGCCCTCCTCGGCGCCGCTTTGGCTCTGGCCGGCCGCTGGCCCGTTTGGCCCTTGACAGGGGCCGCGGCCTGGACAGCCGTCGAGTTCGCGGCCAGCCGCTGGCCTCTCGGCGGCTTTCCCTGGGGCCGGCTCGGCTTCGCCGCCGCCTCGACCCCCATCGACGGCTGGTTCCCTCTGCTTGGCACTTCGGGGGTGTCCTTCCTCATCGCCGCGACCAGCTTGTCTGTCGCCTGGGCCATGCGGCTGCTTCCCTTCCGCCGTCTGGCAAACCTGGCGCCACGGCTGCGCGCCGTCGTGGCGCCTCGCGTAGGCGGCGAGGGGGAAACCCGGGAACTCCAAGAAGGCCTCGCGCCGGTTGAGGAGGAGGTGGCGCCTCGCGCCGGCGGCGAGGGGAAAACCCGGCTCACAGGTCGAGAGCCCGCCGGCCCAAGCGCGCTGGCCGCGCCGGCCAAAGCGGGCGCCGCCTCTGCCCGCCGCCGCGGTTGGACAGAGACGGCCCGGCTGGCGCCAGCGCCAGCCAAGCGGTTGGCCTGGGCCGGGACCGGCTTCGTCCTGGTCGGGTTGGGCGGCTGGGCGGGCAGTTGCTACGACCCGCCGCCCGATCCGGAAACCGTCACAGTCGGCGTCATCCAAGGCAACGTGCCATCGACTGGTCTGGCCGCCCTCGGCCCCGTCCGCACGACCGTCAACAACTCTTTGGCTGAGACGATCGCGTTGGCGGCGAAGGCGAAGACGGGCCAGACGGCGGCGCCCGATTTCATCTTGTGGCCGGAAAGTTCGACCGACACCGACCCCGAGCACGATGAGAAGACGGCCCGGCTCATCAAGGCCGCGGCGGACTTGGCCGGCGTCCCCCTCCTCATCGGCACTTTGACGTATGGCCCGGGTGAGGACGAACGACGGACCAGCGCGGCCTGGTGGTCCGTCGAAGACGGCATCACGGACAGCTACGACAAGAAAAACATCGTGCCCTTCGGGGAGTGGATACCGGCCCGCGGTTTTTTCCTCCCCCGCATCCCCGAGCTCAAGTTGATCGGCCGTCAAACTGTGCCGGGGACGGCGGCTGGCGTTGTCGAAGGCCAATTGGCGGATGGCCGGAGCCTTCGTATCGGAACGCTCATTTGCTTTGAAGTCGGCTACGACGACACGGTCGGCCAGGCCGTGCTAGGCGACGCCGCCGAAGCCGGCAGCAATATTATCGTTGTTCAAACCAACAACTCAGCTTTGACTGGGACAGGCCAGATGGCCCAGCAAGACGCCATCACCCAGATCAGGGCTATGGAAACGCGGCGCGACATCGTCGTCGCGACCACCAACTCATTGGCTGGAGTCATTGACGCCCATGGCCGCCACGTTTGGCAAGCTGAGCCGGAGCGTTCAGCCTCGGCTTCCTTCGTCATCCCGCTGCGCTCCGCGGTGACGCCGGCGGTGGCCTACCGGCGCCAGATCGAGGCCGCCCTCGTCTTCCTTCCCGTCCTGGCCTGCGCTGCGCTGGCCTGGCGGCGCCGCAGCGGCGCGACAGCCAGAGGGGCCGAGGAACGGCCGGCCTTGCCCCAAGGCAACGGCGGGCAGCAGGCGGCGGCGCCGCGCTGACGCGCGGTCAGCTTTGCTCTAGGGGACGGCGGCCGAGGAGCCGGCGAGCCTGGCTGAACCGGCGGCCCAGACCCCAAGCCGTTGTTTTGAACAGCGCCTCGACGACGATGCGGCCGCTCATCTTCGACTGCCCCCGCTCCCGCTCGGCGAAGTCGATCGGGGTTTCCACCACGGTCAGACCCTGCTGGACGGCCTGCCAGGTCAGATCGACCTGGAAGTTGTAGCCGACGGAGCTAAGGCGAGGCAGGATCAGCCGCAGCGCGGCGGCGCGGAAGGCGTTGAACCCCCCTGTTATGTCCCGGAACGGCAAACCGAGCATGAGCCGGGTCCACAAGCTGCCGCCGCGCGACAACAGCTCACGTGACTTGGGCCAGTTGACGACGGAGCCGCCCGGCACGTAGCGCGAGCCTTTGACCATGTCGGCGCCACGTAGCGCCTCAAGGAGCCGGGGCAGTTGTTCGGGCTGGTGGGAGCCGTCGGCGTCCATCTCGACCAAGATGTCGTAGTCTCGGCTGAGACCCCAGCGAAAACCAGCGACATACGCGGCCCCGAGCCCCTCTTTGCCCAAGCGGTGCATGACATGGATGTGCGAGTCCGCGTCGGCCAAAGCGTCGGCTAAAGCCCCCGTCCCGTCCGGTGAGTTGTCGTCCGCGATGAGCAGGTCGGCGTCCGGCACGGCGGCTCGCAACCTCTCGACGATGGGTCCGATGTTCTCCGACTCGTTGTAGGTCGGGATGATGACGAGGACACGCCCCCAGGGGGCCGTAGGTTCGGTCATGGGACTCCTTCGCAAGGCGCCGTCTCGCCCGGGCGGCGGTTGGCTCATCCCATTGTGGCGCCTGACGCTTCCCCCTTATCTGAGCGGGGAAACGCGTGGCTGGCGCTCGCCTCGTCGGCGGTCTTGGCGCTTTCCCATCTGGGCGGGGGAAACGCCAGTCTCGAACCACTGGCCGTCAGCCGATTCCAGTTTTCTCCGTTTGGGCGGGGAAAAGCGCCGCGAACGGCCTATGCGCGGATCTGCTCCGTTTCCCCCGTCTGGGCGGAAAAGGCCCCACGATTCGGCTCTGGCGGCTCTCAGTTAGGCCGCAGGCGGCCTAGAGGCGTTCTGCGTTGCGCTGGGGCGCCTCGGGTCCAGAGCGCAGTCCGCTCTGGGTTCAAGCCGAGGCTGCGGACTGCTGGCTCTCGGACCTCATTTCGCGGATGCGTTCGGCCAGCAAAGTTTCCAACTCGGACAGGCTGCGGCGTTGGAGCAGCCGGTCCCAGTGGCTGAGGGGCGGCTTGGACGGCCTCGTCGCGGGCGGCGTGCCATCGGCTCGGTTGGCGGCCTGGCCGCAGCGGGGGCAATCCCACTGGGTCGGCAAGTCGGCGTCCTCGGCGAAGATCAGCGTGAACTCATGGCCGCGCTCGCACCGGAAGCGGATTTTTTGACGTCCGGCCAAGGCGTCGGTTTGTTCGGACAACCGCCGCCCGGACGCGTCCGGATCGGGGCGCGGAGTCTTGGCAGCCGCCACGGTCCTCTTCGGGGCGGCCTCTTCGGCCTTTCCGGCCGCGCCCTGCGAGCGGGGGGCCAGCGTATGGCCGGAAGGGGTTGGGCAGCCAGGTGATGTGGTTTTCTTGCTCATCGTTTGGTTATGGTCAGTCATGGTGTGCGCCGCCCTCGCATCGGGTCTAAGGGCAAGCATTTCCTCCTCGTCTTCTTCGAGGGGGACAACGCCGCGAAGGTCCACGATGTTCCCGACCGGCCTTTCCTTGTGTCCGCAGCGATGGGGACTGCCAATGG
>JAIRXC010000075.1 GCA_031268515.1 Propionibacteriaceae bacterium
CAACGCGATGACGGCGGGGGAGGCTTTCGCCGGTGTGGCCGGCCCTCTCGGCCGTCCTTCGGCCTTGGCCCGCCACGATGACGCTGTCGTCTTTGTCGCCGGCGGGCTCGGCTTGCCGCCGGTCTACCCGATCCTGCGCGAGCACCTCCGCCTCGGCAACCAGTGCGTCTTGGTGGCAGGTTTCCGCAACAAGGATCTGATGTTCTGGACGGCGGAGGACGAACGGGTCGGCCGGCTCAAGCAGCGCTACGGCGACCAGCTTGAGATCCTCTACGCGACGAACGACGGTTCGGCCGGCGTCCAAGGCTTCGTCACGACTCCTCTGGAGGCGATGTTGACGGCTGGCAGGCCGATCTCGGAGGTCATCGCCATCGGTCCGCCCATGATGATGCGGGCGGTCTCAGATCTGACGGCGGGCTACGGCGTCCCGACGGTGGCGAGCCTCAACTCGATCATGGTCGACGCCACCGGCATGTGCGGGGCCTGCATGGTGCCGGTCCTGGAAAATGGCAAGTTGGTCCGCCGGCACGCCTGCATCGACGGCCCGGAGATCGACGCCCATGCCATCGACTGGGACAAGTTCCTGCCCCGCTTCGGCCTTTTCCGGGTCCAAGAGCAAGCCAGCCGGGCCCGCAAGGGCTTGGCCTGAGGCAACCGGAAGCCGGTTGGCGCGCCGCACCACCGGCCGGTCTCCGGTGTCATCGCCGGCGGCCGCCGACACGGCCCTGCGCTCGCGTGTTGTTGAACCCTTAACTGAACACCGAATATGAGCGGATCGCGCTTGTGCTCGCTGTCGGCCGCAGCTCGGTTAACCGCGCTCTGTTGAAGCCTAAGTATCTTCATTGTTCAGAGTGACGCCGTACCCAAATGTGGATTCCGCAGCGTAGGCCTGGGAAAGATCAGGGGTGTGCGTTACCTGGCTAGTGTTCGCCGTGCGTAAGCCACTTGCCGCTTCACGGCCATATCGATCTTTGAATCGGCCTGGTTTTCGTTCTGTTCTTCAAGCACGGATCATTGAAGATCGCATTGGTCCAGTCCTTTGCTGGTCTGGTGTCTGGCCCAGGCGCCGTCGTCAGAGGGGGAGGCGCTGCAGCGTCAAATCATTGTGACCGGCCCGCTCAAGACTGGGGTGCTAGCGGTTTCAACCTTGCCCAGATGTCGTAGCAGACGGATGGACAGCAAGAATGTCTCGCGAGCGCGTCGCCGAGAGCCTCGTTGATCCATGGACGTCTTTCTGCCGATGCTAGTAACCTGGTTGGAGGGGTTGGATCTAAGATAAGGTGAAATACCATGTTGGCTGTTATTCTTACTCCAGTGGCAGTTGGGCTGATCCTCTGGTTCGCTATTCGCGTATGGCCAGGTGTCAAGTCTAAACGTTGAGCTGCGGAGGCTAGACTGGTCGCTGGGAGCGTTCCCAACGGCATCGCCGCCGGCTCCGCCTCCGCCGTTTTGTTGCCGTACCTCTGGAAAGGACTGTCCATGCAGCAACGCGCCATCGCTGATTTCACCGTTTCCGCCATCGGGCTCGGCGGCATGCCCATGTCGATCGAGGGCCGCCCAGAGCGGGATCAGGCCATCGCCACAATCCATGCCGCCCTCGAAGCCGGCGTCCGGCACATCGACACCGCCAACTCCTACCACTTGCTAGCCGGCGAGGTCGGCCACAACGAGCGGCTCATCGCCGAAGCCCTGAGCGGCTGGGGCGGGGACGCCAGCGAGGTCCTCGTCGCGACCAAGGGCGGCCACCTGCGCCCCGGCGACGGGACTTGGACGCGCAACGGCGACCCGGCCTACCTGAAGCAGGCCGCCAAGCAATCGGCTCTCGACCTCGGCGTCGAAGCCATCGGCCTTTATTACTTCCACCGGCCTGACCCGGCCGTCCCCTACGCGGAGTCGGTCGGCGCCTTGGTCGAGCTGCTGGCCGAGGGCGTCATCGTCCGGGCCGGCGTCTCGAACGCCAGTGTCGAACAGATCAAGCTGGCGGACGAATTGCTGGACGGCAAGCTGGCGGCGGTCCAAAACCAGTATTCGCCGGCTTACCGTCAAACCGAGGACACCTTGGAAGAATGCCAGCGCCGCGGCATCGCCTTCATGCCCTGGAGCCCCCTGGGCGGCATCCGATCGGCCAAGTCGCTCGGTGATGACTTCGCGCCCTTCCACGCCGTGGCCGCCGCCCACGGCGTCTCGCCCCAGCAGGTCGCCCTGGCCTGGGAGCTGGCCAAGGGCTCGACCGTCATCCCCATTCCCGGCGCCTCGAAGCCAGCCTCGATCATCGATTCGGCCCAAGCCGCCGACTTGGTTTTGACGGCCGAAGAGCTGGCTGCCCTCGGCTGAGGAGAAGGTTAAGGCTTCGGCCTCGCTGGCACAGCCGGCGCTGCCTTGGAGCGACGGCGGCTAGCTCATCTGCGCAGCGGGATCCGGCCGATCGGCGTTCCGCTTCCTTCAGCAGGCGGCACTTGCCGTTGGCAGGCGACGTCCCCTGCAAGGCGCGGCTGTCGCGTCCTGCCAGGCGGGCCGGCCGCCAAGATTTGCTGTGGTGCGGCAGCTTGGCGCTTGGCTTCGCCCGCTGCGGTCAGGGGGTGGTTAGGATCTCCGCGCCGTCGTTTGTCACGACAATTGTCTGCTCGAACTGGGCGCAACGGGACAAATCGTCGGTGACGACCGTCCAGCCGTCCTCCCAGACATGCGAACGGGGGCTGCCCAAGGTCAGCATCGGCTCGATCGTGATGGTCAGGCCCGGCTCGAGGACCGTTTTGACTCTTGGCTCGTCGTGGTGGAGGACGATCAGGCCCGAATGAAAGGCCGTGTGGACGCCGTGGCCGGTGTAGTCCCGGACGATGCCGTAGCCGAAGCGGTTCGCGTAGGCTTCGATGACCCGGCCGATGACGTTGAGTTGGCGGCCGGGTTTGACGGCTTTTATGGCCCGGTCCATGGCTTCGCGGGTGCGGGCCGCGAGGTCCGCCGAGGCTTGGTCGAGGTCCCCGCAGCCGAAACTGGCGCAGTTGTCGCCGTGGACGCCGTTTTTGTAGCAGGTGATGTCGATCTTGACAAGGTCGCCGTCTTCCAGCGGCCGGGCGTCGGGGATGCCGTGGCAGATGACCTCGTTGACCGAAGCGCAGATCGACTTTGGGAAACCGCGATAGCCGAGGGTGCTGGGGTAGGCGCCGTGGTCGCAGATGAACTCGTGGGCGATGGCGTCCAGTTCATCTGTTGTGACGCCGGGGGCGATGTGGCGGGCCGTCTCGGCGATGGCTTGGGCGGCGATCCGGCCGGCCTCCCGCATCCGCTCGATGACGTCAGGAGGTTGGACGTCTGGGCCGGTGTAGGTCTCGGGGCCTAGATGGCCGATGTAGGGGGGGCGGGGGATCGAGGCTGGCACGGACCGGAGGGGGGAGACGGGATACGGCTGGATGGGACTCACGGGCCCATGCTAGTGGACCATCAGAGTTTGCCGCCGACGGTGGTTTTGTAACGCGGCCGAAACACCGTCTGGCGAGACTAGCCGCCATGGATAAGCAGACCGAGTATGTCTTGCGCGCCATCGAGGAACGCGACATCCGCTTCGTCCGGCTGTGGTTCACTGATGTGCTCGGCTTCCTGAAATCCGTCGCCATCTCGCCGGCTGAGGTCGAAGGCGCTTTCGACGAGGGGATCGGTTTCGACGGTTCGAGCGTCGAGGGTTTCGCCCGGGTCTACGAATCCGACATGGTGGCCCACCCGGACGCCGCCACCTTCCAGACATTGCCGTGGCGTGACCAGGACAAGCCGACTGCGCGCATGTTCTGCGACATCCGGCTGCCCGATGGCTCGCCCTCCTACGCCGATCCCAGGTATGTCCTAAAGCGGGCCTTGGGCAAGGCGGCCGACCGCGGCTTCACCTTCTACACCCACCCCGAGATCGAGTTCTACCTCTTCGCCGCGCCGCTCACGCCCGGCCTGCCGCCCACCCCTCTCGACAACGGCGGCTACTTCGACCACACGACCTTGGGCCAGGGTTCGGATTTCCGCCGCCGGACCATCTCCATGCTCGAGCAGATGGGCATCTCGGTCGAGTTTTCCCACCACGAGGGCGGCCCGGGCCAACACGAGATCGACCTCCGTTACGCCGACGCGCTTTCCACTGCCGACAACATCATGACCTTTAGGGTGGTTGTCAAAGAGGTGGCGGCCTCTCTTGGCATCCACGCCTCTTTCATGCCGAAACCCCTGGCCGCGACGCCGGGCTCAGGCATGCATACGCACATGTCGTTGTTTGAGGGCGACGCCAACGCCTTCTTTGACGCCGCCGACGATTATCGTTTGTCCGCCACCGCCCGCCGCTTCGTGGCCGGCTTGCTCGATCACGCCGCCGAGGTCAGCGCGGTGACGAACCAGTGGGTCAACTCTTACGTCCGGCTGGCTTCGGGCGGCGAGGCCCCCTCTTACATCTGCTGGGGACAAAACAATCGTTCTGCATTGATTCGAGTGCCGAGCTACAAACCGAACAAGCCCTCGTCGGCGCGCGTCGAACTGCGTTCCTTCGACTCGGCCGTCAATCCTTATCTGGCTTTCGCAGTGGTCTTGGCCGCCGGCCTCGACGGCATCGAACGCGACCTCGAGCTGCCGCCGGGAGCCGAGGACGATGTCTGGAGCCTGAGCGACCGCGAGCGGACAGCTCTCGGCATCACCCCATTGCCGCGCAACTTGGACGAGGCGCTGGCGGTCATGGAGCGTTCCGAGTTGGTGGCCGAGACGTTAGGCGACCACGTTTTCGATTATTTCCTCAAGAACAAGCGGGCCGAATTCGAAGAATACCGTCGTCAGGTCACGCCCCTGGAACTGGCGAAATTGCTGCCTGTCCTCTGACCGGCGCCCAGTCGGCACAGGCACGGCTTATGATATGAAAAGAGATTACTTCTGGAACAGCGTTGGAACGGCCGTCAACTCGTTCTTGTCGCTGCTGTTGCTCATCGTCGTCACGCGGATCAACGGGTTGGACGCGGCCGGCATCTTTTCATTCGGGTTTGGCTTTGCGCTGGTGTTTTTCACGATCGGCCTCTACGGCGGCCGCATATATCAAGTGTCAGACATCGGCGGTGAATTTTCAAGCGAAAACTATGTGGCGTTGAAGTTTTTAACCTCGGCGATCATGCTGGTGGCGGCCGGGGCCGTGATTTTAGCCAACCACTATGACGCGTATAAAAGCTGTCTGATTCTCGCATTACTTCTTTACCGAATATCCGAGGCGATCGCGGATGCGTTCTACGGTGTCATCCAAAAGCACGGCAGGCTCTTTATTGTCGGCATATCGCTCACTTGCAAGGGCGGCGTGGGGTTCCTGTCCTTCGTGGTCATCGACGCTGTCACGAAGAACCTGCTGCTGGCCTGCTTGAGTTTGGTGCTCGTCAACGTCTTGTTCATGCTTGCGTTTGATCGCGTCAATGTGAGGAAATCAGAGCGGCTCGCAATGCTGGCAGACTCTGTCAAAACGCACCTGGCGAACAGCCTGCGGTTGATGAAAAAATGCGCCTACATCTTCGCGTTTTCGTTTTTCGCGACAAGCATTATCAATATCCCGAGGTATTTCATCGACATCTACCACGAAGCCGATCAGGGGTATTTCGGCATACTCATCATGCCCGCGACGCTGCTTTCCTTATTTGTGACCTTCATCATCCAGCCCAGTGTCTTGCCGTTGTCGGAGATGCGCAAAAATGGGCGATATGATCTGTTCGCGAAATCGACCGGGCGGATGTTGCGCGTGTGCTTGGCTTTGAGCGCGGCCGTCATCGTGGGCGTCTATCTGATCGGCGTCCAAGTCCTGACGCTGATCTACGGGGTGGATTTGACGCCGTATCGCCTTGAGCTGACAGGCGTGATGCTGGGCGGTTCCTTCAACGTGGTCGCCAGCATATATTCCAACGTGTTGGTCATCATCCGCCGGCAGTTCGCCCAATTGATTGTTTTCATATTTTCCCTGGCCTTGGTCGCGATCCTGTGCGCGGTGTTTGTGAACACCTATGGCATCGCCGGGGGAATCTTGTCTTACATTATTGCGAATGCGGTTCAAGGCGGCTTGTTCATAATAGTGTATAAGGTTATCATGAAAAAGGAGCGGGCGGCCCGCTGAAATCTTTGACGGCCAACCTGAAAATCAGCGCTGCAATCCCCGTCTATAGCGGTTAGAAACATCACCGCCGTTACGGCGGCAGACGGCCCACGGCCTCAAGCCGGCAGCGGGAAGACGCCGCTCAAGTCGGCGTGGGCGCCGGAGGCGCTCAAACGGCCGGCGGCGCGGGCCGCGGCGTAGGGCAATTGCCCAGACAGCAAGGCGATGAAGGTTTGGGGATCGGTTTCGACCACGGCTGGGGGAATGCCCCGCCGGTGCTGCGGCCCGCCGCCGGGGCCGGCCGCCGGGCCGGCGCCGAGTTGGACGGCGGCGTACGGCGGCACCCGCAGTTCGACGCCGCGGCCTGGGCGGAGCCGAGACAACTCAGCGGCGCCGAGGCGGACGGCCAAGGCCGTCTCAGCGGCCGGCACGGCCACGTCTGCGGCCGCTGATTCGGCCAGAAGCCGGGCCAGGGCGGCGGGGCTTGCCGACGGCGGCGGACAACCCAGACGGGCGGCGGCAGAGGCGACCGCCTTGACCAGGTCGGCTTGCCGGCGGGCGGCGGCGCTGGCGGGCTTGATGGGTCGCAGCTCAGCTTGCTTTGGCTTCGGCTGATGAACCGAAGTTTTGGCTGGGGCTTCCAGGGCGGCGGTCTGGCCCGGCGCAGGCGCCTCTTGCCCTGGCCTTGCCGGCTGGGCGGGGCCTTCTTCTAGGGCTTCCAGGATGGCGGCGTGGCTCGGCCTTGGCGCCTCGTGGGGTTGTGCCGGCATGGCCCCAAGTCTGCCACGGTGGCGCGCCGGCCTCAGGCGCTCGTTAGGGTGGTCGTCGTGACGGCGACAAGGGCAGAACTAGCTCGCCTCGGCTTCCTCGACCCGGAGCGTGGCTTGGCCGCCCTCGGGCAGATGGCAGCGGCCGGCCCACGGCTGGCCGCTGCCGTTCTGCCGCTTTGCGCCGCCGCGGCCGACCCCGACTTGGCCCTCGAAACGGCCGCTCAGCTGGCCGAAGCCGACCCTGGGCTTTCCCATCGCCTGGCCGACCCCGCCGCCGCCCGCCGTGTCATCGCCGTCGCCGGCGGTTCGGCCGCCCTTGGCCGTTGGCTGGCCCGCCGCCCCTGCGACTTGGCTGTCCTCGAAGCCGAACCGGCCCGTGTCAACGCTGCCGCGTTGAGAGCCGACCTGCTCCAGGCGGTCGGAGCCGACCCGGCCGCCTGGAGCTCGGCCGCTTCGGGCCCCGGCGCCTGCGACCCGGCCGCCGCCGACAACCTCCGCTACGCCTACCGCCGTCAA
>JAIRXC010000103.1 GCA_031268515.1 Propionibacteriaceae bacterium
TGTGTTTACAGCGGCCACATCATGCCCTGCCAAATGCACGACGGCTATTTTGACCAGGCCCGCCAGTGTTACGCCAAAATGGCTTCCGACAACCCCTGGGAAACCCGCGACCCCATAGCGACTTGGTGGGCCCAAACCGGCGGCCATGTCAACGGGGTGATCATGGAATGCTACATGCCCTACGAAGGCTATGTTAAAGAAGTGTTTTGGGCGCCATCGGCGCCGCCGGCCGAACCGACCGCTGAGGAATACGGGGCCGCGGCCTGGGCGGTCCTCCAAGACGTGGTCCAGGCTCCCGAGATCGGGGTGTGGCCTTGGAGTTCTGATCCGCCGATGGGGATTGTCGCTTATTGGACTGGGTTTTGGGCGGTCGACCCGGGCCCGGAATTCACAGACGAAGGACTTAGCTTGTCAGCGCCAGTGGCCGGGACAACCCTGGAAATGACCATCCGATTAGACAAAATCGTCTACGACCCCGGCGACGGCGGCAACCCAGTAATCTGCCGTGACGCCGGCAGCCAACCGACGGTCTGGAGCCGTGACCATGCGGTCGGCCGGCCGGCTTGTTCGTATTGGTATGTCCATCGGGGTGATTATGTGGTGACGGCGACGTCTTCGCTGTCGGCCCACTGGTCCGCCGCCGGTGGGACCGTGCAGGGTTGGGTGACCGTCGAGGTGGCCAGGGCCCGGAGCATCCACATCGGCGAAATCCAGGTGTTGAACATCCCAAACAGACCCCGTTAGGCCACTTCAATTGCCAAAACTCAAGCCGGATGAAGGCTGTCACATGGGCCTTGGGCCACCTAACCCATTGCCGCTCACCGCAAAGACAGCCTCGGCGATGCCACCGCCACACCGTTTCCGGATCAGAAAATCACCTGTGGACAACCGGCACGGCAGGCCTTCTGGGGCGCACAGTTAAAGGGTAGGAAAGGAGTTTCCATGTCGGGGAGAATCGTCCGGGGTGTCGCGGCGGCGATAGCCCTTGTCGCGCTCACCGTCGGTACACCGGTTTTACTTGCCGTCGGGGGAGACCTCGGACCTCTTCTCCGCCTCGTGACAGAGCCGTCCGTCCTGTGGCGGCCCGACGACGGCTCGTTCGTGCTCGGCCTGCTCACCTTGGCCGGCTGGATCGCTTGGGCGGTTCTGGCGGTCGGGGTGGCGCTGGAAGGTTGGGCGGCCCTACGCGGAGCGCGCTACCGCGGCAGCAAGACCGAGCGGGCTAAGGCCACCGGTTTCCTACGCGGTCCCCGGAGCCTGATCCGCCCCTTGGTCGTTGCGGCGGCCAGCCTTGCCATCACGGCCGTCAGCATCGCCCCCGCTAACGCGAGCCCAGAAACTGCTACGCCGGCCGCGACGGCGGAGTCCCGCTTGACGCAAACGGCTTGGCCTGCCGCTGAACCGGATCAGACCGATTTCGACGGCGCCGACAACGAGCCAGCCGGAACCTTCGCCGGGCCAGATGAGGCCATGGCCGATCCGAACGAAAACCTGGCTGCGCCGGGCGAGGCCGCAACCGAAGCAGCGGGGGAAGCCGAGCCGGACGGCGGCTGGGCGGCCCAGTCGCCCCGCCACGTCGCTCCGACCGCAGGACCCGACGACCCGGCCGCCAACCCCGCCGGCGACTCACGTGGCGCAGTCCGGACGTATCGTGTCAAAGAGGGTGATTCCTTGTGGTCGATCGCCGCCGAACAGCTAGGCGACGGCGAACTGTGGCCTCTGCTGGTTGACACCAATCAAGAGCGGATCGGACAGGCGACTCGGATCGAGGTTGGCTGGGTGTTCATCCTGCCTCTCGTCGGCGATGAGACGCCGGCTTCCACCTACACCGTGCAGCCAGGAGACAGCTTGTCAGCCATCGCCCAGCGACTTTGGGGCGAAGCCGACCGCTGGCCTGAATTATGGGAAGCCAACCGCGACCTGACGCCTGACCCTGACCTGATCCAGCCCGGCTGGACGCTCCGACTGCCGGACGACCCGGCGGCCATAGGCGCGAACCCAGAGGGAGACTCGGCTTCGGCGGCGGAAAATGCCGGTTCAGTGGAAACCGACAGCTTGGCAGAAGCCGACAGCGCGGCCTCCGGCGGCCAGCCAACGGCAGACGGCGACAGGGCGGCGAACGACGCCGAGGCGGCTGCGGCCGAGGCTCCGGGGATTGCCGCCGAAGCTTCTCCGGAAGCCGCGCCTCCCCTTGGCGATGACTTCGCGACGGCTAGCCCGGCGGCGCCCTCCGAGGTTGACGGACCCGAGAGCCGACCGCCTTTGCTAGCTGCCGTCGCCACAGCCGTCGGAGCCATCTTGGCCGGCGGCCTGATCGCCGCCTTGCGCCGCCGCCGCACCGACCGCCTGCGGGAACGTCCTTTTGGGCGGCGCTTAGCCCACCCGAATCCTGAAGCAGCCGCCTGGGAAACTGCCCTCGGCGTCGTCGCCGCCGAAGTTTCCGAACCGGAAACCAATCCATCTGAGCGACTGGCCGTTGGCCGCGACACGGGGCAGGGCCGCCTCATTTTCATCGGACCCGAAGGCGTCGACGTCGCTGACCGCTGGGGCGTCCGCCTCGCCTCAACCGACCAGCAGGCCGGAACTAGCCCGTGGGCCTTAACCGGCCTCGGCCATGATCCCGACGGGCGGCTTCTCCTCATTGACATCGAGCAGCCGGGCGGCGTCGCCGTGACCGGCGCCGGCCACGACAACCGGGCTGCGGTCATCCGGGCCATCGCCCTCGACTTGGCCTGCCGCCGATGGTCCGACGGGGTCGGCCTCGTCATCGTGTCTGATGAGGCAGAGCCGCTCTTCGCTGACTTCGATGATGTCGAAATGATCTCAGACGAAGCGGCGGGGCTGAAAAGCCTCACGACGGCGGCGGCCGAGCGCCGGGCCTGGGCGGCCGACGACCATCGCGACTTGGCCGACCGCCGCGCCGACCCCGGTTGCGGCGACGCCTGGCGGCCTCTCGTCTTCTGCTTCTTGTCGGCCCTCACGCCCGAGCAAAGCGAGGCAGCCGCCGCGGCCACGGCCGACCCTAGCCTCGGCGTCACAGCCGTCTGGGGCCGGACGGACCTCCCTGACGCCGCGGCAGAACCGGTCATTCTCGCCCTCGCTGAAACCGGCGACGCCGTCCTCCAGCCGGCCGGGCTGCGCCTTCAGCCGCCGCACCTCAGCCCGACCGGGCCATTGGAACACCTTCTCGCAGCCGCGGCTGCGGCGCCGATCGGGCCGGCTTGGTGGAGTGGCCCCGACGAAACTGACGCAGCCTTGCCGTCTTGGGACAACTCCGAAGAATCTACGACTCCACCAAGCCACGGCGGCGGCCCCGCCGAAACCGCGGTCTCCCCGACTCCTCCGGACGACCTTGTCGACGCGCCGGCCGAAGAGCCAACGGACCCGGCCGACGATGGCGCTTCCGCGGCGCCAGCCGGACCGGGAACAAGACCGGCAGAAGTCTCTGGCCTAGAAGCCGAACAAATGGAAACGCCTAGTCTGGGAACAAAGCCAGTGAGAACAGACGGCTTGGAAACAGACAGCCTGGGACCAGACAAGCTGGGAACAAGCGGCTTGAGAACGGCCGGCCCAGGGGCAAGCGGCCTGGGAGCAAACGGTTTGGGAACAAGCAGCCTGGGAATAGACGGCTTGGGAACAGGCGGAAAAGAGAAAGCCGACATGACGGATGTGAGGAAGGACGGGGCCGTGCCAGCAACCGATTTCACCGGGCCGGCCTTGCTGCTGCTCGGACCCATCGAATTGCGCAATGCCGCCGGCCAGCCTCCCGCGCGGGCCGAGCGGTCCTGCCTTGAATACTGCGCTTGGCTGCTGGAGCACCCCGGAGCCACGTCGATCGCCATGACCAACGGCTTGCTTGTCGCAGAGGGAACGAGGCGGTCAAACCTCAGCCGCCTACGGGCCTGGTTGGGGCGGTCGCCGGCCGGCACGCTCTATCTCCCCGACGCCTATTCCGGCCGCCTCCTCCTCGATCCGACCGTCACTTCGGATTGGAACCGCCTGCGCCTGCTCATCGCCGGCGGGATGCGCCGTACGCCGACAGACCGCCTCATCTCGGCGCTGCGCCTCGTCCGCGGTGTCCCGCTGGCCGACGCGGCCCCCGGCCAGTGGCACTGGGCCGAGGAACTGCGGACCGATATGTTGAGCGTCATCCGAGACCTCGGCCTCGTCATCGCCGAGCGCGCCCTCGACAGTGGCGACACCGCCACAGCCCGCTGGGCCACCGCTCGTTCCCTGGCCGCCGTCGGCCCCGACGAACGCCTCCTCGCCGCCCGTGTCAAGGTCGAAGACAAGATCGGCAACCGTCCCGAGGTCGAGCGCCTCGTCGGGCTCATCACCCGTCTGGGCCGCCACATCGGCGTCGACCTTCTGCCAGAGACGATTGCCATCCTCCAAGAAGCCATCGAAGGCCGAATCAGAGAGGAGTGGACCTGGCCGGCCGACGAGCAGATCCTGCAGGAAATCTGAGTCCGACCTCCCCGGCAGGCGCCCTGACTAGACTGGCCGGGTGATCGACCCCAAACTCATCCGCTCTGACCCCGACCGGCTGCGCCAAGCCCAACTGCGCCGCGGCGCGGACCCAGCCCTGATCGACCAGCTGATCCAAGCCGACGAGGACCGCCGCAACGGCATCGCCGCCTTCGAGGTCCTGCGGGCCGAGCAAAAAAAACTCGGCAAACAGGTGGCCGCCGCCACGGCCGCGGACCGGCCCGCCTTGCTGGCCGAGACGAAGGCCTTAGCCGAGCGGGTCAAGGAGACCGAGGCCGGCGCCAAGCTGGCCGATGCCCGCTTTGAAGAATTGCTCTTGCTCCTACCCAATCCGGTTTTCGACGATGTGCCCCAAGGCGGTGAAGAGGACGGGGTCGTCTTGGAGCAGATCGGGACGCCGCGGGACTTCGCGGCCGAAGGTTTCGCCGCCCGCGACCACCTCGACCTAGGCGAACGGCTCGGGGCCATCGACATGGAACGCGGCGCCAAGGTGTCGGGGGCTCGCTTCTATTTCTTGACCGGCGTCGGCGCCGAACTCGAATTCGCCTTGACGCAATTCGCCATGGCTAAGGCCCTGGCTTGGGGATTTCGGCCCATCTTGCCACCCGCCCTCGTCAAACCCACCGCCATGGCCGGCACCGGCTTCCTCGGCCAGGCCTCTCAAGACGTCTACTACCTTCCCGCCGACGACCTCTACCTCGTCGGCACCTCGGAGGTCGCCTTGGCCGCCTATCACGCCGGTGAAATCCTCGACGCCGCCAGCCTGCCCCTCTCCTACGTCGGCTATAGTCCTTGTTTCAGACGTGAATCCGGCTCCTACGGCCAAGACACCCGAGGCATCTTCCGTGTCCACTGGTTCGACAAAGTCGAAATGTTCGTCTATTGCGCCCCCGACGACGCACCCGCTCAACATGCTCGATTGTTATCGTATGAGAAGGCTTTCTTGGAGGAATTAGAGATCCCCTTCCAGGTCATCGAGGTGGCCGCCGGCGACCTCGGCTTGTCGGCCGCTCGAAAATACGATTGCTACGCCTGGACACCCAGCCAAAACCGCTACCGCGAGGTGACATCGACCTCGAACTGCACCGAATTCCAATCGCGGCGGCTCAACACCCGGGCCCGCTATGAAGACGGCGTCGGCCCGGTCGCGACCCTCAACGGCACCTTGTGCGCCATGACTCGGATCATCGTCGCCCTGCTCGAAAACCACCAGCAGCCGGACGGTTCGATACGCGTGCCCGCGGCTCTCCAGCCCTACCTCGGCGGCCGCGCCGTCCTGCAAGCATGAGCGGATCAGAGGAGGCCCCCAGCGAAGCGGCCTTGGAGCTGGCCGAGCGGCCCTACGGCGATTACCTGCTCCGCGGCGGCCCTACGCCTCGGGCCGCGCTGCCACGCAAGCGCCAGCAGCCGGCGGCTGGTTGGCGGCCCAAGCTCGTCGCCCTCGACGTGGACGGGACGATTGTCAGCGAGGACGACACGACGCCGGAGGCCATTCGGACGGCTCTCGGCCGAGCCGCGGCGGCCGGCGTGCCGATCGTCCTCGTGACGGGCCGGTCTTGGCTGGCGGCCAAACTCGTCCTCGACGACCTCGCCCTGCCCTGGCCGTATTGCGTTTGCAACAACGGCGCCACTGTTTTGTCGCATTCTCCTTTGAAGATCGTCCACAATGCCACCTTTGACGCCCGGCCGATCATGGCGGCCCTGCGCCACCACCCGACAGCCGTTGTGGCAGTCGAGGAATTCGGCCGTGGCTACCGCTGTTCAGGCCCTTTCCCAGACGGCGAACTGCACGGTGAAATCAGCCACGTCGGCTGGGACGAGCTGACCTGCGGCCCAGTCAGCCGGCTCATCTTGCGTGACCCGGCCATCAGCAAAGAAGATTTCGTTGCTTTATGCGTCAGCTTGCCTTTAAATGGCCTGTCGTATTTCGTCGGTCAGAACAACTGGCTTGACATTGCCTCGGCCGAAACGGACAAAGCCGCCGGCTTGAAAATCGCCGCCGACCGGCTCGGCGTCGCCGCCGCCGACGTTTTGGCTCTCGGCGACGGACTCAACGACCTTGAAATGCTCGCTTGGGCCGGCCGCGGCGTCGCCTTGGGCCAAGCCCAAGAAGAACTCAAACAGGTCGCCGCGGCCGTCACCGGCCGTTTTGAGGACGGCGGCACCGCCGAAGAATTGAACCGCTGGTTCTGAACCGCCTCAAGACCAGCCCCGACTTTGGCTAAAACCGACTCACCCGGATGATGAAATGCCAGCCGCCAGCCGCTGGCGCGCTCCCACCGGAGGGATTTGTTTAGTTGGCCTGCCAACAGCCGCCTCAGAAAGGCACACGCTGCCAAATCTTCCACGTTTCGTTGCTGCGGCTTTCCCCCAGGAACCACGACAGGTGGTAAGCCATTTCCTCGTTGTCGAAGCCAGCCATGTCACGGCCGACAAGGAAAGCCAAACCGTAATCTGGCCAGTTCGCATAATGTTCGCGCGAAATATAAACCGCCAGGTTAAAACAGCTTGACAGCTCATCGCGTGAGATATAGCCGATGAGGTAGCTCCATTCTGCCACATTCACTGCGCGCGCCAGGTCCCAGGCCGAAAGGTCGACAACCTCGGCGGCGTCTTTCTTCAACTTCTTGGCTTCGGCCTTTGTGTGCTTGTCGAAGCTTTTCGCTGAAGCGTTCCAATGAGCTGTCATCTCACCGGTCGAGCTGAGCGACAGCAAGCGGCTGAGCGTCTCGATCGCTTCGTCGTGCCCCCTCACGTCCCACTGTCTCGCCAAGCCGGCCGCTACCTCCGGAAATGACACTTCGGCGTCGATTTTGTTGACATCAGCGCTTCGACCGGCCTTCATGAAGGCGCCCAGCGCGAGGCCGCGCAGTATGTCTGGCTCTGGGGCCTGCTTGGACTCTTGCAAAAGCTGGCGCTTGCGCTCTTTCAAAACGTTCTTGTCAAGTGTTTCGCCACCGGCCTGCCGCAGAGAACCCAGTCCGCGGCGAGCCTCCATCCGTGCGAATAAAATACGGACGACCAGCGCTATAATGCCTATCCCCAGCAAGAACACCCACCAGTACTTGTCAAGGTGAAATTCGCTGATATCGATGTCCATAAGTCCCTCTCCGTCATGAGCGCGGCCTTGAGCAGTTCGACTTCCTTGGCCTTTAAGCAATACACGCCTTTGGCGTCTACGTCATTCGGCCTACCGGCGCCGTCTGACGGAGCGGTGATCCACCGCTTTCCTTGCAACGTCCGCCTAGCAAAGCCGGGCGAAGTTTATCCGCGCATTCGACACCGGTCAAATGACCGCTAGGCCCGGCCATAGTAACGCCGGCCCCACGACGGGCCAGACGCTTGACCGCGAGAGGCAAACGGCGGAAGCCTCGTCGCAGAAGACGCCGCCGACGCGAAGGCGGGAGCAGCTGCTTTCAAACGCCATTCGCCGCGGGACCGCTTAAAGCCACCGCCGATCCGCCCGCCTTGGAGTCAGCGCCCAACTCGCCTCAGAGCCGCTCCGGTCCGCCGCCAGCTCACAGGTACATTCCGGCCGCGCCGGCGGCTGCCCCTGGCGGTTCGGCCGGGCCGGGGCCGCTGGGACGGCCGCCCAAGGCTTTGCGCATTTGCTCAACCTGCGAGCGAGCCGCCACTTGCTGGGCCATCAGCGCGGTTTGCAAGCCCTGGAAGAGCCCTTCCAACCAGCCGACCAACTGGGCTTGGGCAACACGCAATTCGGCGTCGGACGGCGTGCCGTCCGGGGCGAAGGGGGAGGTGATGCGGCGCAGTTCTTCGGCCAACTCGGCGTCCAGACCGCCGGCCAACTCGTCAATCGACTGGGTGTAGATCTCACGCAACCGCTCCCGCGAGGCGTCGTCCAAGGGAGCGTCTTTGACCTCGTCGAGGAGACGGGAGATCATCCGGCCGATCCGCATGACCTTGGCCGGTTCGACAATCGCGGCCACATCTTCCTCGGGTTTGCCGACAACCAATGGGAGTTCCTCAGCGGCGGACGCATTGACAACGTAAACATCCCCGTTTGCCCCTTGTCCCACCACGAGGCCGTCGGAGGAGTCCTGGCCGGGCCGGCCGCGCTGATCAGTCATGCGTCTCAGCTTAGCCGCGCGCCGACGCCACGCCGGCTGACGACGGGCCGAAGCGGCCTGGGCGTAGGCGGCCTTGGAGGGGAATCTGCCCGCGCCTGCCGCCGCGGCCGAGAGCAGCCTGAACGTAGGCGGCCTTGGAAGCACAGCGCAGGCGAAAGGATTAGCCATGGTTGAGCGGCCCGGGCGTAGGCGGCTTTGGAAGAGAGCTGTCAAACCGTGAGACCGGCTGGCGAAGCGCCATTAGTTGGAAGCGGCTGGAAGACGACGGACGCGGACAGGCCATTGCCAAGCGAAGCGGCCCCCTGCGGTCAGCAGCGCCGGCGGGAGCAAAGGGGAAGGCACGGACGGCGCAGGCGGGGCGAAGAGGGAAGGGCCGGACGAGCAGGCGAGCCCTCCGACTGCCGCCAATGGTTTACAGGCCGCTCAGGCTGGCTAGCCAGCTAGCCGCTTTGGCGAAGTCGGAGTCGCGGTCGCCGGCCTGCACGACCGGTTCGACGCCGTCGGCCCGGGCGTAACTGCCCAGATAATCGACTCGTTTGCAGATCCGGTGCAAACCGGTCAGGGCTTCGGCCAGACGGGCGTCCGCGAGGTGCCCCTCAGCGTCCACTGAAAAATAATAATTGCCAAGCTTATCTTTGGCTGGACGGGATTCGATCCGGCAAAGGTTCACACCGCGTAGGGCGAATTGCTCGAGCATCCGCATGAGGGCGCCGGGGCGGTCTTCGCGCATATGCAAGATCAGACTCGTCTTGTCGTGGCCGGACGGCGGCGGCGGCGGCGCCGGCCGGGCCACGAGGACGAAACGGGTGACAGCCCCGTCGTTGTCGGCGATGGCGCGGGCGGCTGGCTCCAGGCCGTAAATCTGGCCGGCGGCGTCAGCGCAGACGGCGGCGTCGAAGCCGGAGTCGGGCTGGGCCACCGCGGCGGCGGCGGCGGCCGTCGAGCCACGCTCGGTCACAACCGCGTCGGGCAGGTTGGCTTGCAGCCAATCACGGACCTGGGCGGCGGCGTGGGGGTGGGTCAGGACGGAGCGGACGTCAGCCAGCGCCGTGCCGGGGCGGACGTAGAGGCCGAACTGCACCGCCAGCAGGGCCTCGGCCACGATGACCAACGGTTTCCCGACCGCCAGGTTGTCGATGGTGGCGGAGACGCCGCCCTCGACGGAGTTCTCCATGGGGACGAGGGCGGCCCGCGTCTGGCCGTCCCGGACGGCGTCCAAGGTCTCGGCCACCGAGGCGTACGGCGTCGCCGGCTCGTCTGGTTCGAGGCTAAGGAGGGCTTGGTGGGTGAAGGTGCCCGCCGGACCGAAGTATCCCAACACGACGGCAAGGTTAGCCGACTGCCCACTCCAGCGGGGGCGCCTCCTGAGCTCATACGGCCAACTGACCCGCGTTTTCCGACTGCCCACTCCAGCGGAGGCGCTTCCGGGGTCTACGAGACCGGCGGAGGCACAACCTCCGACTGCCCAACCCAGCGGGGCTCCTCTGGCGTCTGGGCGGCCGCCGGGCGCCGATCTTGTGGTAAGCATGAGGCCATGACGGTTCGAACCAGCAGCCGGCCCGTCCTCTGGGCGGCGCTCGGAGTCTGCCTCCTCGCGGTCAACTTGCGCCCTGGCGCGACGAGTGTCGGCCCCGTCCTCGACGAGGCGCGGGCCGCCTTGGGCCTGAACGGGGTCGAAGTCGCCTTCCTCGTCGCCTTGCCGGGTCTCGCCTTCGGGGTTTTCGGAGCCCTGGCCGTGGCTACGGCCCGCCTCCTCGGGCTGGTCGGAGCGCTCGCCCTCGGAGCCGTGCTCATAAGCGCCGGCCTTGGGACACGCGTCTTGGCTGTCGGGCCGACCGGTTTCCTCGCCCTGACAGCGCTGGCGTTGGCGGGAGCCGCGTTCGGCAACGTCCTCGTGCCGGTTTTCATCAAAACCGTCGGAGCGCGCCGGCAAACCCTCCTCCTGACGCTCTACACAACTGGACTAGCCGTCGGCTCGACCGTGCCCGGCCTTGTCAGCCGCCGGATCATGGACGCCGGCCTGGGCGACTGGCGGACCACCCTCGGCCTCTGGGGGGCCGTCGCCGGATTGGCGGCGCTCGGCTGGGTCTTCGCGGCCGGCCGCCAAACCGGCCGCGCCGGACCGGCCAAGTCTCGTTCCGCCGTTTCCTTGCGCCGCCTCGTCCGCAGCCGCCGCGCCGTCTGTTTGGCGATTTTCTTCGGCGTCCAGTCGGCTCAGGCCTACGTCATGTTCGGCTTCTTGCCCCAGATCCTGCGTGACAAGGGCGTTGACGCCGCCCTAGCCTCCGATCTGGCCGCTTTCCACGCCTTTTGCGGGCTTCCGACCGGATTGCTGATACCGCTTTTGACCGCCCGGCTGAAAGACGTCCGCCGGCTCGTCTGGATCTGCGCTGGCCTCTACGCCATCGCCTACGTGGGTTTGCTTGTGGCCGGGGCTGCCGCGCCTTGGCTCTGGGTCGGCTGCCTCGGCTTCGGCGGCGCCGCCTTCCCGCTCGCCCTTGCCCTCATCCCCGGCCGCAGCAGCGACCCTGGAGTGACAGCGGCGCTATCCGGTTTCGCCCAGTCGGCCGGCTACATCTGCGCCGCCGCCGGCCCCTTCTTGATCGGCCTCCTACAGACCTGGACGGGTGGTTGGAGCGTTCCTTTGCTCGCCCTCCTCGCGTCGATCGCGCTCCTGGTTTGGGCCGGCGGCGTGGCTGGCCGCCCCGGCCTCGTAGACCTCGATGTCAAATCGCCGCCGCCGGCCGGCGACACCTTGAACCCCGCTTCCCTGCCTCCAGCCGAGGACCAAGCAGCGGAAGCCGGGCCGGAAACCAACAGGCCGGATACGGCCGCCGGCGCCAAGGCGTAGGCCGCCTTGGCTTGGGCGGTTCCCACGTCGCTACGTACGGCCACCGCCGCCAACCGACCTGACTCCACTAAGGCTCACGCACCGCCCGCGCCCGTATGGCCGCCGCCCGTGTCTCCTCTGCCTTGTCCGTCGGCGCGTGGGCCTCGGCTTCCGGGTCCATGCCCAAACCGAGCATGTCTGGCCTGTCCGTCGGCGCGTGGGCCTCGGCCCGCGCCCGTACACAGACAACGCGCAAACCGGGAGTCACGCGGAAACAATTTGAGGGCGGTGACGCGCCGACGCCAGGGCGCAGCCCAGCAGCCTCTCTTGCTCCACGATGCCAGCCGACTTGTTTATGGCCGGCTTCACCTCGCTGCTTTCCAGGCCAACGGCCGTCTCACTCCACGAGGCCGGCGAACAGCGGCGTCGACAGGTAGCGCTCGCCGAAGTCCGGCGCGATGGCGACGATGAGCTTGCCCGCGTTCTCGGGCCGTTCCGACAATTCGATGGCAGCCTTGGCGGCGGCGCCGGCGGAGATGCCGGTCAAGATGCCCTCCTGGGTGGCCAAGGCGCGGGCCGCGGCGATGGCGTCAGGCGTGGAAACCGTCAGCACCTCATCGACAAGCGAGCGGTCGAGCACTTCGGGAATGAAGTTGGCGCCGATGCCCTGGATGCCGTGCGGTCCCGCCTGGCCTTGGCTGAGGAGGGGCGATTCAGCCGGCTCGACGGCGACAATTTGGATGTCCGGGTTCTGCTCCTTGAGATAGCGGCCGGCGCCGGTCAGCGTCCCCCCGGTCCCGAAAGCCGACACGAGGATGTCGATCCGGCCGGCGCTGTCCTCCCAGATCTCCGGCCCCGTGGTCGCATAGTGGATGCCCGGGTTGGCCGGGTTGGCGAACTGGCGGGCCAACACGCCGCCGCGTTCAGCGGCGATCTGCTCGGCCGCCGCGACCGCCCCGCGCATCCCGTCGGCCTTGGGGGTGAGGACGAGTTCCGCGCCGTAGGCCCGCAGCAACGCCCGCCGCTCCAGCGACATGGACTCGGGCATCGTGAGGACGAGTTTGTAGCCACGGGCTGCCGCCACCCAGGCCAGCGCGATGCCCGTGTTGCCGCTTGTCCCCTCTACGAGGGTGCCGCCGGGCTGGAGCTGGCCGGAGCGCTCGGCCGCGTCGATGATGGCAACGCCGATACGGTCCTTGACGGAGTTAGCAGGGTTGTAAAATTCGAGTTTTAAAGCAACAACAGCTTGGCCGGTGTTGACCCGGTTGAGCTTGACAATGGGAGTACGGCCAACGACTTCGGTCAGATTGTTCACAATAGGCATGGTGTTCCTTAATGCGTAGGTCAGGCGGATCTCAAGGTTTTGCGGATGGAAGGCGGGGCGAGGCCCTAAGCCCGGTGGGGGCAGAGAGGAGACGGGAAATTAAGCGTTTGCCGCGAAAACGCAAGCGCTTGGGCCTCATCGTGGGCTTTAAGACAGACAGCGCGGGCGGGCGCCTGACACACAGAAGACTGCGCGACTAGAGGCAGGCGCCCTGACGACACAGACAGGCAACACGGGCGGCGAGCGCGATAAGCGTCATCGGCGTTCCTTCGTGTGTGCCATAGCTAGACAGGCCTGACCCTAGCACACCCGTTCGGACTTGCCAGCTTGCGGCTTAGAGGGCTCGGCGGCAGCCCGGGCCTGTGCCCAGGGCCAACGACTCCGGGTCGCTTAGCTCTTCCCCACAGACCAGACAGCGGCTGCCCCGGAACACCTCGGCAGGAGGATTGCTGTCACCGGCCGCAGCCTCGACAAAGGGGAACAGGCTTGCCATCGCCTCGAACAAGCGCGGGTGACCGGCTCCCAAGGCGGCGTGCAGCGCCGCGGGAGTGTTCGGAGGTCGCAACCTGCTCGCCGACATGGCTGCCAGCACCACCTGATACGTCGACCTTGTCAGAACAGTCGCAGCGAACAAGTCAGGATGCACGGCGTCCATCCCAAGTCGATCCAGATCAGCACGCCCGAAGTCATGGACGTTACGAGTCACTATCGTCTTTATCCCTGCCTGTCGGGCCGCCGCGATGATGTGCCGATCGGTCTCAGACGTATCGACCATCCCCAACGCCTGACTCGGCGCAGTATCAACAAGAACAGTAGTCCCCCACGCGAAGCGAGCCCGCACCGCGCTCACCAGAGTCTGACCAGTCCGCAATGCCCGGTCAGCCTCAGCTTCCGCCGCGAGGCTCCACCGTGGCACGAACCTGGCGCCAGCCACCGAGGCGAGAATCAGCACCGTCCGAGACATCGGAGCGGCCAGCACATCAGCGTCCAGGAAGACCGGCTTGCGCGATCCGTCCTCACCAATCATTGGCCAAGACCGCTGCTGTCTCCATCAGCATCGCCCGCTGGTAACGGACCAACTCCGACTCGCTGATCCGCCAATGCGACCCCCGTTTCGTCGCTTTGATCGTGCCGTCCTCGATCCGCCGCAAGATCGTCGCCCGCGACACATCAGCGATCCGGGCGGCCTCCTGGGGCGAGAACATCCGCTCAACGGCCTGGACGACCACCGTCTTGCCCTGCTGCGACATCCGCTCGACGAAACCCAACAACGCTGTGGCCCAATCCGAATCAAGTGACGGATTCAACGCGACCGAGGACGGCGGGATCACCACCTGGTCAGCTTTCTCTAACGTCTGCATGACACCCACCTTACCGTAGAAGATCAGTTATAACCAACTATCTGTCCAAGATAGTCCAGGCGGCAGTCCGCAGAGCCGGTTGCCGTCGATGGCAGGCCGGATAAGAACCGGAGAAGAACAACTAATCGGCGTCAGAGGATTTGCGGCCGCCACGGCCGTAGGACGCCCACAGGAGTCCGACCAGCATGCCGCCGACCGCGGCGACGACGACCACAGCTTTGCTGTAACCAAGCCAGGCTAGCGCGCCGACCGTCAGGCCGTAGACGGCGGTGACTGTGCTCATTATGTTTCGCCGCCCTTTTAAAACGCTCATGGGTATGCTCCAAAATTTCTTGTGCCCGAGGCGGACAAGGCCCATCAGCCTGGCCCGCCAGCAGTTGAGTCTTGAGACGCCGGACTAGCAGCCATCCTGGGCGAGAGAAGGGTGGCCGTTTTATGACGCCCCGCCTCTCGGCTTTGTGGTATTCCCTAACTGTGATCACGCCACTTCGCGTGGAGCGCCGTGCGGTTCTGGCTAGAGGTTCCTGGAAACGACTGACGTGATCGAAGATCACTCTTCTCCGCCGGCGCCTCGCTGTCAAGGGTTCTCATGCCTTGGCTAACGTGATCGCGGACCACGGCGGTGAGGCCAATTTAATACGACCGCATGAAACGCCCTTGAGATCTCGTCAGTTTGCACTACGGCTGCCGGCCTCGCCTTGGCGAGCGTAGCCGCTGTCGCGCACCGCCCAGATCTCACCACGTTAAGCAAGCGTCTCCGCGGCCCGGCGGTCCACGAAATCGAGGGCCTCTTCTTCGCTGCGGAACGGTTCCATAGGCTGATCTCACTGCCGGCGATACGGCGCCGCCGCGTTCGCCCCGTCAGGCGCCACGTCTGCAAATCGAGCGGCCTCGCGCGGCTGGACTGCGCCATGCCGAACGAGCGCTGCTGCTAGTCGACAGTTCCGGGCGGCACTGCCCATTCTTGGCGGAATTCCGGGCAGACTGCCGCCAGATGTTCGAAATCCCGGTCATAGTGGATGACCGTTGCCCCATGCTGAAGCGCCACGGCCGCGGTGAGGGTGTCGAACACCCCGACCGCCCGCACCAGCCCGTCACGCCACAACGCGCCCTGTAGATCGGAGGCAACCGGCTGGCTGACCGGCCCGTAGGCTGAAGCCAAACTCGACTAGCGCAGCTACATTTGCAATCCTCAGGCTGCCCGCGCCGACTGGCGCGAAAAACCGGCCGGGGGGCCGCGGCCGGCGGCCGGCGCTGCCCAGGCGGTGGCGACGGCCGGGCAGCGCCGCCAGTCCCCGCTAGGCTCGGGTTGACGAATCAGCAGGAGGCCCCATGACGAACCCACCCCCGGAGCTGGCTCCGACCGCCGGCTTGCCCCCGGAACCGTCTGCGGCGCCGCCTCCCGACTCGTCCCCGGCGGCCCGGCCGGCCACACGAGCGACCCGCGCCGGGCTGGCCTCCGACCGCGCCTACGCCGCCGTCGTCCCACCCATTTACCTCTCCTCTACCTACGCCTTCGACGGCCTCGACGGGCGGGGGCCGTACGACTATTCGCGGACCGGCAACCCGACCCGGCGGCTCTTAGCCGACGCGCTGGCCGACCTTGAAGGCGGCGCTGGAGCCGAGATCACCGCCTCCGGCCTGGGGGCTGCCACCGCCGCCGTCCACGCCCTCACCGCCGCCGGAGACCTCGTCGTCGCCCCCCACGATTGCTACGGCGGCACCTGGCGGCTCTTCGACGCCTTAGCCCGGCAAGGCCGCCTGCGCGTCCAATGGGCCGACCTGACGCAGCCTGACGCCGCCGGCCTCATCGCCGCGCAAGCCCCCCGGCTCGTCTGGATCGAGACGCCGTCGAACCCGCTGCTGCGGATCACGGACATTGCCAATTTGTCCACCGCTACCCACGAAGCCGGCGGACTCGTCGTCGTCGACAACACGTTCCTGTCGCCCGTATTCCAAACTCCACTTGCCTTGGGAGCGGATGTCGTCGTCCATTCGACCACGAAATACATCAACGGCCACTCTGATGTCGTAGGCGGGGCCGTCATCGCCAAAGACCCCGGGACGGCAGAAAACTTGCGCTGGTGGTGCAACACCTTGGGTTTGCCCGGCGGGGCCTTCGACTCCTACCTTGCCCTCCGGGGCCTACGCACCCTCCACCGGCGCATGGCGGCCCACGGCGCCAACGCCGCCCAGGTGGCAGAGGTTTTGGGCGCGCACCCGGCCGTCAAGGCCCTCCACTATCCCGGCCGCCCCGACCACCCCGGCCACGCCCTGGCCGCCCGCCAACAACACGGCTTCGGCGGCATTGTTTCTTTCGACGTCGGCTCCGAGGCCGCCGCCCGCCGGCTCCTGGACGGGCTTCGCTTCTTCTCCCTGGCCGAATCCTTAGGCGGCGTCGAATCGCTCATCTGCCACCCCGGCCTCATGACCCACGCCGCCATGCCGCCGGCCGTCCAGCAAGCGGCGGGGATCACGCCAGGGTTGTTGCGCCTCTCGGTCGGGATCGAAGACATCTCCGACCTCGTCGCCGACCTTTCGGCCGGCTTGGAGCGGGCAGCGGGCTAGGACCGCCGCCAGGGGCCGGCCGCCGTATCACAGCGGTTTTTGTTCACTCGTGCGCGAGGCCCCGCATGACAAGGCTGACTTCGACGGCGTCGAGCACGGCCATGGCGTTGGACAAGGTGCGATACGAGTAGGAGCCGAGGGCGCGGGCTCTCAGCAGCGCCTCCCGCTTGGCCTGGACGGAAACAAACCTGAGTTCTCGATATTGGCGCTTGCGGTCGAGGGCGCCGAGGGCCGCCTCGTCGGTTTCGTCAAAATCCGCGTCGTCCCCGGCCATAGCCCGGCTGGCAACCTCCCAGGCGGCGGCGCCGGCCGCCGTGGCCGCCGCCGGGGAGGGCGGAACGGCCGCCAAACCTTCCTTCAGCGCGGCTACGGCCGCTTCGCCGAGTTCCGGCTGCCCTGGCTGGGCGCCAGTTGCCCTGGCTCCTGCCGCAGCCGCCGACCGGGCCGAGCCTGGCTTCTTGCCGCCCGCCCCGCCGCTGTCCGCCGCAGTCGCCGGCTGGGCCGAGGAGTCAAGCTGGGTGGCGAAGAGACGGAGTTTGATGAGGGCGACGATGCGGGGATCGTAGGAGCCGCCGCCGGGGCGGCGCAGATCCGGGGATTCTATGGCTTTGAGGGCGGCCTCGCCGAGGGCGTGGTCGAGCGCTACGGCCTCCTCCTCCGAAGGCGTGTCGCGGCCGGTCAGGTCAAGGCGCCGGGCCAACCACGGCAGAGTGCTGCCCTGGAGCAGCATGGAGCCGGTCGCCACAACGAAAGCGATGAAGACCAGGAACGAGCGGTCCGGCGTCGTCAGCGGCAAAGTCTGGGCGGCGGCCAAGGTGACGACGCCCCGCATCCCGGCCCAAACCAGAAACGCCCCCTCCCGCGGCCGGATCGGCTGTTGGAGGAGATAGTCGACGTCAGCCACGTATTGGCTGACCCGGGCCCGCGCCCGCTCGAACAGTTGGGTCGCCTCTTCCCTGTTGAAGGGGCGAATGGCCTGTGGCCCAAAGCGCCGCCTCTGCTCAAGGCCGTCAGACGGACCTCTGCCGCCGAGCCTAGATTGCTCCCAGACGGCGGGCCTGCCGTCTGGAGCCGCCCCCTCGGAACCGCCGGCCAAGACTGGCAAGCCGGGACGGACCTGGTCTCTTCGCGCCTCCCGCGAATCCCTCCGATCCTCCCGCGCGTCTTTTCGCGCCTCCCGCAAGGCCTCAGCCAGGCCGCCGCTGGGACCGCCCGGCGGACCGGACACAGGGCCGAGCGGGCCGCCGCCAGGGCGGGGCCGTCGCCGCTCCAATTCAGCTTGGCGGGCCAGATGCGCCTCGGTCCTGAGACGGCGGCGGACAAAACGCCGTTCCGACGCTCTCAGAACTGCGCCGGGCGCCCCCGCGCTGGCGGCCGCCACGGCGCGCTGGCGCTGCTCGATGTCAGCCGGGTCAAAAGAACTCTTTCGGCGGCGGGCGCTGGAGACGAATTCTTCGGCCGACCAGTCCTCCGGATCGTCGGGCAGCCCGACGAGGTCCCAGAAGCGGGCCAGGCGTTCGCGCCGTCGCACCTTGTGTTTGGTCCGGCGGTCGAGGTAGGCGATGAGCCCGGTCACAAAACCCGCCCGCACGGCCAGGGCCAAAAAGAGCGCGAGGCCGCCGACCAACAATCCCATAACCGGGCTGCCGTGGGCCTGGAGGACTTTGCCGACGATGCCGCGGACCTGGAGGCCCATGAGAAGGAAGACGGCGCCTTCCAGCAAGAATTCGACTGTTTTCCAGTTGGCTTGCTCTTGCGTGCGTTGGAGGGCGTCGAGGTGGTGCGGGGCCAGCTGGTTGACGACAAGCCCGGCTACGACGGCGGCGACGATGCCGGAAGCGTGGAGTTCCTCGCTGGGCAGGTAGGCGACGAAGGGGATGAGGAAGCTGACCGTCGTATTGGCGCCGCTGTTGTGGATGCGTTTGCGGACCTTGACGCCGAGCCAGCCGACGACTGCCCCGATGGCGGCGGCGATGGCGGCGGCCCGGATAAAGTCGACTGTCATGGCGCCGACGTTGAAGCCGACGGCCGCCGCGGCCACAGCCGAACGGAGGAGGACGAGCGCGGTGGCGTCGTTGAGGAGCGACTCGCCGTCGAGCATCGTGATGACACGCGAAGGCGCCCCCAAACGTTTGGCGATGGTCGTGGCGACGGCGTCGGTCGGGCTGATGATGGCGCCGAGGGCGACGCCGACGGCCAATGGCACGTCGGGGAGCACCAGGTGGATGACAGAGCCGACGGCGAAGGCGGTGACGACGACTAGGACGATGGCCAAGCCGCCGATTGCGACAAGGTCCCGGCGGAACTCCACGACCGGCACGGAGACGGCGGAGGCGTAAAGGAGGGGCGGCAGGACCCAGATGAGTATCCACTCGGGTTCGATCGCGATGACAGGGATGAAGGGGAGGAAGCTGACGGCGATGCCGAGGGCGATGAGGATGAGGGGCGGGGCCACGCCGAGCTTAGAGCCGGCTGATGACAAGGCGACGACGACGGCGACGGCGATGACAGCGATGAAAAGATGCTCCACCCGTCCTATTCTCCCATCCCCGGCGGCCCGGCGAGGCGACGGCGAGCTGACGGCGGAGCCGCGCGGAGAAAGCAGGTGGCAAGATTACGCGCATGGCCAACTCCCTTCGCCCGACTCTGCTGCTTCTCCACGGCCCCGGCCAGTCGCCGCCCGCCTGGCAGGGCGTGGTCGAACGGCTCGACCCCTCTTGGCCCATGTTCGCCCCCTGGCTCAAGGGTTTGAAGCCGACCGGCGGCCCGAAGGACTTCTCCGTCGCCCCGGCCGTCGATGACCTTTTCAACACGATGGAATTGCGCGGCATCGAACAAGCCGACCTCGTCGGCTTCTCACTCGGCGGCCTCGTCGCCCTCCGGGCCGCCGCCAAACACCCCGGCCGTATCGCCCACCTCGTCCTCGTCTCGACCCCGGCCATCCCGCCGCAGTCCGCGCTGACGATGCAACGCCGCCTGATTTCCTTGCTGCCGGCCTCGAAATTCACGGCCGACGCCCCAAAAGACCTAGCCCTGCGCGGACTGGACGCCCTCCTCGCCATCGACGCCCACACCGACCTGAAACTCGTCTCGGCTCCGAGCCTCGTCGTCGTCTCCAGCGCCGACCCGGCCGGGCCTGACAGCGCCGCGACATACGGCAAGGGCCTCCACGCGGCCGTCCGGAAGCTGCAAGCCCCCGACACCGACCTGCCCGCCCACGCCCCCGTCGAATTAGCCCGGTTCATTGAAGACTTCTGCTCCGACCGTCTGGCCGGCGAACCGGCTTGACCAGCTTGCTCCGAGCCGGCTCCAGAGGCCTCGGGACCACCCCGGGGAACGGCCCCGAGCCAGATTCAGCGCCCGTATACGTTTATTTGCACTCGGGCCTGTTCGGCCGTTTTCGATGACTTCCGCTAGTGTGCGTTGTTGCTGATCATCCTCGGAATCCAGTTGCGGCTGGCCACGGCGACAGGCCGCCCGCTCGCGTTGATTTCGATGAGTAAACGATGACTGGCTGGTCGCCGCCGGAGTTGCCGGGCATGTGGCCCAGTCCGCGTGGCCGCAGCGCTGCCTCGACCAGCGGCAGTCAAAGGCCGAGCGCCACGGCCACTGTAATCCGGCACGGGAGTTGATCAGTCGCGGGAGCCAAGCTGAGGTCCCTGCGACAGGCTGGCTATTCGCCCTGTCCTGGCGCCCCATCCGGACGTGCGGGACAATGGCAGCATGACGACTGTTCCGATTGACCATGCCAGCGCCGACCTACGCGAAGTGGCTGGCGCTGCCCGCGACGGCCAGGAACTTGTGCTCACCGACAACGGCAAACCTGTCGCGCAGGTCGTCCCGCTGTGTCCAGCGGCCGGGTCAACCCGCCGCCTGGTCGATGAACTGTCCGGGCTGCCCCGCGTCGACTATGCCGAGATGCGCCGTGAGCTTGACGCCGTGATCAGCCCGTCGCTGTGAGTGTGCGAGAAGGGCTGCTCGACACCTGCACGGTGATTGCCCTTGATCGGCTGGCGGCCGAACTGCCCGAGGTCAGCCACATCTCTCAGATCACCATCTGTGAGTTGGAGGCGGGCGTGGCGACGGCTCCCACCGAGGCGAAGAGGACTCAGCGTCAGGCCAGGCTTGACGCCATTAGGCGAATTGCGGTCATTCACCCGCTGGACGATGCGTGCTCCCGCGCCTTCGGTCAAGTTGCCGCCGACTTGCGGTCCCAAGGTAGAAAAATCACGGCACGCTCCTATGACGCCCTGATCGCCGCCACCGCACTGGCGCTCAGCCTTCCGCTGTATACGATCAACCCAGATGACTTCCGTCACATCTGCGGCCTTGACGTGCGCACCCCACAGACAGCAGAAGAAACCGATCAGGCTGGGACGCCAGACAAGGAACACCTCTGACCTGCGTAAACGAGCCGCCTTGGGGAATCGAACTCCAGACCTATTCTTGAGGGTTGGTTGAGTTGGACGGTTGCCGCTGGATACCAATAGATGCTGTTGAACTGCGGGGATGGATTCGCGGAGCGCTCGTCGGATTGCATTGTTTCGCGTAGATTCGCGTTCAATCCGTGGGGGTTGCGTGGGGCAGACGGCCCTCTTGGCGAAGCCCACGCAAGAGCGCGCGAGCATCCCTCTTCATGTGTGTGACAGCGACGACAACGATGACATCGCCGTCCACGACATACCACAGGTTGTAGGGGAACACCCGCATCGGCATCCTTCTCAACCCGTCTCCGTCGAGTGACCGAGATGAGGGAAGGCGGCGATGCGCCGCCTCACGGTTAGCACTTCGGCGATAAAGCGGTCCACTTGGTGTGGCGCCTCAATGCTGTACCACGCGGTCGCCCCATCGAGGTGCTCCTGCGCTGCCTCCGAGAGGTGGGTGCTGCGGCTCACGTGTATCGGCGTGCGAGTTCGCCCAGGAACTCCTCGGCGTCAACCGTCGCCTCGGGATTCGCCCGGTATCGGCGTAGGCCCTCCCGAGCGATCTCTAGCTCCTCGGGCGAGTAGCCAGGCTCAATAGTCTCCAACACCGCGTCCACGATCTCCCAGCGCTCGTCGACAGACATAGCCCTGACCTGCTCCAGGAACGCGGCGCTCACCATGACGACAAGTGTACGAGCGGTCTGTGGCGGGCGGCGCCGAAGAACTGGTCGGCTCAGTTGATCAGCGCAGTGGCAGACGTCGCGCCCTGGCTCGCGTGGTTCCCAGAGAGACCACCGCGCCTTCCGCGAGATCATCCGCAAGCCCCGGCAGGTTAGCCAGAAGGAGGTCGGCCTGCGTTCGGGGACTCAGATGGTCACTGGAACGCAGCAGCACCAAAGATGGCGCGGTTCCCTGGCTCAAGGCGAGCATCGTGGCGAAATCGCTGTCCGCCGAGATGATGATTCTGCCGCTGGCGACCGCGGCGGCGCTGACCTCTTCATCTGACGCGCCGCCCAGTCCCTGGTCGAGCACATGCGCGGCGTCAAGGCCGGCCCGTACGAGCAGATGGGCGACCTTGGGCGAGAGAGGTTCTCGTCAACGAGGAACCTCATGCGGCGACAAAGGGCCGCTCTTGCGGCACGGCTCGCGCCGCGAAAGCGAGAGCCGCGTACACATCCTCGCGGGCCAGCGACGGGTAATCAGCGAGCAACTCATCGACCGTCGAACCCGCGGCCAGTTGCCCCAGGACAGCGGCGGCCGTGACCCGGGTGCCACGTACCACGGGCGCGCCGGCCATGACAGCGGCATCCGCTGTGATCCGATCAGTTGTCATGTCCCTATGCTACGACAGATCGCAAGCGCGAAGACCAAGCAAGTCGCCTCCGCAGCATCGCAGGCCGGTTACCCGCGCAAACGAGCCGCCGTGCGAAAACCGCCTCAGCTCTCGCCCTTGAAAGCCCGCTCACCTGGACTTGCCCCGGACCGTGTCTTGCCACTCCGCGGCGACGGCTTTGCCGGAACGGTCGATGTGCGCGATCAGACAGGCCGCCGTGGCGAGAGGGCGGACAGGTTGGCCGAGGCCGGCGGCGAGAAGGGCGAGAACCGGCCGGTGCGAACAAACCGCCGTGGGGACGCCAGACGCCCCGACGGTTTGCGCCAACCGGGCGATGCGGGCCGCGACGGCGCCCTCACGGCCCTGCGCCCCCGTCTCGGAGAGGAGGGGTTCTTCCGTGATCGCCAGCCCATCGCGGAGAGCGTGATCCGCGACCGTTTGCAGGCAGCGTTTGGCCGGGCTGGAATAGAGCTGGGCGACGCCGTAAGCCTGGAGGACTTGGTCGAGGTAGCTGATCTGGACAAGGCCGCGCTCATCCACCGGGCGCTGCCCGTCCGGGCCGGCCCAATCCTTGCGGCGGACAGCTTGGGCGTGCCTGACAAGCAGGAGCGGGGTCGTCTCGGGCAAGACGGCGGCTTCCGCCACGACGCGGCGCTCGTCGGCCCAGGTCATCGTCTCGTAGGCCCTGGGCAAAGGCAGCCAAACGACCTCGTCCACCTCGTCGTCGGCGGCTCGCTGAGAGAAGGCGATGGGGACGCCGCGCCAATACGAGACGATCTTGCGGCCGCCGGCGATGAAATAACGCAACGGCGACAGCTCGGGGCCGAGCCGGATGAGCGCCCCGGTCTCCTCGGCCACCTCCCGGACCGCCGTCAGCGCCAGCAGCTCGGTCGGGTTGGCTTTGCCTTTCGGCAAGGACCAGTCGTCATAGCGCGGCCGGTGGACGAGCGCGACTTCAAGGGCCTCAGCCGGGCCGCGGAGCAACACCGCGCCGGCGGCCCAAACGGGCGGCGTCTCGAAAGGCATGGCCCACCTCGGTCGAGGGCTGGGCCGCAGCCGGGCCGACGGCCCAGACGGGAATGCGGACGCTGACACCCCCAAAGGAAGCAACCTATCGCACTTTGCCAGCCAGGGCCACGGCAGGGCCGGCTGGGACTACGGCCGGTGAGGGGCCGGTCCGTCCTCGTCATCCCCGCTAGCTAGGCCGCTGCTCCGTCCGCGCTGTGGTTTCAGGGGGAGGGGGCCGGTCCTTCCTTGTCACTCCCGCTAGGGCGGTGTTTCGGATCGGCCGCCACAGAATCCGGCTCAAGCTCTGTCGCCGGCGCCGCCGGAACGGCCTTGTCCGGGACCCGCAGCTGCTCCAAACGCTCGAAAACCAGGTCATACAGCTCTGCCACACGGTGGCTCTGAGACCGCACCTCGTCAATTTCACGCTTCAACTCGTCGAGGCGCTTCTCGTAGGCCACCAAGGAAGGCAGAAGGCCTTCGCTGTCCTCGCTGGCCTTCATCATCACCGTCCACGTGTCGGCGCTACGCGGGGCTAAGCGGGTCACGACTCGGCGAAGCATTTCCTCGAACATTCCACTGCTTTCTTTCAGAGAGTGGGGGGGGGGGGACGATTTTACGATCAGGAAAGACTGCGCCAGTCGGGGACCGACCTCGGTCCTGACGACACGGCGGGGTCCGGGGACGCAGTCCAAACCGCGGCGGCTGGCGGCGACGGCCAATTTCCTGACCGACACGCACTGGCGGCGCGGGTCGAGGACGGGCGAAGCGAGACGGTCGTCGACGTAAACCTCGCCGACGATGTAACCACCCCGAAGGCCGTAGCGAGCCATGAATAATATGTTGTCGAGACCCTCCGGGGCCAGGGACTCCACGATGTGGTAGGCGACAACGTAAACAGGCCGATCAGCCGGCAAACTGGCCGTCAATTCGAGGACCCGGCGCCGGTCGTTGAGGTTGACGCAACGCAAATCGAGATTGCTCGGAGCTTGGCGGAGGGCCGCATAGGCGTAATCGACGCCGACGACCTCGTGGCCGCGCCCGGTCAGCCAGGCGCTGACAGCCCCGTTGCCGCAGCCAAGGTCGAGGACGAAGCTCTTCGGCGGCAGCGACGCGGCCAGGCAATCAGCTTGGCCCTTGTCGATGGTGGCGGCCGGCCAAGTCCCCTGCGCCAAGGCGACGTTGGCCCACCACTGCTCCCAAAACGCCCGAAAACGGTCGAGGCTGGGGCCGAACCAGTTGTCGTAACGCCGCCTGGTCGAGCGCGGGGTGTCGAAACGCCAAGTCGGGTCGGGCTCCGCCCAGTCGGGGCCGTAGCAAGCTTCAAGCCACGCTTCAGCCCGGGCGGGGCCGGGCAGGTCGTAGGAGCCGAAGCGGTAGAGCCGGCGGGGCAAGATGTCCGAGCGCTCAATACGGGCGCGGACGTGGAAGGGCTGGCAGTACTCGCCGCCTAGGAAGAAGCCGCTGAAAACGTCGACATAGCGGGTGACGACCCCCTGCGGATCGAGGAAGACGATCTGGAGATGGGCACCGGAGTGCCGGACGACGGTGTAACCGCCGGCGACAAGGTCGTCTTCGAGTCGGTAGGAGGCGAGATTGAGGTCGGCCGGGTCGGATTGCGGGAAGACGACGACGAGGTCGGCGTCATCGTCGTGGGGCAAGACGTCGCCATGGCGGACAGCTCCGAGGAGCGTGCCGCCGGTGATGCAGACCTCGTAGCCCAAGCCGTCGAGGAATCCCACCACCTCCTGGACGCGTTCGATCAAGCGCTGCTTTGAACGCTCGCCGCTGGACAAGCTGACGCTGAGGCGCTTCCACTTGTCGATGACGAGGCGGCGGCCCTTGGCGTCCGTCAGATCGACCCGATTCGAGCTGGGGGGGCCAAAGCGGACCTCGGCCTCCGCTATGACAGGGCCGCCGGAAGCGGCCTCGGCGGCAAAGGACGGCCGGTCCGCCGACGCAGCCGGAGCGGCGGAACCCTCCTGTCCGACCGTTTCCGCCTGGTCGGCGTCTTTCGGCCGCCCGGCGGGTTTCGGCTGGCTGGCAGAAGCGGGTTTGACCAAGCGGACGGCTATGCGGGCGT
>JAIRXC010000071.1 GCA_031268515.1 Propionibacteriaceae bacterium
TGCCGAATACCATCTAACCCAAGCCGCCTACGGCGTACTGCCACTAGTCTGGATCGCATGGTCCTTCATAAACGCAAAAAGAAAGGCCGCCGCTGTCTGACAGCCAATGCTTCCACATAACCCGCGGGGCGTATTCGTGAGCAAGCGACGTGGAATCGCCGCCAGGCGTTTGACCGACGACGCTAACGGACGCAGCGCTTTCACTCGTCTTCCTACCGGACCGGATAGACGGCTTTTCCGATCAGGCCTGCTGGAGCGGATGAGCCTGCAGGCCGTTGCCAGCGCCCGGCCTCGCTCAACTTCTGTCGTGGCAATCGCTTCATCGTGCCGCATCACCCGTGGAGGTGGCGTTGACGCCAGCAGCGGGCCAGCGCCGCTTTCAGGGGCTGGCCCGCTGCTTGTTTCGTGGGGCGTTTAAATCAGATCAAGCCGCAGCCCGCCGCCTGTCCGCGCGTGAGCAAGCTATTGCAACCGCGCCAGTCAGCAGCAAGGTCAGCCCTGACGCCGCCAGAATCCCAAGGCCAGCCGCGGAGCCGGTGTCCGCCAATGAGCCCGTGTCGGCTGCGGGCTGGGTGGGAGAGGCGACAGTCGCGCTCGGCTCGGGCGTCGGAGTGGCCGGCTCGGGCGTCGGCGTGGTCGGCTCGGCTGTCGGCGTGGTCGGCTCGGGTGTTGGCGTGGCCGGCTCGGTTGGCTCCACCGGTTCAGCGGCCGGAGCACGGACCAGCACCGCCACGGTCCGCCCCGGGATGGTCACAGAACCGGCAGCGGCGTCCCACACAGTTTGACGGACCACCGGATCAGAACCGTCCTGCTGCACCTGGTGCAACGAGAAGTCGAGCCCGGCCTTGCCGTCCAGCGTCTCGGTGATCGGATCAGGCGAGGCGTTGAACACGATCAGCAGTTCATCAATCGCCGGGTCGATGTCGCTGGAGCCATCGGCCGGGTCCTCAACCGACATGACCAGCAGGCCCGGGGTCGGATCTGGCCCCGCAGCCAAGAATTTGACCCGGTCAACCACCAGATCGCCCGTTCCCAGCGTGAACAACGGCGTGGACGAACGCAGCCTCAACAAATCCAAAGCGCCCTCATAGGCCTGCTCCATGTCCGCCTGGTCAGGTTTGAGGTCCGGGTTGGCCAGCAACGGCGCCATGTCTGCCCACTTGCTGGAGTTGTCACCCGCCATGGGCAGCCCCGTGCCGAACACGTTGGTCTCCAAAGACCAGTCGATGGCGTTGAAGTGATCACCGGAGTTGTAGGAGTTGCGGTCCAGTGACTTGGAACGCAAAATATCCGCTCCGGCGTGCCAGAAAGCCGGCGCCTGTCCTAATGTGACCGTGGCCAAGGACAGGGTGTTCATCCTGATACGGGTGTCCATGGTGGAATCCACAGGCAGCTTCCAGATGCCGTTGTCATACAGGGTCTCATTGTCGTGGGCGTCGACATAGTTGATCACTTCGGTCGGATCATCGGCGTAACCTGCGATTTGGTTACCGGCGTACAATAACTCATCCCCCAGAACAATCTCCCCCTTGCCTTCATTGTCCGGCATCGGGTAGGCCTTGAGATTGCCTATTAGCCCCAACCGGACCATGTTGGTTCGGTAATACAGGTCGCTCAACTGCTGATCTGCTGTTTGGTCCGTGGTCTCGTTGGCGTCTGTGTACAGCCCGGTGCCAAATCCTTGCATGGTCCGCTGATCGGCGTCGAACGGACCGCCGCCGCGCACGCCGTCCCGCAACCGGTCGTTGAAGGTGCCTATGCCGGTGCCGGCTATGTTGGCCTGCCTGGCTTGGACAAACAGGGCGTCGTCTTGGACTTCGCCGAAGTTCCACGCTTCGCCGTACAAGTAGACGGCCTTGCCGTCCACGCCGTCCTTGGCCACAGTCAATTCATCGAGCGCCGCGCGCACATCTTTCATGTTCTGCAGCGAATGGTGGCCCATGATGTCGAAGCGGAAACCGTCAACGTGGTAAGCCTTGACCCAGGTGACAACCGAATCCACCATCATCTTGCCGGCCATCAGGTTCTCGGTGGCCACATTCTGGCAGCAGGTGGTCGTCTCAATCTGGCCGGTGGCGCTGAGCCGCTGATAGTAGCCAGGCACGATCTTGTCCAGTACGGACTTTTCAGATTGGCCGGCGTCGGACGTGTGGTTGAACACCTCGTCCAACACCACGCGCAGGCCGGCGTCATGCAGGCCGCCCACCATTTCGCGGAACTCCGCCGTCCTGGCGCCGCCGTCCTGGTTGCCGTCAGTCGCGTAAGAGCCCTCTGGTGTGGTCCAATGCCACGGATCGTAACCCCAGTTGAACCCATCCGAGTCCGCTGTCGCCGCCACGGCCGCCTGCTGGGCGGCTGAATCCGGCGCGGCGTCAGCCGGGATGTCGGGAACCGCTTGGTCGTCGCGCAGTTCGGGGATGGAAGCAATGTCAAAACTGGGCAGCAAGTGCACGGTGGTCATTCCGGCATCGGCCAATTCCCTCAGATGCGTCATGCCGTCAGAATCCTCCACGGTGAACGCCTTGTAGGTGCCCCGCCAGGCTTCTGGCACCGTCGTGTCAGCGATGGAGAAATCTCTGATTTGCAGCTCGTAAATGGTTTGGGCGGCTTGCGTGCGCAACGCCGCCGGGATTGGCGTGTCGGCCCACAGCTGTGGCGCCCACGCCGGATCTTCCAGGTCGATCAGCACGCTGCGGGTGGAATTGACTGTCAACGCAATCGAATAGGGGTCCGTCACCGTGTTGGTGACAACCTCGCCCGCAGAGGGCACATAGACGTCCACGGCCCACAGGTATTGGGCGTTTTTCCAACTGGCTTGGCCGACAGCAGCCCAAACCCCATTGGCGTCACGCGTGGCTGTTATCGCGGCAGGCGCCGCTTCAGCGCCATCCAGGTATACGAGCAGCTCAACCTTTGCGGCGGTCGGCGCCCACAGTTTCAACGTCGGCTGGCCGTTCGCCCAAATGACGCCCAATTGCTCATCGGCTGCGCCCGCGTACAGATCATCTAGCACGCCGGCAATCTGGACGCCGGTCTGCGCTGCCACGGCAGCGTCCTTTGTCGCCACCACTTGGAGCCGCCCCTTCAAGGCTTCTTCGAGAACGGACTGGGCCACCTCGCCGCCGCCCGGGGCGCTAAGCCGCAAGGCGGTGTAACCGGCAGCCAAAGCGTGCTCGGCGGCTTGGTCTGCGGTGACCTCGCCAGCGGCGGCCAAAACGATTTCCGGGTGGCCATCTAGCTCGTAAGCCATGGCAGCCGGGTCGCCGGCCAGCGTCGGCGGCCAGGCGATGGTGTTGCGGTCAATCCACAGCGCGTAAGAGCGGCCGAGGCCGGGCAGCGGCGGGTTTTCCGCCACGGCGCTGGGGACATGCGTCGCCGGGTCAAACGTGAAAGTCACATTCTCACCCGCCGAGGTGGCAAACTCGACATTGCCGCCACCGGGGGCGCCCCCGTCACCCCAGTTCTTGTCCCACGACAACCCTTGGGCCACCTTGAACTCCCAACTGCCCTCAGGGATTTTGCTGGTCGAAGTGGTGTAAACGCCGCTCGACGTTGGGAACAACACGCTAGCGAGGCAAGCGGGATCCCACGTCCCGGAACAGCCTGCATAGCTCTGATAGCTCCCGGGCGCGGTCAACAGCTGGTCCTCCGTGGCAGCCACCGCTAGCTTGCTGACCGGGTCAAACACAAACACGGTCTGGGCGCCGCCAGCGACCGTAAAGGCAATGTTGTCGCCTCCCGGAACCCCGTCCACGCCCCAGTTGACATCCCAGGACTGGTCTTGCGCGATCTTGAACTCGTAATCGCCCTCCGGCAGGGCAAAGTGGCCCGTGTAGTGCCCGGACGCTTCATCCAGCGTCAGTTTGACGGCCTCACAGCCCACATCCCAGTCGCTGCCGCAGCCGAGCTCATCGTTGAAGCTGCCGGGAGCGGAAATGACGGGCGGCTCCGCAGCGGCGGCCACCTGAGCGGGGGCGCTAACCAGTGCCGCCATGAAAGCCACGATCAGTCCCCCGGCGAGTGGAGGGGCAAGTAATCTACGCACGTTTTCAGCCTTCCTAAGTGACCCAATCGACCAATTCGCCCCTGCCCAGGGGCTCAAACCTGCGCCATCGCAGGAATGCAGTTATTTGAAGCGGTGAGGGGAACGCCGCCTTGAGCCCAAGACTCTACTCCGGCTTGAGACCACCTGTAAGACCCCGGCGGGCCTTAAGATAATTTGAGCGCGAGGGCCGAGTTGGCGCCTCACGTGCCCTGAGAGCGAAACTCACCGCGGAGACAGGCTTACCTTACTGGGATAGGCAAAATCGCTGTGGCTGCGAGGCGGCAAGCCACGAACAAGCACAGACCGATTCCTTCTCACACGTCGCGTCAAACGGCTCCGCGACCGCGTTGCCAAAACAATCCCCGGCCAGCCCAAGCGACGGGTGACATGACAGGCCGCGCCGAACCGGGCGAACCCAGCCGATTGTCTGGCAACCTGCTGCTCAGTCCGGTCCTGGCGACGGCGATGAACCTCGGTTCGGTCTCGGCGCTGTCTGGCTCGCTGCGCCACAAGCGCTTCACGCCCGCCCAGCCTGGGCCGGAGACGGGCGGAGCGGCCTGGCGCGGCCACGGCCGGCTGGAGAGACAACAAGCCTGGGCCGGAGACGGGCGGAGCGGCCGCTTCAGCTGGCGGCCAGGTCAGCCCGGTCGTCAGAGTTGAGATACGCGGCTGTGTTGCGGAAAGCCTGCACAAGTTTGGCGATAAAACGTGACATTGTCTTCAGCCTTTCTGTCGCGTGCGATTCTTGGGAGACAGTCTTTCGCCACCCCCGCCAACGGTCAAGGTATGACACTTAAGAATTGCCCAAGAAATAGCCGAAAACTTGCCAGAGACTTCTCAGCTTCAAGGTTTCCCAAACCAAGTTCTCGGCTTTGGCCTTCCCGCCGCCAGCCAAGAGGGCAAGACGGGCTCAGAAGCTGCTTGAGAAACCCGCTGCGCCTTTGGAAGCCGCTGCGCCTTGCGGCCACGTGCGGCCACGCCTTTGGCCGCCGTCAGATGTCACGCAGACGTTGGCTGACAACCTTCGAGATGCCATCGTCGCGCATGCTCACGCCGTACAACGTGTCGGCGATCTCCATCGTCCGTTTGTGATGCGTGATAACAAGCAACTGTGATGTGTCACGCAACTCTTCGTAGACTCCGAGCAGGCGTCCGAGGTTCGTGTCGTCCAGGGCGGCTTCGACCTCGTCCAGGATGTAGAAAGGGCTGGGCCGGGCTTTGAACAAGGCGACGAGAAAACAAATGGCGACAAGGGAACGTTCGCCGCCGGAGAGCAAGGAGAGCCGTTTGACGGTCTTGCCGGCCGGACGGGCCTCGACATCCACGCCAGTCGTCAACCACTGGCCGGGTTCGGTCAAGAAAAGCCGGCCCTCGCCGCCGGGGAAAAGCCGGGCGAAAGTCGCGGCGAAGGCCTTCTCGACGTCCGCGTAGGCCGCTGCGAAAACCTCTTGGACGCGGGCGTCGACGTCTTCGACGATGGCGAGGAGGTCCTGGCGCGTGCGTTTGAGGTCTTCGAGCTGCTCGGCCAGATAACGGTGGCGCTCCTGCAGGGCGTCGAACTCTTCGAGGGCCAACGGGTTGATCTTGCCGAGGACCTGGAGGTCGCGTTCGGCGGCGCGCAAACGTTTGAGCTGCTCTTCGCGGACATACGGATAGGTCAGCGGCGCGTCGCCGGCCGGGTCGCTTTCGCCGCCTAAGGGCACGGGGTTGTCGGGGCCGTACTCGGCGATAAGGGCGGCCGCCTCAATGCCGACCTCGGCTTGGGCGCGTTCGGCCAAAGCTTCGATCCGCATCCGCTGCTGGGCGCGGGCGACTTCGTCCCGGTGGACGGAATCCACGATGGCGTCGAGGGCGGCGGCCATGTCCTGGACCGTTTGGCGGGCTTGCTTGGCGGTGTAGCCGGCCTGGGCGCGGGCGTCCTCGGCGCGGGCGCGGGCTGCGGCGGCCAGAGCCAAGGAGACTTCGACCCGTCGGGCCAGCCATTCGGCCCCCTGGCGGACGACGCTGGCTTTAGCGGCTTCAGCCGCCCGTTGGGCGCGGGCCGCGGCAGCCTGGGCGCGGAGAGCCCTTTCCTCGGCGGCGCGTTGACGCAGGGCCTCGGCCCGGCCAGCCAGAGACCGGGCGCGTTCCTCGGCTGTCCTAAGACGAAGACGGGCCTCGGTTTCGGCGGCCCGGGCAGCGCGGGCGGCCTCGGCCAGCCGGTCTCGTTCGGCTGGGTCCGCTGGCTCCTCGTCGGCAGCTTGGGCCCGCTCAAAGCGGGCGGCCAATTCCGCCAATTCGGCGGCGGCCCGGCTGCGGCCCGCTTCGACTTGGGCGATCTGCTGGCCCAGCCGGTCGGCTTCGCTGACCGCCGCCGCGCCGGCTTGGCGGCACAGGCCAAGGCGGTGTCCGGCCGCCCCTTCGGCGGCGCGGGCGGCCTCCGCTTCGCGACGGGCAGCGCTGACGGCGGCAGCAGCGGCGGCGCGGCTGGCCCGCGCCTCGGCGGCGACGGCGTCGAGCCGTTCAAGGTCGGCGGCGACGGCGGCCAAAGCGGCCTCTGTCTCTTCCAGAGCGGCTTGAGTTTGAAGAGGCGAAGGCTTGGCGTCCGAGCCGCCGGCCGCGAACCAGGCCGAAACGACGTCGCCGGCCCGCGTCACGGCCGTCAAGGAGGGTTGGGCGGCGGTGAGCGCCTGGGCCGCGGCGAGGTCGTCCACGACCGCCACCCGGTCGAGAAGGCGGTCGATGGCGCCTTGGAAGGCAGCTGGGACGACAACGTGGTCGATGGCGTACGCCGCCTTGGCCGGCAAACCGGGCCAACCTGGCCGGCCGGCCTCAAGGGCGCCGGCCGGCAGCAGTCCGGCCCGGCCGAGGTCTTCGGTTTTGAGATGGCCGAGGGCAGCTAGCGCGGCGCCAAGGTCCCGCACGGCGACGGCTTCGACAGCCGGGCCGAGGGCAGCGGAGACAGCCGCTTCGAAGCCGCGGTCGGCTTTGATGAAGTCAGCGGCGAGGCCGAGGACGCCGAGTTTTTCGTCGGCGGCGGCCGCCAAAGCGGCGGCGGCGTCGGCCCGGTCGGCGGCCAGGCGCAAGGCTTCGGCCCGGGCGGCCAAGGCGGCCCGGTTTTCGCTGGCCGCCCGCGCGGCGGCGTCGGCGTCGGCAGCTGCGGCTTCCGCCGCCGCAGCAGCGGACTTGGCGGCGTCGAGTTCCCCGGCTCGCGCGCCGGCGGCGGCCTCGGCGGCCTCGGCGGCGGCTTCGAGGGGGGCCTGGTCGGCTTCGGCCGCCGCGACGCGCTGGCGGGCCTGTTCTAGGGCTTCCCGGCCTCGGTCAGCTTGCTCTTCGGCCGCCTCAACCCGGCTGCGCAAGGCCCCAACCTGGCCTCCCAGCCGGGCCAACCCCTCGCGCCGGTCCGCTTCGGCCCGCAACTGGGCGGCGTAGGCGGTCTCGGCGGCGGCGTAGGCGGCCTCGACCGCTTGCCGGCTGGATGTCGCCTCCCCCAAGGCCTTCTGCCCGGCGGCGATCTCGCCGCGCAACTCAAGTTCAGACTGAAGGGTTTCGGCGGCTTGGGCTTCTAACGTCTCGGGATCGCGGCCAGAGCCGGCCGCCGGCTCCTCCGGCTCGGCTTCGCCGTGGCGGATGCGCTCGCTGGCCAAAGAGAGGGTCGAGCGGACCCGCTCGGCCAGACCCGACAGCGCGTACCACGTCTCCTGGGCTCGGCTCAAAGCCTCGGCGGCGGCTTGGGCTTCCGTCTGGGCCGTCTCCTCGGCGGCCCGAGCCGCGGCCACGAGGCGCTCTGTCTCGGCCCGCTGAGCCGCGGCCCCGGCCTCGTCGGCCAGCTCCGCTTCGAGAGCCGCCGTCGCCTGGGCCAGATCGTCGGCCAGGAGGCGGGCTTTGGCGTCGCGCAGGTCGGCTTGGATGAAGCCCGCCCGGCGTGCCACCTCGGCCTGGCGGCCGAGCGGTTTGAGCTGGCGGCGGATCTCCGACACGAGATCGGTCAGGCGGCCCAGGTTGGACTCGGTGGCGTCGAGCTTGCGTAGGGCTTTGTCTTTGCGCTCCCGGTGTTTGAGGACGCCCGCCGCCTCCTCGATGAGGCCGCGGCGCGTCTCCGGCGTGGCCTGGAGGATCGTGTCGAGCTGGCCTTGGCCGACGATGACGTGCATCTCGCGGCCCAAGCCGGAGTCGCTCAGGAGCTCGCGGACATCAAGGAGGCGGCAAGAAGAACCGTTTATGGCGTATTCCGAAGCGCCGTTGCGGAACTTCGTCCGGGAGATCGTCACCTCGGTGTAGTCAATGGGCAAGGCCTGGTCAGAGTTGTCGATCGTGAGGACGACCTCGGCCCGGCCGAGAGCGGCCCGCCCAGCGGTGCCTGCGAAGATGACGTCTTCCATGGAACCGCCGCGCAGATGCTTGGGGCCCTGCTCCCCCATCACCCAAGCCAGCGCGTCCACGACATTCGACTTGCCGGAGCCGTTCGGCCCGACGATGCAGGTGATGCCAGGCTCGAAGACCATTGAGGTGGCCGAAGCGAAGGATTTGAAACCCCGCAAGGTGAGGCGTTTGAGGTACATCGGTCAGGCTCCCGGCCGACGGCCCCGGAAGGTCCAGATTTTGTTGAAGAGGAAAGACATGGGGATTGTGACGGCGATCATGATGAGGTGAGCCCAGTAACCCGGATTGCGCAAGCCGGTCGACTCGTTGAAGATCTCGGGCGGCAGCTGGATAGGCGAGTGGGCGTGGAGGAGAGCCGTCTCAACGGCCAAGCCGACGAGCTGGCACAGGAGGCCGACGAGGAAAAAGCGGCCAAACCCGCTCCACCAGCCACGTTGGGCTCGGCAGACCGAGCGGAAAGTCCAGATCCGGTTGAGCTGGTAGTTGGACACGTTGGCGACGACGAAGGCGGCCATGGAGAAGACATGATACCAACGTATATTTGTTCCAGCCCAGGGCAGCGGCAGGACGACGCCCCGTATCGACTCCGCGGACGGCCAAACCAGAGGCGCCAAGCGGCGGACAATGTAATAGACGAGGAAGTTGATGATGACGCCCGAACCGCCGACGAGGCCGAACCGGATGAACTGGGCGAAGTTGGCGCGCTGCCGGGCCGCCAGCCCGATCAAGTGGGGCATGGCGTCTCCTCAGCGGGCCGCCGGGGCGGGGCCGGCCGAACCGGGAGCGCCCGAACCGGGAAAATCCGAACCAGGAGCGCCCGAACCAGCGGCGGCCGGAGCAGAAGAGGCGGGGTCGGCGGGGCGCAAACGGCCGTAGGCCAGGCGGGCCGCTTCTTGTTCGGCCCGGCGCTTGTTCGAGCCGCCGCCGGGGCCGAAGCCTTGGCCGGCCACCGTGACCGTGGCGAGGTAGCGGCGGTCGTGGTCGGGGCCGGAGGCGGTGTCACTGTAGGAGGGGGCGCCGAGTCCCAAGGCGGCCGTCAGCTCTTGCAGCGAAGATTTCCAGTCGAGGCCGGCCCCCAGTTCAGCCGCCTCCTCGATGCGGGGAGCGAACCAGGCCCGGACCAACCGGCCCGAGGCGTCAAAGCCGCCGGTCAGGTGGACGGCCCCGATGACAGCCTCGACGGTGTCGGCCAAGATGGAGTCTTTGTCGCCGCCGCAGGTCGCCACCTCGCCCTTGCCGAGTTTGACGAGGGGGCCGAGTTCCAAAGCGCGGGCCAAGCCAGCCAGGGCGTGGCCGCTGACGACAGCGGCGCGCAGACGGGCCAGTTGGCCTTCCGGACGGTCGGGGTAGGAGCGGAAGACCAACTCGGTCACGACGACGCCAAGGACGGCGTCGCCTAAGAACTCGAGGCGCTCGTTGGTGGGGCCGCCGCCGTTCTCATAGGCCCAAGACCGGTGGGTCAAGGCCAACTCAAACCACTGGGGGTCGACGGCGACCCCCAGAGCGGCTAACTCCTTGTCGATGCGGCTCACGGCCGCGGGGATCAAACTTCGAGGACCTGGCGCAGGTTGGCCTGCGGACCATATTGGCCGCAAGCCGGGCAGGCCGTGTGGGGCAGCCGGGGGGCGCGGCAGGCGGCATTGGCGCAGACGACAAGGCTGGGCGCGGCAGCCTTCCACTGCGAACGGCGCGCACGAGTGTTGCTACGCGACATCCTTCGCTTCGGAACAGCCACTTTTCCATTCCTTTCATCGGGCCGGTCGCTCCGGCGCCTCTTAATCGGCTTGAGATGCTACCCAGCCGGACAATCCGCGCCACCGTATGTCCACGGCGGGGCCGTGGCTGTGGGCAGGATCGTCATTGAGATTGGCGCCGCAGCTGGCGCACAAGCCGAGGCAATCATCCCCGCAGAGGGGGGCCAACGGCAAATCGAGAAGGAGGGCGTCGCGGACGGCTGGCTCCAAATCGATCGCCTCGTCGGTGATCAGGCTGAGATTTTCGCCCTCGCCGTCCCGGCCGGGATAGACGTAAAGCTCTTGGAAGAAGACGCCAAAAGGGCGGGCGATCGGGGCCAGGCAACGGGAGCACTGGCCGGTCAATTCGGCGTCGGCTCGGCCGCTCACGAGGACGCCTTCACCGACGGCTTCCAGCTGCAAGGCAAAACGGATCGCGCTGCCGGGGGCGATTCCGGCCAAGCCGACGAGAAGGCCGTCGGGGGCGGCGGCGGTCCGCTCCAACGACTTGGCTTCGCCCGAACGGCGGGGCAGGCTGCGCAAGCTGACGGTGAAAGCTCCGTCAGTTCGCTTCGAAGATGCGGCCATGGCTGTCGGCTCCTTGACTTTGATTCCACCGGCTCCGCTGAGCCTTGCTCTTTGAGGCGCGTGAGCTGCCTAGCCATCCCAGGTGGTCGGCCAGGCGGCTTCGCCGGCGGCGGCCTGATCACCGAGATGCGAGCGGTCGAGGAGGCGTTGGCGCATCGTGGCGACCCGCGAGGTCGTGACCTGGAGTTCGGCTTCGAAGGCCGCCAGCCGCGTCTCGACGTAGCGGTCGGCTTCGACTAAAAGCTCCTCTGACTCGGCGCGGGCCCGGGCCAAAATCTCGGCCGCCTGAGCCTCGGCGGCACGGGCCACCTCGGTCTGGCTGATGATCGCGGCGGCCTCGGCGTGGGCCTGGTCGAGTATCTCCGCCGCCCGTCGCTCACCGCCGGTGGAGCGGGAGGCGGCGTAGCGGTCGAAGTCGGCTTTGAGGCCGCCGACGGCCGTGTCGATGGCTTCGATGACGTCTTCGCGGTTGAGCATGCACGAAGCCGACATCGGCACGGCCCGGGCCTGCTGGACAAGCCGGCGCAGTTCCAGTA
>JAIRXC010000173.1 GCA_031268515.1 Propionibacteriaceae bacterium
GGATCGCCGGCCGCCAGATCGTCGCCGAGCCGCGCATCGACCCCGACACCGCCGGCATCCTCAACAAGATCCCCGACCTCACAGGGCACTAAAACAGGCCCCACCTGTGCAAGTCAGGTCAAACTGGCTTGGCTGGCGGCTGTCGGGCCGGAGAGGCAGTGAGCCCCAACCGGTCAGCTAGTCGAGTTTGTTGAGCTGGCTGACTCGGGCTCGCTGCGCTGGTCCTGGCCGGCTGATGCCCTCTGTCCCCGGCCGGCCAGGTTGGACGGGCGGGCGGCCAAGGCCCGTCGCAGCGCGGAACGGCCCAGGACCGCGATGGCGGCGGCCAGGATGGCGGCTGTGGCGGCGGCCAGAAAACCCCAGCGGGCGCCGCCGGCGTCGATAGCCCAGCCGGCGGTGGTCGAGCCGAGGGCGGAGCCAATTCCAAGCGAGGTCCCCATCCAGGCCAACCCTTCGGTCAGCCGCTCGGGCGGGACCAAGCGGCCGATCAGGGCGTTGCCGTTGATGAGGGTGGGGGCGACGGTCAGGCCGACGGCGAAACCGAGCAGGGCCAAGATGACCGGCGATGGCGCCCAGGGCAAGGTGAGCGCGCCGGCGAGGAGGGCCAGCACGCCAGCCAGGAAGCGGTTGGCCAGGGGAGAGCGCCAGCCGCGGGCGCCGTAGGCGAAACCGGCCAAGGCCGAACTGAGGGAGAAAGCGCCGAGGACCAAGCCGGCCGACGAACGGGCTTGCCAGGCGGTCGTCGCCGCCACGGCCGAGACGTCGACGCCGCCGAAGAAGGCGCCGACGAGGACGTTGACGGCGACGACCGCGCCGACGCCTGGAGCCAAGAGGAGGAGACGGCCGGCCCAGGCGGCCAGCCGCCGCTGATTCGGCTTGGCCGCGGCAGCGGTCCGGGGGTTGGACGGGGGTTCGGTGGCCCGTTGGGAATAGAACAGGTGGGCGCCGCTAAGGCTGAGCACGATGGGGGCGGCCAGTCCGGCGGCTGGATGGATGGATGTCGACAAGAGGGTCGCGAAAACGGGGCCGACGACGAAGGTCAACTCGTCGAGGGTTGATTCGAGGGAATAAGCGGTGTGGAGTTGGCGGGCGTTTTCGACCGTGTGGTTCCAGCGGGCCCGGACCATGGCTCCAGGGGCGCCGCCGAAAGCCCCGCAGACGATGGCGGCCGGAAAAAGCGTCCAAGCTGGGGTCTGGAACAAACCGAGGAAGATGAAGACGGCCAAGGCGGCGGCGGAAACGAAGGCTGCCGGATACATGACACGGCGCTGGCCCAGCCGGTCCACGAGGTTCGACAAGATGGCGGTGCCGACAGCCCAGGCTGCCCCGTTGGCCGCCGCGACAGCCCCCGCCAGGCCGTAGCTGCCGTAGAGGGCAGAGACCATGAGGACCTGTCCGATGCCCATCATGGCCCCGCCGGAACGGGCCAACAAGGCGGCGGCGCAGAAACGCAACGCGCCCGGCAGTCGCAAGAGTTCGACGTAAGAGCGCATCCGGCCAGTTTGCCACAAGAGGCCAAATCAAAACCGGCGCGGCGTCTTGCGGCAAGGCCAGGCTGTCGGACGAAAACTTAAGGCCCGCCAGGGTGCTCTTGGGGTTTTGCCGGTTCGTCCTGCCTATGGCTACTATCACAGGTGGCGATCGTCGCCAGGCCTGCTGGCAGACGCACCAACGCGTCCGAGCCGGATAAACGCCTTTGTTTTGCAAAGACGCCGGCCGGGCCGTGCGATCCCAGAGTCCTCGCCGGACGGCAGTCGAGGACAGGTGCACTAGCGGCGCCGACAGAAGGCCGCCCATTCACTCCTTAAGGATGGGCGGCCAGCCGGTGCTTAATATATTGGTTTGCCGCAATCGCCATAAGGAAATCCAATGACTGTGCGTTGTCGCGTCGACCTTGGCCGGCTCGCCCCCTACCGGCCCGGTCCGCCGGCTCCGCCTCACGCGGGGCCAGCTTTCAAGCTGTCGAGCAACGAAAACCCCTACCCACCACTGCCGAGCGTCCAAGAAGCCATCGCGGCCGCTCTCGGCAAGGTCAACCGCTACCCCGACATGGCGGCGTCCGAGCTGACGGCGGCGCTGGCTGGCTGCAGCGGCGTGACGCCGGACGAGATCGTCCTCGGGGCCGGTTCGGTCGAGGTCGCCTCGGCCGTCATCCGAGCTGTGGCCGGGGCAGGCGACGAGGTCGTCTACGCCTGGCGCAGCTTCGAGGCCTACCCTCAACTCGTCATCGGCGCCGGCGCGGTCCCCGTCGAGATCCCTTTGACGGCTGGCCTCGCCCATGACCTCGACGCCATGGCCAGCGCCGTCGGCCCTAGGACTCGCTGCGTCATCGTCTGCAACCCGAACAATCCGACGGGCACGGTCGTCACCGAGACGGCTCTAGAGCGCCTCCTCGACCAGCTGCCGCCCGACTTGGCTGTCGTCCTCGACGAGGCCTACTGTCAGTTCGATGTCGACCCTGCCAGCCCGCGCGGCCTCGCCCTGTTCGGCCACCACCCCAACCTCGTCCTCCTGCGGACCTTTTCCAAGGCCTACGGCCTGGCCGGCCTCCGCGTCGGCTACGCGGTCGCCCCGGCCGTTTTGGCCGCCGAAATCCGCAAGGTCGCCTTGCCGTTCGGGGTGACCGACCTGGCCCAAACCGCCGCCCTCGCCTCGCTGGCCGCAGAAGGCGAGCTGACGGACCGTGTCGCGGTCTTGACCGAGCGGCGGTCTCGGGTCGAGGCGGCGCTCGCCCGCCAAGGCTGGCGTTTGCCGGCTTCTCAGGGCAATTTCGTCTGGCTGCCGACAGGCCAAGCCACTGCGGCGGCCCAATCGGCCCTTGCCCAGCGAGGACTTGTCGGGCGGGTTTTCGACGGCGAAGGAATCAGGTTGACGGTCGGCGAGGAAGACTCGCTGCCGCCTCTCTTAGACGCGGCCGGAGCCATCTGGGAATTTATTGAAAATGGTCCCGCAAGGCCGGCTTAACCTTGTCGGCGGGCGCTGGAAGCGGCGGTCGGCAAAGGGCGCCAGCCGGTGCTCACGGCTCTGGCTCAGGTGTCGTAAGGTGGACCCCCAGAATGCTTTTTCGGCGCTTGGCGCCCTGCCTCGTGTAAAGGACCCTAGGTGAGCACCGCATTTGAATGGACCCCCTTGGACGCCAGGGCCGTTGACACCGCCCGCCTCTTGGCCGCCGACGCCGTCGAGAAAGCCGGCAACGGCCATCCCGGCACCGCCATCTCGGTCGCGCCCATCGCCTACCTCCTCTATCAGAAGGCAATGCGCTTCGATCCCGCTGATCCCGCCTGGTTGGGGCGGGATCGTTTTGTCTTGTCGATCGGCCACAGCTCTCTTACCCAATACGCCCAGCTTTACTTGGCCGGCGGCGGCGTCGAGCTTGCCGACCTGGCCGCTTTCCGTACCTTTGGCTCGCTGACGCCGGGGCATCCCGAGGTCGGGCATACGCCGGGTGTCGAGTGCACGACGGGGCCTTTGGGCGCGGGGGTGTCCAACGCCGTCGGCTTCGCCATGGCCGCCCGGCGCGAGGCCGCCCTCTTTGATCCGGCGGCCCGGCCGGGAGAATCGGTTTTCGACCACTGGGTTTATGTTTTGGCAGGCGACGGCGACATGCAGGAGGGGATCACGTCAGAGGCGGCCTCCCTGGCCGGCACCCAGCGTCTCGGCAACCTCATCTTGATCTATGACGACAACCGCATCTCGATTGAAGGCAATACGAAGATTGCTTTCAATGAGGACGTCGACGCCCGTTTCGCCAGCTACGGCTGGCACGTCCAGCACGTCGATTTCACAAACGGGGGAACGGTTTACGAAGAAAAACCAGCCGAGCTCTACGCTGCCCTCGAAGCCGCCCAAGCGGTCGCCGACCGCCCCTCCTACATCCGCGTGACCACCCAGATCGGCTGGCCGCTGCCGACCAAGGCCGGCAGCCACGCCATCCACGGCGCGAAGATCGGGGCCGCTGAGGTGTCCGCCCTCAAGACCCGCCTCGGTTTTGACCCGGACGAGGCTTTCCAGGTGGACGAGGCGGTCCTCGCCCACACCCGTTCCCAGAGTGCGAACCGGGCCCGGGCGGCCCGGGCCGATTGGGATGCCCGCTTCAAGGCTTGGGCCGAGGCCAACCCGGCTGGCCAGGCGCTGCTCGACCGGGTCCGCGCCGGCGGGCCGCCGCCTGGGTTGGCCGCCGCTTTGCCCCATTTCCCCCCCGGCCGCAAGTCGACTCGGGCCGCCTCCGGCGAGGTTTTAAGCGCCCTGGCCGAAGCAGCCCCTGAACTGTGGGGCGGCTCGGCCGACCTGGCCAGCTCGAACAACACGACCATGAAAGGCCAGCCTTCCTTCCTGCCGGCCGACCGGGTCAGCGCCGACTGGCCGGGCGGCCCCGGCGGCCGGGTCCTTCATTTCGGCATCCGCGAGCATGCGATGGGCGGCATCCTCAACGCCATCGCCTTGTCCGGGTTGACGCGGCCCTACGGCGGCACCTTCTTGGTCTTCTCCGACTACATGCGCGGCGCCGTGCGGGTCGCCGCTTTGTCCAAGGCTCCGGCCGTTTTCGTCTGGTCGCACGATTCGATCGGGGTGGGCGAAGACGGGCCGACCCACCAGCCGGTCGAGCAGATCGCTTCCTTGCGGCTGATCCCCGGCCTTGACGTCATCCGGCCGGCCGACGCCAACGAGGTGGCGGTTTGTTGGGCTGAGATCCTCAAGCGCCGCGACCGCCCGGCCGCCTTGATTTTGTCCCGCCAGGACCTCGCCGTCTTCGAGCGCGGCCCCGGCGCCGCCGCCGACGCCGGCGAGTCCGCCAAGGGCGCCTATGTTCTCTTCGAAGCGACCGGGGAGCCGGCTGTCGTCCTTGTGGCGACCGGTTCTGAGGTTGAGATCGCCGTCGCCGCCCGCGCCCTGCTGGAGGCCGAGGGGTTGGCGACCCGCGTCGTCTCGGCTCCCTGCCTCGAATGGTTCGCCGCCCAACCGCCCTCCTACAAGGCGGCTCTCTTGCCTGACGGGGCCGCCAAGGTGTCAATTGAGGCTGGCGTCACCTATGGTTGGGCCGAGATTGTGACGAGTCAAGGCCGTCGCATCGGGATCGACCATTTCGGCCTCTGCGGGCCGGCCGGCCGGCTCTTCGAAGAATTCGGCCTGACCGCCGAACGCGTCGCCGCTGAAGCCAAGGCCGCCTGGGCCGAACTGGGGCGTTGACCGAAAACCATCTGACCGCTACTACTTGAGGAAAGGGGCCTGGGATGCGCATCGGTATTCCCCTGGAATCTTTGGCCGGGGAGACCCGCGTCGCCGCGACACCGAAGTCGGTGGCCCAACTGATCAAACTCGGCTACGAAGTCCTTGTGGAGACGGGCGCTGGCGCCCAAGCCTCCTACCCAGACGGCGATTACGTCGGCGCCGGGGCGGAGATCGTCGGCCGGGCCACTGTTTGGGCGGCTGACGCCGTGGCCAAGATCAACCCGCCGACCGACGCCGAGATCGCGGCCATGAGCGAGGGCGCCACTTTGATCGCCCTTGTCGCCGCCCCCCGTTCGCCTGAGCTGCTGGCCAAGCTGGCGGCGCGGCGGTTGACCGTCTTGGCCATGGACGCCGTGCCCCGCATTTCGCGCGCCCAAGCCCTCGACGTCATCTCTTCGATGGCCAACAGCGCCGGCTACCGGGCCGTCATCGAGGCCGCCCACGAATTCGGCTCTTTCTTCACCGGCCAGGTCACGGCGGCCGGCAAGGTGCCTCCGGCCAAGGTTTTCGTCTCCGGCGCCGGCGTCGCCGGACTGGCGGCGATCGGCACGGCCCGAGCCCTCGGCGCCATCGTCCGGGCCACCGACGTCAGGGCCGAGGTGGCCGAGCAGGTCGAGTCGATGGGGGCAGAATTCGTCGCCGTGGAGGCCGGCGAACAACAAGAATCGTCGGATGGCTACGCCAAGGAAGCCTCCGAAGCCTACGCCGAGGCGGCCGCCAGGATGTACGCCGAGCAGGTCAAGGAGGTCGACATCGTCGTCACGACCGCCCTCATCCCCGGCCGGCCCGCCCCGCTGCTCATCACCGAAGAGATGCTGGCGACGATGAAACCAGGCTCGGTCGTCGTCGACATGGCGGCGGCCAACGGCGGCAACGTCGCCGGTTCGGCCCCCGACGAGTTGGTGACGACGCCCAATGGCGTCAAGATCATCGGCTACACCGACCTGGCCGGGCGGCTGCCGACCCAAGCTTCCCAGCTCTTCGCCACCAATATCGTCAACTTGATGAAGCTCGTCACGCCGGCCAAGGACGGCCTCATAGTGCTCGACATGAATGACGTCGTCCAGCGCGGCATGACCGTCGTCAGCGCCGGCGAGGTGATCTGGCCGCCGCCGCCGACGCCTGTCTCAGCCCCCAGACCGGCGCCACCGCCGCTCAAAGAACCCAAGGCGCCCCGCGACCCGCGCGTCACGTATGGCGTCCTCGGCGTTTGCGGCCTCGCCCTCTTGGGCCTGTTCTGGGCTTCCCCGGCTGGCTTGCTCGGCCACTTCATGGTTTTCATGCTGGCGGTCGTCATCGGCTATTACGTCATCGGCAACGTCAGCCACTCCCTCCACACGCCGCTGATGTCCGTCACGAACGCCATCTCCGGCATCATCGTCGTCGGCTCCTTGATGGGGCTGCGGCAAGCTGATTCCAGCATCGCCATCGCCGTCTTGTCGATCGGCGGCATCTTGCTGGCCAGCGTCAACGTCTTCGGCGGGTTCACCGTGACCCATCGAATGCTCAAGATGTTCCGGAGGGGCTGAACCGATGTCGATCTCCTTGCTGCAGGGCTCCTTCATCATCGCGGGCCTGTTGTTCATCTTGGCCTTGGCGGGCTTGTCCAAACATGAGACCTCGAGGCGGGGCAACGTCCTAGGCGCCATCGGCATGGCCTTGGCTTTGGTCTTCACGATCTTCGGGACCGTCCTCGGCACTGGCACGGGGGCGCTTGACCAAGCCGCCCCCAGGTGGGCTGTCGCCGTCATCATCGCCGCCATGGCGATAGGCGGCGCCTTCGGCGTTTTCAAGGCTCTGCGGGTCGAAATGACCGGAATGCCACAGCTGATCGCCTTGCTTCACAGCTTCGTCGGCTTGACGGCTGTCCTGGTCGGTTGGAACTCCTACCTCGAACCCGGCCACAGCGACAAGCTTCATTACGGTGAGCTGTTCGTCGGCGTCTTCATCGGCGCCGTCACCTTCACCGGCTCGATCATCGCCTACCTGAAGCTGTCCGCGAAGATGAAATCCGCCCCCCTCATGCTGCCTAAGCACAACCTGTGGAACCTCGCCGGCTTGGTCTTGTTCGCCGGCTTGACCGTGGCTTTCGTGCTCTTGCCGGAGTCTCAGCACGTCGGCCAAGGCGGTGCGCTAGGTCTCATCTTGCTGTCCGCTTTGACGCTGGTGGCTTTGCTGCTCGGGCTTCACTTGGTCGCCTCGATCGGCGGCGGCGACATGCCGGTGGTCGTCTCGATGCTCAACTCGTACTCCGGCTGGGCTGCCGCCGCGGCCGGTTTCACGCTCGACAACGACCTCCTCATCATCACCGGCGCCTTGGTCGGCAGCTCCGGCGCCTACCTCTCCTACATCATGTGCAAGGCCATGAACCGGTCTTTCATCTCTGTCATCGCCGGCGGCTTCGGCTCGGATGGCGGCGTGGTCGGGGAGGCCAAGGACCTAGGCGAGCACCGCGAAACCAGCGCTCCCGAGGTGGCCGAGTTGTTGAAGGCCGCCAGCTCTGTCGTCATCACGCCGGGCTACGGCATGGCGGTGGCCCAAGCCCAAGGCCCGGTGGCCGATTTGACGAGCAAGCTGCGGGCTCTCGGCGTCGAGGTCCGCTTCGGCATCCACCCGGTGGCAGGCCGTCTGCCAGGCCATATGAACGTCTTGTTGGCCGAGGCCAAGGTGCCCTACGACATCGTTTTGGAGATGGACGAGATCAACGACGACTTCGAGTCGACCGACGTCGTCTTGGTCATCGGGGCCAATGACACTGTCAATCCGGCGGCTTTGGAAGATCCGACCAGCCCGATCGCCGGAATGCCGGTGTTGGAGGTTTGGAAGGCTGCCCAGGTCATCGTCTTCAAACGCTCCATGAACACCGGCTACGCCGGCGTCCAGAACCCGCTCTTTTTCAAAGAGAACACCGCCATGTTGTTCGGCGACGCCAAGGAGCGGGTCGAGGACATCATCCGGGCTCTCTGACGGCTGCGGCGGGCGGGGCCGGGCTGGCCGTTTTGAAAGCGGCTTGGCCTCTGGCCCCGCTTTGCCGTCCCCAAGGCGGCGGCTTTGGTTTTCTCTGCCGCGTCATGACTCAGGCGGGGCGGGCCCGTGTCGCGGCGGCGGGCCGCGGTTTTTCTCCGCTGCGCTCCGCCTAGGCGGGGGCGCTGATGTCTCGGTTTGGCCTCGATCGGCCGCGCCTGTCTTTTGCCGCCCTGCCGACTGTGGAAAAATGACCGCACATCGTGCCATTTGAAAATAAAGGAGACAACTAATGGGATTTGGCACCAGAACTATCGCCGTCGCCGCGCTGGCCGCTTTTGCGCTGGTCGGCACGGCGTGCGCCCAAAATTCGCCGGACGGACAGTCGACCGGCGATGACTCAGCTGCTTTGACCGAGGTTTCGGTCCACGGCTGCACCCCTCAGAACCCGCTGGTCGGCGCCTGGACCAACGAGACCTGCGGCGGCCACATCCTCGACTCGATCCAGAGCCAGCTCATCCGCTATGACTCCAAGACGATGGAGCCGAAGCTCGACATCGCCGAGTCGATCGAGACCGACGACGCCAAGCTCTTCACCGTCAAGCTGAAGCCGGGCTATCTCTTCTCTGACGGCACCGAGGTCAAGGCGGAGAACTTCGTCGACGCTTGGAACTACACCGCCTACGCCCCCAACGGCGCGCCCCAGTCGACTTTCTTATCTCCCGTCGTCGGCTGGGACCAGCTCCAGTGCACGGGCGAGGAGGGGGCCTGCGACGAGGCTCAGCCATCGACCCTGCCAGCCAAGGAGACCCTGGACGGGTTGAAGGTCGTTGACGACCACACCTTCACGATCGAGACGGCTGAGCCGACCTCGAACCTGCTCGTCCGCCTCGGCTACACGGCCTTCGCCCCGCTGCCGGACGTCTTCTTCTCCAGCGGCGCCGACGCCGCCGGCGACTTCGGCAAGCTGCCGGTGGCAGCTGGCCCCTACAAGGTGACAGAAAACACCGCCACCCAGATCGTGCTGGAGAAGAACGAGCATTACACCGGCGCCTTCCCGGGCCAGGTCGACCGCATCGTCCATCGCATCTACAGCGACCTGGCAGCCGGTTGGGCCGACCTGGTGGCCGGCAACCTCGACTTCCTTGACGCCATTCCGACCGACCAGCTGGTCGACGACGCCTGGATCGGCATCGTGGGCAAGGACCGCACCGCCAGCGGCGTGGCCGGACGCATCGAGGTCTTGACCGTCTCACCGACCGACCCCCAGTTCCAGAACAACCCGTTGTTGCGTCAGGCGCTTGGCGAAGCCATCGACCGGGAGACCATCACGAAGGTCATCTTCGGCGGTTCGCGGTTGCCGGCCGACGGTTGGGTCTCGCCCGCCGTCGACGGTTACAAGTCCGGCCAGTGCGGCGCCGCCTGCGTCTACGACGCGGACAAAGCCAAGGCTGATTACGCGGCCTCCGGCGGCTACCAGGGCGTCTTGACCTTGACGGTCAACGGCGACGGCGGCCACAAGGACTGGGCGGACGCGGTCTGCAACAGCTTGCGCAACACCTTGGAGGTTGACTGCCAGGTCGTCTTGACCCCTGATTTCCGGACCTTGCTCAACTCGGCCAGCAACGGCGAGCTGACTGGCCTCTTCCGCAGCGGCTGGGTTCAGGATTATCCGTCGATCGAGAACTACCTGACGCCGATCTACAGCCGGGGGGCGGAGTCGAACTACTCGCGCTATGACAACCCGGACTTCGAGGCTAAGTTGACCGAAGCGGCCGCCGCCGACGACCTTGACGAAGCCAACAAGCTCTATCAGGAGGCCGAGGCGATCTTGGCCAATGACTACCCGACCTTGCCACTGTGGTATCCCACGACTTCGGCGGCCTGGTCGGACAAGATCGATGTCATCGACGTGACTCCCACGTCTTGGCTTGACACCAGTTCTCTGACCGTCAAGTCATGACCGTCTGAGGGCTCAAAGCAGCGGCGGCCTGGCTGGGGGCAACCCCGGCTGGGCCGTCGCTGTTTTTGCCGCCGGTCCGCGCTGGCCGCCGCCGGACCGCTTTTCTTGAGAACGCCGGCCGCTGCCCCGGTCTCCTTGTCCGGCGCCGCTGGCCAAGGAGACCGGTCACAGCTTTCTCACTCCGGTCGGGTAGTATCCGCCGCAATGACCAAGTACATAGTCCGCCGGCTTTTGCAGATGATCCCTGTCATCATCGGCGCGACGTTCATCCTGTTCGTGCTCGTCTTCGCGCTGCCGGGCGAGCCGTGGCAGGGGCGCTGCGGCGAGCGGCCCTGCCCGCCCGCGTATGTCGACGCTTTTAAGAAGGAATACAACCTCGACAAGCCCTTGCTGATCCAATACGGCATCTACCTGGGCCGGCTGCTGCGCGGGGACCTGGGGACGAACTTCTACAACAACCGGGTCATCGACGAATTGGCCGTCCGCTACCCGACGACGGTGACCTTGGCCTTGATCGCGATCGCCTTCGCCATCGTCATCGGCATCACGGCCGGGTTGGTCGCCGGCATCAACCGAGGCAGCTTCCTGGACACCTTGGTGACCGTGTCGACGCTCGTCGTGATCTCCGTTCCCGTCTTCGTCATCGGCGGCTTGGCCCAGTGGAGCATCCTCAAGCTGAAGCTGACCGACATCATCCCCGTCACCGCCACCCAGGGCACAATTGGGCAGTTGATTTTGCCTGGCTTGGTCTTAGGCTCCCTCTCGGTCGCCTACGTCGCCCGCCTGACCAGGACGAACTTGGTCGAGAACCTGCGGGCCGACTACGTCCGGACGGCCCGCGCCAAGGGCCTGTCGAAGTCGCGTGTCATCGGCTTGCACACCCTGCGCAACTCGCTCATCCCGGTCATCACCTTCATCGGCTACGAGATCGGCTCGCTCATGGGCGGCGCCATCGTGACGGAGCGCATCTTCAACATCAACGGCATCGGCGGTTTCATCTTCCGCAGCATCGAGCAGCGGGACGGCGTCTCCGTCGTCGGCGCCGTGACCGTCCTCGTGCTCGTCTATCTGGTCGTCAACCTCATCGTCGACGTCCTCTATGGCGTCCTTGACCCCAGGATCTCCCATGATTGACCGCCGTGACCACAAAGACCGCGGCCGGCGGGAGCAGTTCCTAGCTGGTTTGGCCGAACCTGACCTGGCCGTCGAACCGCCGGAGCCGGCCTCTGACCTGCTGGTGGGGGAGGAGCCGACGGGCGCAGCCGACAAGCCGCACTCACTTTGGACCGACGCCTGGTGGCAGATGCGGCGGCGGCCGATGTTCTGGATTTCGACCGCCCTCATAATCATCTTCGCCGTCATGGCGGTCTGGCCGAGCCTCTTCACCAGCCTCGACCCGCGCTACTGCCTGCTGGCCGAGTCGCGACAGCCGCCGGGCCGCCAACACTGGTTCGGAACCGACATCCAAGGCTGCGACGTTTACGCCCGCACCGTCTACGGGGCCCGTTCTTCCATACTGGTCGGCGTCTTCGCCACCTTGGGCGTCACCGTGATCGGTTCCTTTGTCGGCTTGGTCTCAGGTTATTTCGGGCACTGGCTCGACGTTTTGCTGTCGCGTTTGGGCGAGATCTTCTTCGCCATCCCCACCTTGCTCGGCGGCATCGTCATCCTCTACAGCTTCCCTTCCAAGCCTGACACGCCTTATTTCGTCGTCGTCGGCAAGGTCGTCCTCGCCATCACCTTGTTGGCTTGGCCGTCGATCGCCCGTTTGATGCGCGGCTCGGTCCTCCAGGTCATGCCGAACGAATACGTTGTCGCAGCCCAAGGCCTCGGCGCCTCCTCGGCCCGTGTCATCGTCTCCCACGTCCTGCCCAACGCCATGGCCGGCGTGATCGCCGTCGCCACGATCAACCTCGGCGTCTACATCGCCTTGGAGGCGACGCTGAGCTTCCTCGGCATCGGTTTGCAAGAGCCGGCCATCTCTTGGGGGATCGCCATCTCGGCGGCCTCGAAGATGGGCTACATCACCTCGGCCCCCCACATGCTCTTGTTCCCGTCCTTGTTCTTGTCCCTCACCGTCCTCGCCTTCATCATGTTGGGCGAGGTCGCCCGCGACGCCCTCGATCCGAAGCTGAGGTGAGGCATGGCTAAGACTGAACGGACGGCTGAACCGGCGGCGCCTCTGGCCGCCGGCGCGCCCCTGCTCGAAGTGACAGACCTGCAGGTCGAGTTCCGCATGCGCGAGGGCGTGGCCCGGGCCATCAACGGCGTCTCCTTCACCTTGGAGGCCGGCCAGACTCTGGCCATCTTGGGGGAGTCGGGCTCCGGCAAGTCGGTCACCGCCCAGGCCATCATGGGGATCTTGGACACCCCGCCGGGTTACGTCACCGGCGGCCGCGTCCTCTACCGCGGCGCCGACTTGTTGAAGATGCCGGAGCGCCAACGCCGGCTGATCCGCGGCTCTCAGATCGCCATGATCTTCCAGGACGCCTTGTCGGCTCTCAACCCGGTTTTCCCGGTCGGCTGGCAGATCGCCGAAATGTTCCGCGTCCACCGCGGCCTGGGCCGGACGGAGGCGCTGGAGCGGGCCGTCCAGTTGATGGAGCGGGTCCGCATCCCGGCCGCCCGGGAGCGGGTCAAGTCGTATCCGCATCAATTTTCCGGCGGCATGCGCCAGCGCATCATGATCGCCATGGCCATCGCCCTCGACCCGGTTGTCTTGATCGCGGACGAACCGACGACCGCCCTCGATGTCACCGTCCAAGCCCAGATCATGCAACTCTTGCAGGACCTCCAAGACGAGCGTCAGATGGGGCTCATCCTCATCACCCACGATCTTGGCGTCGTCGCCGACGTGGCCCAACGGATCGCCGTCATGTACGCGGGCCGGCTGGTCGAAGAGGCCGATGTCATCGACCTTTACGGACGCCCCTGCCACCCGTACACCCGTGGTCTGCTCGATTCCATCCCCCGGCTCGACCAGAAGGGCCAGACTCTCTCGGCCATCGGCGGCCTGCCGCCCAACCTCCTCCACATCCCGGCCGGCTGCCCCTTCAACCCGCGTTGCCGCTGGGCTCAGCCGCTTTGTCGGACCGGCGCGCCGCCGGCCTTGGCGGAGGTCGGGGTGAACCGGCGGTCGGCTTGCCATTTCTGGCCCGAGGTGGCGGCCGCTGCTCCGGCGGCCGGCCTGGCCAGTCCGGCCCAGTCGGAGACGGCCGGCTCCGACCCAGCCGTTCTGCAAACTTTGGGCGCCGCCTCGGCTGACGCCCTGGGGCCGGACGGGGCGCAAGACCGGCTTGCGGCCAGTGATTCGGCCTTGGCCGGGGAGCAAGGCGCGACGGCAGTTGCCCCACAAGGACCGGTTGCGGCCGGCGGCCCGGCTCTAGCTGGTCCGACGCCAGACGGCGGTTCGGCGGACGAAAGTGAGGGCCGGTGAGCGAGCTGATCGTCCAGGCCCGGGGCTTGGAAAAGCACTATCCGATCAAAGGCGGCGTCCTGCGTCGGACCGTCGGCCAGGTCCGGGCCGTCGACGGGGTCGACTTGGAGCTGCGGGCCGGCGAGACCCTTGGCGTGGTCGGGGAATCGGGTTGCGGCAAATCAACCTTGGGACGGCTGCTGATGTGCCTGGAGCCGCCGACCGGCGGTTCGCTGATGATCTTGGGGGAGGACGCTTTGGCCCAGAGGGGGGGGGCGGGTCTTCGCCGTTTGCGCCGCAACG
>JAIRXC010000183.1 GCA_031268515.1 Propionibacteriaceae bacterium
GGACTGCCAATGGTGTGACTAGGCCGATCTCGGACCCGCCAACCCGCCTGAGAGACGGGGGCTCGACGACGAGGCGCAAGGCCAGGTCCGATGATCTGCCGGCCCCAGCGTACTGGTACAGCGGCTTCCGCGGTCGAAAGCCAAGCAGGGCAGGCCCGAAGCAAGACAACATGAGAAAATCAACACCTTAACCGACCCCAAGTTTGACTTCCAACGGATTGTCAGCCAGCCCCGTTCAGACTCTGTCCCCGCGGTGCTCCGGCGACACCGTTTCCCCAAGCGGGGCGGTAATCGCCAATGCTGCCTAATAGGTTATCGCCCGCTCGAAGAATCTTCGTCCAGCAGATCGGCGTCGCGTCGGCGAGCCGTCAAACTTGGCGCTGCCACATCGACGTAAGTTGCCGTAATATTAAAAGTTAATTTATTGTCAGGAGGCGATGGGAGGGGAAAGCTGGATGGCACGGTTTCAACAATGAAAATTAACTCAGTCAGACGAGCCGCCACAGACGGTTGACAACGCTTGGCAGCAGCCGGAGAGGCCGTGGCGGCGTCTTGGCCGGCGGGGGCGGGCCATGCCCCGTAGGCGCCATAGTCGAGAGGGGCTGGCGGACGAGCTGGCCCAACGGATCGAAGCCAGGCCCGCCGGCGCCACGGCTAAGAGGGGCTTGGGCCGGCCAGTTTCCACCAAAGGAACTGTTGTCAGCGGACCGCCGGAGGGCCGCCAGGGCCGAGGCTCAAGCGTTGGGGTGGCGTGGGCTGCTGGGGGTGTTGTCAGCGGACCGCTGGAGAGCCGTCGGGGTCGAGGGCGGACTGGCCGGCCGCCGGGGGGACGGCGATCATGACAGCCAAGCCGGCCGCCAAGACTAAGACGATGCCGAGGATGCCCCAGTGCTGCGCTTTTTCGCCGCTGCCGAGAACGAGGTGGCCGAGGCCGATCATGGCGCCGAAAGCGGCGGGGGAGAGGAAGGAGACGACGCGGCCGGTGGTGGCGTAAAGGCCGAAGATCTCACCGTCCCGGCCAGCCGGGACGAGCCGGGCCAAGAAGCTGCGCGAGGCCGACTGGGCTGGGCCGACACAGCCGCTCATGACGAGCCCGAGGATCCAGAAAACAACTGTGCCGTGAGCGTGCAAGAAGAAGATGAGGGTCCCCGACACGACGAGGCAGGCAAGACTGCCGATGATGACGGTTTTGGGTCCGAGCTTGTCGTCGAGCAGGCCGACGGCCATCGTGGCAAGGCCCGCGATGATGTTGGCGGCGGCCCCGAAGATGACGACGTCGCCGGTCGAAAAACCGAAGCTGCCGGCCGCTATGACCGCGCCGAAGGCGAAGACGCCCGCCAAGCCGTCGCGGAACAAAGCCGAGGCGAGGAGGAAATAAACGGTCTGGCGTTGCGACCGCCAAAGGGCGGCGATGGTGCGGAACAAGGAGCGGTAGGCGTAGAAGGGGCTGACCCGGGTCCGCTTGTGGACGCCTGCGGGCGGGGGAATGTCCCGGAGGACGAGGAAGGTGGGGATGGTGAAAAGCAAGGTCCAAACGCCGCAGAGGATCATGGCGACCCGGATGCCCATGGAGTCCTCGTTTAAAATCCCAAACCACGTCACCTCGGGGCGGACGAAACCGAAGTAGATGACGATGAGGACGATGATGCCGCCTAGGTAGCCCATGCCCCAGCCGAAGCCTGAGACCTTGCCGACGTTCGTCTCGGTCGCCACCCGGTCGAGCAGTGAATTGCTGTTGACGCTGGCGATTTCCGAGACGATCGAGCCGACGCCTAGGAGGCAAAGGCCAAGCCATAGGTAGGCCGGCCGGGGGGCGACGAAGAACAGCGCCGCCGAGAAGACGGCGAGGACCCAGGTCAGCCAGCGCAGGTTGCGTACCGTGTGGCCCGTGCGGTCGGCGTTCTGGCCGAGGACGGGGGCCAGCAGAGCCACTGCCAGGCCCGCCAGGGTGGTCGACAAAGAAAGCGATTGGCTGGTCGAGTCGGTGTCCCCGAAGACAGAAGAGGTTATGTAGACGGCGAAAATGAAAGTCGTGATAACGGTGTTGAAAGGCTGTGTGCCCCAGTCCCACATCGCCCAGGCCACGATGCCGCGCCGGCCGCCGCCCCGGCTGTGGCTGAGCGAACGGCCGCCGGACGGTCCTATTTCCGAGGGCGAACTGGACGGGGAAATAGGACTGTCGCCAAGGCTGTGGTCACTCATCGGAAGCCTCCCAGAGGTCGTGGCGCTGGAGCACCTGTTTGAGGATGTCAGGCCGGTCCGTGATGATGCCGTCGGCCCCGGCGGCGATGAGGCTTTCCATGGTGGCCGCGTCGTCGACCGTCCAAACGTGGACGACGCGGCCCGCCCTGTGGGCGTTCGCGACGAGACGGGCGCTGAACACGGTCAAGTCCAGCGGGCCAAGCCGTTGGCGGAGGGGGATCTGCAAGGCGACGCCAGGCGAGGCGATGAGCGCGGGCAAGAAGGGGGTGAAGACAGTCCAGGCGATCCCGGCCGGAGCGGCGGCGGTCGGGACGCGGCCGGCCGTGAGAGTCCGGAAATAAGACAGACGGCGTTGCGAAAAAGAATCTACGAGGACTCGTTGTCCGGCCTTGTGGCGGGCCAAGGCTCGGACGAGTGGCTCGACGGCGGCGAAAGTCTTGAGATCGATGTTGAAACGGGCGCGGGGGAATTCTTCCAGCGCGGCGTCGAGGGTCGGGATGGGTTGGCCGGCCACCTTGAGGCCCTTGAGGCTGGCGGCGCTGCGCTCGGCCACCGTGCCGGCGGTCCCGGTCAAGCGGTCGAGGGTGTCGTCGTGGAAGAGGACGGCCTCGCCGTCGCGGCTGGCCTGGACGTCCGTCTCGATGTAGCGGTAGCCGAGGTCCGTCGCCGCCTGGAAAGCGGCCAAGGTGTTCTCCTGGCCGGCCGTCGGCCCGATGTGGGCGCCGCGGTGGGCCATGGCGTGGAAGCGGCAGGAGAAATACGGCAAGCCGCGGGCGCCGGCGCCAAGGCGCTCGCTGAAGGCCATCAAAGGCCCCTGGCCAGTGAGGCGGAGGAGCGCTGCCGTCGCATGGGGAACAGTCTGCCCATGGCGGACTGGGAACACCAGGGCGTCTCACGGACTTTGATCCGCACGGCCAGCTAGGCCGGCCTCTGACACGACCGTCGGCGCCCGGCTGGCCGGCCGTCGGCGGCGTACTAAAGTGGGTTGCCGTGACCACCATTTTGTCTATCCAGTCGTCTGTCGCCTACGGTCATGTTGGCAACTCGGCTGCCGCTTTCGCGCTCCAGCGGATGGGTGTTGAGACGTATCCGGTCTTGACCGTCCACTATTCCAACACGACGGCCTACCAATCATGGCGCGGGCCGGTCTTCAAGGCCTCCGAAGTCGCCGACGTCATCCGCGGCGTGGACGAACGAGGCGCGTTGCCCGAAGTCGACGCCATCCTCAGCGGTTATCAAGGCAGCGAGGACATGGGCCAGACCATCTTGGACGCCGTCGCCCTTGTCAAAACCCGCAACCCGGCCGCCGTTTATTGCTGCGATCCGGTCATGGGAGACGTCGGCCGCGGCTTCTATGTCGCCAGCGGCATCCCAGCTTTCCTCCGCGAGCAGGTGGTCGCCAAGGCGGACATCGTGACGCCGAACCAGTTTGAACTCGACTATCTGGCCGACACGGCCACGAAGTCGATGGGCGACCTCTTGGAAGCCGCCGACAGTTTGATCGCCCGCGGTCCTAAGACCGTCCTTGTGACAAGCGCCGTGGCCGAAGACGCGCCGCCGGAAACGGTCTCTTTGGCAGCAGTCCGGGCCGACGAAGCCTGGATTGCGACAACCCCGCTGCTGGGCCGGGCCTTCACCGGCTCCGGCGACGTCACGGCGGCCGTCTTCTTGGCCAAGCTCCTACAGTCGGGCCGTCTCGACACAGCCTTGAGTGAAACAGCGTCGATTGTTTATTCGATCCTCGCCGCCACCGCCGCCAGCGGCAAGCGCGAACTCCAACTCGTGTCCGCCCAAGCTGAGCTGGTCCACCCGTCGAACGTTTTCGAGGCCGTCCGCATCCGCTGACTGGCAGCGCTTTGGGTTTTAGGCCGAAGCGGTCTCGAAAGGCGTCGCCTCGATCTTCGCCCCGATCTGGGACAGGCGCTCGGGCAGGCCTTCGTAGCCGCGGTTGATGACGTACGTGTCGCGCAAAACCGTTGTGCCCTCCGCGGCCAAGGCCGCCAGGAGCAGGCACATGGCCGGTCTCAAAGCCGGGGGGCAGATGATCTGGCGGTCGCCGTGCCAGTGCGTCGGGCCCGTCACCATGAGCCGGTGAGGGTCAAGCAACTTGATGTTGGCGCCAAGCTTGTTGAGCTCCAGCAGGTGGGTGGCGCGGTTGTCGTAGACCCAGTCGAAGATCGTCGTCGTCCCCTCCGCCGCCGCGGCGATGACGGCGAAAAATGGCAAGTTGTCGATGTTGAGGCCGGGGAAAGGCATGGGGTGGATCTTGTCGGCTGGGGCCCGCAAGACGCTCGGCCGGACAGTCAGATCGGCCAGGCGGGTGAAGCCGTTGCGGGCGCAGTATTCCTCGCCGAGGTCGAAATCCAGCCCCATCGACTCCAAGACGGCCAGTTCGATCTCCAAGAACTCGATGGGGGCCCGGGTCACTGTCAGCTCGGAGCCGGTCACGATGCCAGCCGTCAGGAGGCTCATGGCCTCGATCGGGTCCTCGGAGATGTCTACGACGGCGTCGGCGCAGATGTCGGCGACCCCGTGGACGGTCAGGGTCGTCGTCCCGATCCCCTCGATCGCTACGCCGAGCTGGACTAGGTAGGCGCAGAGGTCTTGGACCATGTAGTTGGGGCTGGCGTTGCGGATGACCGTCGTCCCCGGAGTCCGGGCGGCCGCCATGAGGGCGTTCTCCGTCACGGTGTCGCCGCGTTCGGTCAAGGCGAACTGGCGGCAGCCGGCGGAGGGTGGCGCCACCTCGCAATGGTAAAAGCCTTGGCGCGTGACGACCGACAGCCCAAGGTGGCGGAGGGCTTGGAGATGGGGTTCGACGGTCCGGGTGCCCAGGTCGCAGCCGCCAGCGTAAGGGACGATAAAAGAAGATTGGTGGTGGAGCAGGGGTCCTAAGAACATGAGGATGCTGCGGGTGCGGCGGGCCGCCGTGCGGTCCATTTGGGACAAGGAGAGGCGTTCTGGCGGTGTCAGCGTCAGGTCTGTGTGGCTGTCGTCCCACTCACAGGCCACGCCGATCGATGTGAGCACCTCGGTCAGCCGGTTGACCTCCTCGATCTGGGGGACTCCGCGCAGGGTCGTGCGGCCGCGGTTGAGCAAGCTGGCGCAGAGGACGGCGACGGCGCCGTTCTTGCTCAACCGAGTCTCGATCCGCCCCTCCAGCGGCCGGCCGCCTTCGATGACGTAATTGAGCTGGCCCGTGCCCGCCAGCAGCAAAGAAGCCGACAGCGCGGCAGCCAGCCGGTTGATCGTCTCCAGTGAGAGGTTCTGGTTGCCCGCCTCGATCCGCCCGATGGCTGATTGGCTCGTCTTCAGCATCTGCGCCAACTGGGCCTGGGTGAGGCCCCGCTGGCGGCGGGTTTCCCTGATCAAAGCGCCGATGCTTTCAGGAGAGATGTCTGAAGTCATGGCCTCAGGGTATCTCATGTATGAGATAAATCAATCACCCGTCGGGTGGTCCGCCTCGGCTCCGGCCGGCCGCCGCACCGCTTGCGGCGCCATAGAGTTACACCCATGAGCACGTCTTTCGATGTTGTCGTCCTCGGCGCCGGTCCCGGCGGCTATGTCGCCGCCATCCGAGCCGCGCAGTTGGGACTCAAAACCGCCATCGTCGAGGATCAGCAGTGGGGCGGCGTCTGCCTCAACGTCGGCTGCATCCCAGCCAAATCCCTCCTCCGCAATGCCGAGGTGGCCCATATTCTGACCCACGAAAAGGAGCTTTACGGCATCCGCGGCGACGCCGTGGCCGACTATGGCCAAGCCTTCGCCCGCAGCCGCGCCGTGGCCGAACGGATGGTCAAAGGCGTCCATTTCCTCATGAAAAAGAACCGCGTCACCGAATACCGCGGCCATGGCTCCTTCGCCGACGCCCACAACCTTGTTGTGGCCGGCGAGGACGGCAACGTGGAGACTCTCTCTTTTGACAATTGCGTCATCGCGGTCGGGGCGACTCCCAAACTCCTGCCAGGCGTCAGACTTGGCCCTCGCATCGGCTCCTACAGAGAACAGATCCTCCAAGAACAGGCGCCGCAGTCCATCGTCATCTGCGGGGCCGGGGCCATCGGGACGGAATTCGCCTACATCCTCCGCAGCTTCGGGGCCGATGTCACCATCGTCGAATACCTTGACCGCCTCGTCCCCCTGGAGGACCCCGAGGTTTCAGCCGAGCTGGCGAAGGCCTACAAGAAGCTCGGCGTCAAGGTCCTCCTCTCCCACGCCGTCAAGGGCATGACGGAAGACGCCCAAGGCGCCAAGGTCTATGCAGCCCCAGCCGCGGGCGGCGACGAGTTCGTCCTTGAAGCCGACCGGGTCCTCGTGTCCGTCGGTTTCCAGCCCCGCGTCGACGGCTACGGTTTGGAGAACACGGGCGCGGCCCTGACCGACCGCGGCGCCATAGCCGTGGACGAGGCCATGCGGACCTCCGTCCCTGGCCTCTACGCGATCGGCGACGTCACCGGCAAACTCATGCTGGCCCACGTGGCGGAGGCCCAAGGCGTCGTCGCGGCCGAGGTCATCGCGGGGGAGCAGACTTTCCCCGTCGATTACGCCATGGTCCCGCGGGCCACCTATTGCCGGCCCCAAATCGCCGCCTTCGGCTACACCGAAGAGCAAGCCCGGGCCCAAGGCTATGAAGTCAAGACGGCGAAGTTCCCCTTCGCCGCCAACGGCAAGGCTTGGGGTTTGGGCGAAGCGGCCGGTTTCGCCAAGATCGTCGCCGACGCCCGTTACGGGGAAATCCTCGGCGCCCATCTCATCGGCCCCGACGTGACTGAATTGCTGCCCGAGCTGACCTTGGCGCAGCGCTGGGACCTGACGGCGTCCGAGGTGGCTCTCAACATCCACGCCCACCCGACTCTGGGCGAGGCTCTCAAGGAGGCGGCGGAGGGCATCTCCGGGCACATGATCAATTTCTGACCCGGCTCCGCGGGCGGCCAACTGGCGGGCTGGGCCGCAGGCCCTGGTTGACGCCTTAAGGGAATTACGCAAGGATTCCCTTGTGAATCTAGCCGAGGTCGAGCAACCGGACTCAGCCTCCCCTCGGTTAGCTGAGGACGGGGGCGCCGCCAGCGCCTCCCCGACTCGTCACCGGATCATGGCCTGCGTCATGGAATGGGGCCAGGCCACGGCTGCGCACTTGGCTGACCACCTGGGTCTGACCCAGGCCGCCGTACGTCGCCACTTGGCCGCCTTGGCGGCCCAGGGGTTAGTCGGTGTGCGCGGACGGCGTCTTAACGGCCCGAGGCCTCCGGGCCGGCCCGCCCAGGTGTGGGTGGCGACCGATCGGGGGCGCGCCCAATTCCCCAACGCCTACGACCAGCTGGCCATCGAGTGCCTCGACTACCTGCGCGGCCTAGGCGGCGAAGGCGCCGTCGCGGCCTTCGCCGAAGACAAGTTCGCCGCCTTGGAGCGCCGCTATCTCGCCTTGTTGGAGGCCGAGCCGGACCTCGCTCCGGCCGCCGCCTTGCAGCGGGTCCTCAGCGCGGCCGGTTTCATGGCCGACGTCGCCCCTCTCCGCAGCGGCGACCAACTCCTCCAGCACCACTGCCCCTACTCCGCCGTCGCCAGCCGCTTTCCCGAGTTCTGCCAGGCCGAGACAGCCGCTTTCTCGCGCCTCGTCCACTCTCACGTCCAGCGCCTCGCCACCATCGCCCACGGCGACGGCGTCTGCACCACGCACATCCCGCATCCCGTTGCCCACAAGGAGGATCTGTGACCTCGACACCGCTGGCGCCTGGCCTGGGGTCAACCCAGGACGAGCACTTGGCCGCCCTCGGCCGCTACCGCTTCGGCTGGCATGACGCCGACGCGGCCGGCGCCGCCGCCCGGCGCGGTCTCAGCGAAGACGTGGTGCGCGGCATTTCGCGGCGCAAAAACGAGCCGGCGTGGATGTTGGAACGCCGCCTCCAGGCTTTGGCTTTGTTCGAGCGCAAACCGACGCCGACCTGGGGGGCTGACCTCAGCGGCATCGACTTCGACGAGATCAAGTACTACGTCTCGGCCACCGAGCGGCAAGCGGCCCGTTGGGAAGACCTGCCCGATGACATCCGGACCACCTACGACCGCCTCGGCATCCCCGAGGCTGAGAAGCGCCGCCTGGTCGCGGGTGTGGCGGCCCAATACGAATCCGAGGTCGTCTACCACAAGATCAACGAGGAATTGGAGCGCCAAGGCGTCGTCTTCCTCGACACGGACACCGCCCTCCAGCGCCATCCGGAGGTTTTCGAGGAGCATTTCGGCTCGGTCATCCCGGCCGGCGACAACAAATACTCCGCGCTCAACACGGCCGTCTGGTCGGGCGGCTCTTTCATCTACGTTCCCAAGGGCGTCCGCGTCACGATCCCGCTCCAGGCTTATTTCCGCATCAACACGGAGAACATGGGCCAGTTCGAGCGGACGCTCATCATCGTGGACGAGGATGCCTACGTCCACTACGTCGAGGGCTGCACGGCTCCGATCTACAAATCGGATTCCCTCCACGCCGCCGTTGTCGAGATCATCATCCGCAAGGGGGCCCGGGCCCGCTACACGACGATCCAGAACTGGTCTACGAACGTTTACAACCTCGTGACGAAGCGGGCCACCTGCGCCGAAAACGCTGTCATGGAGTGGGTTGACGGCAACATCGGCTCCAAGACGACGATGAAGTACCCGGCCGTCTGGCTGCTCGGCGAGCAGGCCCGCGGCGAGACCTTGTCGATCGCTTTCGCCGGTCCCGGCCAGCATCAAGACAGCGGCGCCAAGATGGTCCACGCCGCCCCCAACACGTCGAGCACGATCGTCTCCAAGTCCGTCGCCCGCGGCGGCGGCCGCGCCTCCTACCGCGGTCTTGTCTACGTCAATCCGGGGGCCCATCACTCGGCCAACTCGGTCCGCTGCGACGCCCTCCTCGTGGACGCGGTCTCCCGCTCCGACACCTACCCTTACGTCGATGTGCGCGAAGAAGACGTTTCCATGGCCCACGAAGCGACCGTTTCGAAGGTCTCCGAAGACCAGCTGTTCTATCTCATGAGCCGCGGTTTGACGGAGGAGGCGGCGATGGCCATGATCGTGCGCGGCTTCGTCGAGCCGATCGCCCGCGAGCTGCCGATGGAATACGCCTTGGAGCTGAACAGGCTCATCGAACTGCAAATGGAAGGCGCGGTCGGATGACCGCTTTCGACCCCGTCTTGAGGAAGCGAGAGGCCGCAGAGGTGAACGCCGCCAATCCCGGTCCGGCCGAAGCCCGGACCGTCTCCCATCTCCATCCGGCCGGTTCCTTCGACGTCGACAGCCATCTTTTGCCGTCGGGCCGCGAAGAGGTTTGGCGGTTCACGCCTTTGGACCGCGTCGAGGCGCTTTTGAAGGACCCGCCGGCGGGCGTCATCGAGATCACGGGCGACGGCCTCGGCCCTCTGCCGACTTTGGCTATCGGCCAGACGCCTCGCGGCACGGTGTTGACGCCGACAGACCGGGCGGCGGCGCTGGCCAGCGCTCATACGGCGGCGGCGGCCCACGTTTTGATCCCGGCCGGCCAGCGGCTTGAAGAACCTCTCCGCTTGTCGCTTCGGGCCGCCGATCCGGAAGCTGTTGTGACCGGCCACCTTGTCATCGAGGCCGGGCCGGGCTCCCAGGCGGTCATCGTGCTCCACCACACCGGCGCCGCCCGCTACCTCGGCAACGTCGAGGTCAGCGTTGGCGATGAGGCCCGCGTGACCGTCGTCTCGCTGCAAGATTGGGATCACACCGCCGTCCACTTGGGCCAGCATGAGGCCCGGGTCGGCCGCCGGGGCGAATACCGCCACATCGCCGTCTCCCTCGGCGGCGACCTGATCCGCCTCCAAAACAACGTTTCCTACGCCGGTTCCGGCGGGGCGGCCCAGCTGTTCGGCGTTTACTTCGCCGACGCCGGCCAACACATCGAGCACCGCTTGTTCGTAGACCACAATCATCCCAAGGGAACGTCGCTGGTCGACTACCGCGGCGCCTTACAGGGCCAGCACGCCCGTTCGGTTTGGGTCGGGGACGTCCTCATCCGGCCTGAGGCCAAGGGCATCGACACCTACGAATCGAACAAGAACCTTGTCTTGTCGGAAGGCTGCCGGGCCGACGCCGTGCCGAACCTCGAGATCGAAACCGGTGAAATACAAGGGGCCGGCCACTCCGCCTCGACCGGCCGCTTCGATGAGGAGCAGTTGTTCTACCTTCGCTCCCGCGGCCTTGACGAGGCAGCGGCCCGCCGCCTCGTCGTCCGCGGCTTTTTCGCCCAACTCGTCGCCCGCATCGGCGTCTCTGACGTCGAAGAGGCTCTCATGGCCAAGATCGACCGCGAGCTTGACCAAGCCGAACGGTCTCGCCCGCTCAAGGGCGCCTGACCGGCCGTCCCCCTTTCCACACAACCTTGACAAGGAGATCACAGAGCCCTTATGACAACGACTGACAGCGGCCTCGTCATCACCGACCTGCATGTTTCCGTTGAGACCGAAGCCGGCCCCAAGCCCATCCTCAAAGGCGTTGACCTGGCCATCCGGCCCGGTCAGATACACGCCATCATGGGTCCCAACGGCTCTGGCAAGTCGACCTTGGCGTATTCGCTGGCCGGCCACCCCAAGTACACGATCACGGGTGGTTCGGTTGCCTTGGACGGCCTTGAGCTGGCCGGCCTCAGCCCGGACGCACGAGCTAAGGCTGGATTGTTCTTGGCGATGCAGTATCCGGTCGAGGTGCCAGGGGTTTCCGTGGCTAATTTCCTCCGCACCGCCAAGACGGCTCTCGGCGGCGCGGCCCCGAGTTTGCGCAGCTGGGTCAAAGAAGTCGACGCCGCCCTCGGCCGTCTCCAGCTCGACTCCGAATTCTCCTCCCGCTCGGTCAACGAGGGTTTTTCGGGGGGCGAGAAGAAGCGGCATGAGATCGTCCAATTGGAATTGCTCAACCCGAAGTACGCCATCCTCGACGAGACCGACTCCGGCCTTGACATCGACGCTTTGCGGATCGTGGCCGAGGGCGTCAACCGCTACGCCGCCCAGGGCGACCGCGGCGTCCTCCTGATCACCCATTACACCCGCATCCTGCGCTACATCGAGCCGGACTTCGTGCACGTTTTCGTAGACGGCCGAATCGCCGAAGAGGGCGGCCGCGAACTGGCGGACCAGTTGGAGGAAAACGGCTACGAGAAGTACGTGAAGGCGGCTGCCGCCTCATGACCTCGCAGCCGCCTCACGGCCGTAGGGAGGCAGCGCTATGACCGCTTTCGACGTCGCCCGCTGTCGAAAGGATTTCCCGATTTTGGCCCGGACGGCCAATGGCTGCCCGCTTGTCTATCTAGACTCCGCCAACACCTCCCAAAAACCCCAGTCGGTCATCGACGCGGTCAGCGCCCACTACGCCTGCCACAACGCCAATGTGGCCAGGGCCATGCATGCCTTGGGGATGGAGGCGACGGCGGCCTACGAGGGGGCCCGAGCCAAGGTGGCGGCTTTCATCGGCGCCCAACCAGAGGAAATCGTCTTCACTAAGAACGCCAGCGAGGCCCTCAACTTGGCTGCCAATTGCCTCGGCGCCGCTCTTGGGCCCGGCGACGAGATCGTCACGACCGTGGCCGAACACCATTCCAACATCGTCCCTTGGCAACTGGTTTCGCAGCGCAGCGGCGCCAAGCTGCGCTGGTTTGACGTCACCGACGAGGGCCGCCTTGATCTGGCCCGGGCCGCCGCCGGCAATCTGATCAATGAGCGCACCAAGGTCGTCGCCGTCACCTGGCTGTCCAACGTCACGGGAGCGGTCAGCCCGCTGCCTGAGATCATCGCCTGGGCCCGCGCCGTCGGGGCGGCCGTCGTGGTCGACGGCTCCCAGGGCGTGCCGCACCGCCCGGCCGACGTGGCCGCCCTCGGGGCTGACTGCCTGGCCTTCACCGGCCACAAAATGTTGGGCCCGACCGGCATCGGGGTGCTCTGGGGCCGGTCCGACGTCTTGGCCGGCTGGCCGCCTTTTCTAGGCGGCGGCGAGATGATTGAGACGGTCCGGATGACCGGCTCTTCCTACGCCCGCCCGCCCCACCGTTTCGAGGCTGGCACGCCGCCGATCGCCCAGGCCGTCGGGTTGGCCGCCGCCATCGATTATCTGAACGCCTGCGGTTTGGAGGCCGTCGAGGCTTGGGAGGCCAAGTTGACGGCGTATCTGTTGGAGCGGTTGGCCGAGTTTCCGGAGGTGACGGTCCTGGGGCCGACGACGATGGCGGACCGGGGCAGCGCGGTCTCCTTCACCTTGGCGGACATCCATCCGCACGACGCCATGCAAATCCTTGACGCCGATGGCGTGGCGGTGCGTGGCGGCCACCATTGCGCCCGCCCTCTGCACGAGCGTTTCGGCGTCCCCGCCTCGATCCGGGTCTCACCCTATCTTTACACGACCGAAGACGAGATCGACCGCTTGGCCGATTCCCTCCTCCGGGCCCTTCGCTTTTTCCGAGTCCGGCCGGGCGGGAGGGGCTAGATGGATTTGCAGGCGCTCTACCAAGACATCATCCTTGACCACTATCGGGCCAAGCTTCATTCTGGCTTGCGCCAGCCCTACGACATCGAGGTCACCCACGTCAATCCATCTTGTGGAGATGAACTCGTGCTGCGGCTGCGCCGGCAAGGCGGCGAAGTGGCCGATGTTTCCTATGAGGGCGTCGGCTGCGCCATTTCCCAGGCTTCGACGTCGGTCATGGCGGATCTTGTCATAGGCCGGCCGGCGGCGGCGGGGTTGCGTCTCTACGACGGTTTCCAGGCCATGTTGGAAGGGCAAGGCAAAACCGAGTTGGACGAGGCTGAGTACGGCGACGCCGTCGCCTTCCACGGCGTGGCCTTGTTCCCGGCCCGCGTCAAGTGCGCCCTGCTCGGCTGGGCGGCTTTCCGCGACGCCGTCTTGAGGACCGAAGAGCTGTGAGGAGCGAAGGGTTGAG
>JAIRXC010000007.1 GCA_031268515.1 Propionibacteriaceae bacterium
GGACATTGGAGCCGCTGGCGCAGTAGTTGCAAAGAAACTCTGAAAACCTATGAGAACGGTCTGAAAAAACACAGAGTGGCTCATCAAACCGATCCGGCGAAACTTGACGCGAACCTCCAACAGATAATAAACGACCAATGGCAGCGACGAGAAGCAGACGAGTCACTGGTGATGTCAGTCAGAGTCCCGGCTAATTACGACCATCGCCAGTTTATTCAACTAATCGGCCGTCGCCTAGTCCAAGTCATAATGTCACCGGCTTGCCGCATCGGCTACCGCCGGCAACAACGCCGCCGAATGCTTGTCACAACCGTCGCAGCGACGGTCTTTCTGCTACTGTTATGGATTTTCTTGTCTTTCGCGATAGCAAGCTCCCACGGAAAATGTCAGGCCATTGCTTGGAAAAGCGGCGACCGTGTTCTCGTCGATCTTGATTTGCACGGTTGCCGATCAGGATCATCTCCCTTAATCATTTGGCCTGAAGCAACTAAGCTACTTAATTCCATCCCGTCGTTAGCCGATGTCTGGCTACCCGCCCTGCTATCTTTCAGCGCCGCCATAGGCATCGGCGTCGGGATCTACTGGATACGACGGTGGATCCGCCGATCAAAATTCCTCGGCCGCGATGACGCCAAACGTCACAGCCAGATTCGTGAATGGCAGCGGCGCGTCGACCGCATCATCCAACCAAACGAACTGATCGGAAATCAAAATAAAACAACGCCGCCGAGTTTTGATGCTCCTCTTCTAAATTCCAGCGCGCAGATCGCCAACGCCGAAGCCCTTCTTAAGATAGACATGATCAACGATGAAGCGTTTCGAGCCCACTACATCCGTGTCATCGAAGCTTTGAACCGGGTACGCACCATCCTAGGCGACTCCTGGTGGCAGAGGATGCGCTTCAAACTGAGCTGGACGTCACTGGTGAGCCCTCTCCCTAGCATTGAGATGACAGGCCAAGATGACTCGCGTTCCCGTGATGTGTTGCTGCTGCTCCAGGCTCTCGAAGAGTTACTGGTCGAATACAGCAACGCCGGGCAGGTTCCGCTCACCGTCATCATTGATGAAGCCGATAAACCAGAATCCGACGACCGCCTTTTAGTCTTCAATGAGTTAAAAGATCTCTTCAACCTCAACCATGTCCGTTGGCTGGTCACTGTGCGACCTCAGGATCGCGCCCAGTTCATGTCTCGACGTTTTCTTGAGTCTCAGATCTACTTTGATTCGATTTTCCATGAGGTCGAACTCCTCGAGCCCTTGACATTCGCCGATCTCCAAAACCTAGCCAATCACCGTTGTCAGGATTGGCCCGTGTCGCCAATCTTAGTCGCTTTCTGCGCGGCCTGGTCCGGCGGTGTCCCCCGTGACTTCATCCGCCTGCTGTCCCGCAGTCAACTCGAGCTGGAAGACGACCTGCTTAGTTTGAGCGACCCGGAGGAGCAAGGCAAAAAATTCATTGACTGGGCAACAGACGTGATGGACACAGAACTTTTGAATTTGCATCACATTAGCCCCTGCAAATCAGCAAAGCTGACATTGCAGAGAAATGAGTTGTTATGTTTATTCAAAAATCACTTGGCCGAGAACCACTCGCTAGGAGGTGAGTTCAGCAGCTCAGACACCGTAGAAAAGTTACGGGAAGACATCTCCAATTTATGCTTACCCCAGCCTAGTCCGATGAATGAAAATCCAGCGGTCGACGCCGAGGCTCCGGACATCATCACCATAGCCGTCTGGCGGCACAGCCAGCCCAGCCGACCGCCGGCAAGCGGCCTAGCCACGGGCGCCGGCCCGGCGTCGGACGGCCCGGCCGGCTTGGCCGCTGAGATAAGCTGAGCTAGTTAGTCCGCCGAAGTCCTCGATTGATTTCGTCGCAGTTCACAGTCATGAGGAGGCACCCGTGGAAGTCAAGATCGGAATCCGGCAGGTCGCGAAGGAGCTGCAACTCGATTCTCCCCTCAGCGCCGCCGAGGTCGCCGCCGCCCTCGACGCCGCGTTGGCCGACCAGAAAGTCCTCGTCCTCCAGGATGCCCACGGCCGTCAGGTGCTCATTCCGAGCGCCGGCATCGGCTACGTCGAACTCGGCGCCGAGCACGCCCGCCCCGTCGGCTTCGGCACGATCTGAGCGCGCATGACGGATTCTGACAAACAGCCCCTGGACAATCCCGCCGACGGCGCCCCTCTGGCAGACGCAGCCGGACTCGGCCGGCCCGCCGGTCAAACAGCCGCGGCTGCTGCGACGGACGGCGACGCTCTAGCTGACAGCACTGCCGACGACGGCGCGGCGGCCGACGACAGCCCAACTCAATCGGCGGCCGCTGACACCCCCGGCGGCGAAGGCGGTTTCGCCGACCTCGGCGTCGACCCGGTCATCGTCGCCGCCCTTGACGACGCCGATTTCACGCGCCCCTTCCCCATCCAGCATCTCGCCATCCCCATCGCCCTCCAAGGCTCCGACCTGATCGGCCAGGCCCGCACCGGCACCGGCAAAACCCTCGCCTTCGGCATCCCCTTGCTCCAGCGCCTCTCGCTGCCCGGCGACGAAGGCTACGACCCGGCTGTCCGAGGCGCCCCCCAGGCGCTGGTCCTCTGCCCGACCCGCGAGTTGGCCCTCCAGGTGGCCGAGGACCTCCGTATCGCCGCGGCCCGCGGCCCCGCGAAGATCTTGACGGTTTACGGCGGCGTCGGCTACGAACCCCAGCTCGACGGCCTCTCCGACGGGGTCGACATCGTCGTCGGGACGCCCGGCCGCCTGCTCGACCTGCTCGGCCGCCATAACCTTGTCTTGTCCGGTGTCAAGGTCCTCGTGCTCGACGAGGCCGACGAGATGCTCGACTTGGGCTTCCTGCCCGACGTCGAACGGTTGATCGAGAAGACGCCGACGAGCCGGCAGACGATGCTGTTCTCGGCCACGATGCCGTCCGCCATCGTCTCCTTGGCCCGCGTCCACCTGCGCCAGCCTGTCAACATCCGGGCTGAAGCCTTCGATTCATCGATCACGGTGCCGGAGACGGTCCAATTCGTCTATCAAACCCACGACCTCGACAAGCCCGCCATCATCGGCAAGCTGCTGCAATCGCCGGCCGCCGGCCGCGTCATGGTTTTCTGCAAGACGAAGCGGGGCGTCCAACGGTTGACGGACGACCTCCTCGACCGGGGCTTCGCCGCCACCTGCATCCACGGCGACCTCAGCCAGATCCTGCGTGAAAAGGCTTTGGCCAAGTTCCGCGACGGCAAGGCCCAAGTCATCGTGGCGACGGACGTGGCGGCCCGCGGCATCGACGTCGACCAGGTCACCCATGTCATCAACTACGATTGCCCAGACGACGAGAAGACTTACGTCCACCGGATCGGCCGGACAGGCCGGGCCGGCCGTACGGGCATCGCTGTCACCTTTGTCGACTGGTCTGACCTGACTCGCTGGAAGCTCATAAACAAGGCCCTCTCGCTGCCTTTCGAAACACCTCTCGAAGCCTATTCGACAACACCGCAATTGTTAGAGGAGTTGAGCATTCCGGCCGGCGCGACAGGCCGCCTGGCGGACCCCCCGCTGCGCTCCGCCGCCGAAGCCCGCCCGAGGGCCTCCGGCCGGACGAGGACTGAGCGCGGCGCGCAAGGCGAGCGCGGCCGGGAATCTGAGCGGCCGAGCCGGTCCGGCCTGGCCCACGCGGCCGCAGACGCCGGCGAACGCCCCCGCCGCGGCCGCACGCGACGCCGCAACGGCGTCCCGGTGTCTGCGAGCGCGCCCTCTGACGCCGCCTTGGAGCCTGCGGCTGCCGGCGTCGGCGAATCCGCCGCCGGACGAGGTCTTTCGACAGCCAGCGGCCAGCGGTCTGCCAGCGTTGAAAACCGCTCTGCCGAAGCCGGCCAACCAAACCCAGACGGCCCGTCAAATACGGCCAACGGCGCCGAGCCCGACAGCGGACGCTCCATCGCCTCGGCGGTCGAGGCGATCTTCGCGGCCGGCGGCTCCCCCGCCGAAACCGCCCAAACCGACGCCGTCATAACCGCCGCCAACCAGTCCTCCCGCGGCGGCCGCCGACGCCGTAGCGGCCGTGGCGGCCACCGGTCCGACACCCCGGAAACTGGCGGCTCCGCCCCCACCCCCGACGGCTCTGCCGCCGCCTGACCGCAGCTAGCCGGAAAGCGAGCCCGGGGGCGGGCCCAAGGACTTGAGCCCCCCGACAAGCGTGGGCTAAGCTAACCTGTCGGCGTCGCAGCCTGGCTTGAGGCGCCGAACACCCCTGGGGTATGGGGTAATTGGCAGCCCAACGGATTCTGGTTCCGTTAGTTCAGGTTCGAGTCCTGGTACCCCAACGCAGACCCGTCGCCTCTCCGGAGGACCGGGATGCGCGATCTGGCAGATCGCAAGCAAGGCCCCGTTGTGTAGCGGCCAAGCACGCTGCCCTCTCAAGGCAGTAGCGCGGGTTCGAATCCCGTCGGGGCTACAAGGTGAAACCCCTAGTCAGACGCAAGTCAGGCTAGGGGTTTCAACGTCTGAGGCGGCTTTTGGCGCACAGCGGCCGCACATGCGAAGAAGCCCCCTTAAGCCTTCGGAGCCAGTTCGACAGCCCGAACCCGAAGTCAGGAGCCGTCGCCCAACGTGATGCCTAAGCCTAGGGAAGCGGAGGCGCCGCGCGCGCCCACGGCCTGACCCTGGTCACCTGCGGCCGGCGGGCCAAACCGGCCTACGACGCGTCGGGCGTCACCTGTCTGACCATTGGCAAACCATGAGGGAGCGCCCCTGGCCCTACGGCAGGAAATCGGCGGACCAGTCCGAAAACTAATATTTTTTGCGGCTATCCCCCGCCCCTACGGCAGGGAGGCCGCCAAAATTCGGTTCGGCCAGCGGCCAAGGGAAATCTTTTGAAACCATATGAAGCCGCGCAAAAGCCTGCCTAAAAGCCGATTTCAGCGGCGGCCAAGCTCACTTTGGCGGCTGGACTTGGGCTGGCAGGTCGCAAACGGCGGCGACGACGGGCAGGCCCAGGGCCGCCGCCCGCTCGGCGAGGGTGCGGTTAAACTCATTGAGGGGGCCATAATCAGTCAGGCAATCAACCACGGCCCGGCACGCGCCCAAGCGGTCCAAGGCCTTTTGGAACAATTCCGGTCCGATCGCCTCAAAGCCGGTCGTGGCGAAAACCTCGGCGGCCAACTTCGAACCGATGCGGCAATCGATGTCGAAACCGTGGAGGAGGCCTGTGGCAAAGGGGACGCCTTGCCGCTGGAGGGCACGGTAGGCGGGAACGCCAGAGCCGCCGCCGGCGATGACGAAAACCTCAGCCCGGCCCGCCGGCGGGGCGAATTCAAGGCTGCCGGACAAAGGGTCGTAGGCGCCGTGTGGCAATCCGAAAATACGGTCAATCTGGCCGTCGGCGAAAATTTCGGCCGGCGGGCCGTAATGGCTGATGACATCGCCGTCGACGCACAAAATGAGGTCGGAAATCTTCTGAGCCATGTCGAGTTCGTGCAACGACATGACAACTGTGATACCACGCTGTTTCGCCAACCCCCGCAAGATGGCGAGGAGTTCGAGTTTGTGGCGGACGTCCAGATAAGCCGTCGGCTCGTCCAAGACGATGACACGGGGTTCTTGGCACAACGCCCGCGCGATCATGACACGCTGTTTTTGCCCGTCGCTGGCCTGCCGGAAGTCGAGGTCGCGCAATTCCCAGGCGTGGAGCAGTTCCATGGCCTGGCGCACCTGCCGGCGGTCCTCGCGGCCGAGCACGCCGAAACGGCCCGTGTGGGGGTAGCGGCCCGTGGCCACGACATCTTCGCAGGTCATCAATTCAGTCCGAAGCCGATCGGTCAAGACGACGGCGACCTGGCGGGCGAGGTCGCCGCTGCTCAGGTCGGCCAAAGGCCGCTGGCCGATGTAAACAGCGCCGGCGACCGCGGCTAGATATTTGGCGATGGTCTTCAAAATGGTTGATTTGCCAGCCCCGTTAGGGCCGATCAGGCTGAGGACCGTCCCTTCCGGCAGGTCGAGGACGATGTCGCGGACGAGCGGCTTGCCGTGGTAGCCGACGGCGAGCCGCTCGGTCCGGAAGCTGGAAGCCATGGTCAATCGCCGCCCGCGCGCCGCTTCAACATGATGGCGATGACGATGGGCGCGCCGAAAGCCGCCGTAACGGAACTGATGTTGATTTCGACCGGCGCGAAGGCGGTCCGGGCGAGCAGGTCGCAACCGAGGCAGAAGACCGCGCCGCCGAGGAAGCAAGCAGGGATGACAACCAACGGCTTCGCGGTGCCGAAAAAGCCCCGGATGAGGTGCGGCACGGCGATGCCGACGAACGAGATCGGCCCGGCGAAGGCCGTCACGCAGGCCGCCAGGAGGCTCGCCAATAAAACTAGGCTGACCCGGAAAGCCTTAACATTGACACCCATGTTGTGAGCGTAATGCTCGCCGAGTTGGTAGGCGCCGATGGGTTTGGCCAAACAGAAAACAGCCACGCTGGTGGCCGTTATGACAACGGCCATAACCTGGACGTCGGACCAGGCGGCCCCGGAGAAACTGCCCTGGGACCAGTTGTGGAGGTTGACGATGCTGGCGTCGTCGGCGAAGGTGACGATGAAGTCGGTGACCGCCGAACAGATGTAGCCGATCATGACTCCGACGACGATGAGCATGGACATGGACTCGACCTTGCCTGCCATGGCCACGACAAGGCCCATCGTCGCGAGCGCGCCGACGAAGGCGGCCCCGATGAGCGCGGCCGAGCTGACGGCTTGGCCCGCTTGGAGGACGAACACCATGAGGATCGCCACCGCCAGCTTGGCGCCAAAAGAGATGCCGAGGACGAAGGGCCCGGCGATGGGGTTGTTGAAGAAGGTCTGAAGCAGGAAACCGGCCAGGGCGAGGCCGCCTCCCAAGATGAGCGCCGTCAGCAACCGGGGCAATCTGATCTGCCAGACGATCTGGACGCTTGTCAGATCGCCGGCGTGGTGGAAAACAATGTCAGGCAGTTCCTGCAAGGAAATGGAGACGCTGCCGATGGCGGCGTTGAGAGCCGCGAACACGATGAGCGCGGCCGCCAAAACAGCAAAACAAATGGCGTACCGGGCCGGACGGGCGTCGGCGGTGGTTGTCGCGGCCTTGCGCATGGTCATTCCCGGCCGGCCGTCAGCGCAGCCGATGTAGGAAGCCGAGTTGGTCGGGGCCAGACGGGTCGGCGGCCAACATGCGGTGGATGTCTGAGATCATGAGCCCCAACCCGGTCATATTTTGATAGAAATCCTGGCCGGTGTCCCAGACGTGGCTTTCCCGGACGGCTTTGAAATCGGCCAACAACGGGTTGAGCGAGATAAGGTCGGCGAGGCTGTCCAGTTCACCGCCGATGGTGCTGTTGTAGATGATGTAGTCGGCGTCTTTGGCCTGGGCATAGAATTGTTCCATTTCCAGGTTGACAGAACTGGCGGCCGTCGTGTCGCCCAGGTTTGAGAAAATATATTCGCCGCCGGCCAGCTCGATCATTTTCGGCACATAGTCGCCGGGCCGCCGGGCCACCACGTAGCCCGCTGAGCTGATGTGGAAAAAGGCCACGGTTTTGCCGCTGTTTTGCTGGCTTGAGACCTCGTCGAGATACGCCGCCTGCTCTGCGAAAACCTCCGCCGCCAGGGCCTCCCGGCCGAGCAGCGCCCCGTACAACTTGATCCACTCGGTCCGTCCCAGCGGGTGCGGCTCATAGCTGGATTGGTCAACCAAAACGGGGATGCCAACCGCCGCCAGTTTCTCCTTGACATCTGGCGCGTGGGTGATCATGTTCGATTCGATGGCGAGATCCGGTTTGGAAGCCAAGATCAGCTCGTAATCGGGGGCGGAGTATTTGCCGCCGTAGAGGATCGCGCCGGCGGCCATCGCGGTTTGGGCTTCCGGCAGGCGCCAGGCGTCCTGTTTGACGCTGGAAAAACGGATCGCGGCGAGTGAGTCCAAGGCGATGA
>JAIRXC010000004.1 GCA_031268515.1 Propionibacteriaceae bacterium
CGACGTCACAGCGGCTGCCTCTAGCGGCCTCTTTGAAACCTCCGGCGCGACATTTTTCGGGGATAAGGGGTATGTCGGCTGTGGGATTATCACTCCGGTCAAGCGGCGGCCTGGCCAGATCGCTTTGACGCCAGCCCAGAAAACAATCAACAGATCCGTCAACCAGATTCGCTATGTGGTTGAGCGGAGCATCGCCAGATTGAAGAACTGGAAAATCCTCAAATACCCTTTTAGAGGGCCGCTCCAGAAACACTCGGAGATCATACGGGCTGTAGTCTCTCTGGAAAACTATAGAACCTCATTATGAATAACCTTCCTTGGGCCGCTGAGTGCAAAAAGCCAGATACAATCAGCCAGCTGAAACCGAGCTGAGCAAAACTGAACGCGAGGAACTCGAACGCCGCCGCCAAGAAAACCAACGCCTCAGGTCAGAGCTGGAATACGGCTAAAAAAGCGGCGGCCTGGTTCGCGAAAGACCAGCGGTGATCTGCACATGCCATCGCAAACTGGGCCGCCGCCGGCGCTTACCCCGTCGATTTCATGTGCCGCCAACTCGCCGTCTCACGCTCCGGGCATCACAAATGACACGGCCGCCAGCTGCCCGTGGGCAAGCCGGTCAAGCCATCCGCCAGCTCGTCAAAGAATTATTCGCCGTTTTGAACAGGCCCGGCGTGCGACGCCTACAGGCCGAACTGCGGGTTCGCGGCTGACAGTGCCGCTCGGCCTAACGCCTGGTGCGCCGCCTCCGCTGGCCTTGGCATGGCCCGTGGCGTCATTAGGCTGTCAGTGGCGCCTGCGAGGATGGACGGCTGAAAGCAGACGACATGACAAACGCCGGGGCCGTCGGCGGTCGGGGGATCGCTCGCCCGCCCTTTGAACAGGTGGAGGAAGCGGCTCCTGAAGGTTACGCGGAATGGTTTGAGGCTCTAAAGCGGCGGGTTCGGTCAGCCCGGTTCCGGGCAGCGCGGACGGCGAATGCGGAGGTGTTGCGGCTTTATTGGTCCACCGGGCGGGACATCTTGGTCCGGCAACGAGACGACGGCTGGGGCGCCAGAGTGATCGACCGGATCGCCCGCGACATGCGGCGCGAATTCTCCGACCAGAGGGGCTGGTCCAAGACTAACCTGTACGCGATGAGGAAGGCCGCCGAGGCCTGGCCCACAGAGGAGGAATTTGTCCACCACACTGGTGGACAATTGCTGTGGCGGCACGTCGTGGTGCTGTTGGACCGGTTGAACACCCGCGAGGACCGTGACTGGTACGCGGCCCGCGCCTTGGCCGAGGGTTGGAGGCGCGGCCTGTTGGAGCACTTCATCAAGGCGGACCTGAAACGGCAGATCGGATCCGCGCCGACGAACTTCGCCGCCGTGCTCGAGGACCCTGATTCGGAGCTTGCGCAGCAGTTGACAAAGGATCCCTATGTGTTCGAGCACCTCGCGTTCGTGGAGCGGGTCACCGAACGGGATGTGGAGAGGGCGCTAATGGACCGGCTCCAGGACACTCTGCTGGAGTTCGGCCGGGGTATGGCGTTTGTCGGCAAGCAGGTGCGGTTCGCTGTCACCGACGAGAACGGCCGCACCGACGAGTTGGTTTTAGACTTGTTGCTGTTCAGCACCTCGCAGTCCCGCTATGTAGTGGTGGAGCTAAAGGTCGATGATTTTCAGCCCGCTTTCCTGGGTCAGGTCGCGGCGTATGTGGGCGCGGTGGACTATTACCTGCGGGATCCGGAGAAACACGCGCCGACCATCGGCATACTGCTGTGCACTGGGAAGAATGAGGCAGTTGTCCGGTTCACTCTGGCGAACGTGTCTGCGGCACTCGGTGTGGCCGGCTATGAGGGGTTGCCGGAAGACGTCAAGGCGACATTGCCGTCCGCCGCTGAGCTGCGGGCGGTCGTTGACGAGGAACTCGCGGGTCGGCGGACGTCTATAGGGGGCTGCGGTCAGAGCGGAGAGGCATGATCAGCGCCGCGGCACATGAGCAGATTGCCGCCGATTACCTGTCCGGCATGAACCAACGGGAAATGGCCGGGGCGAACGGCGTGCACATGCAGACGATTCGCGCCCATTTGAGGACTGCGGGCATGGCGACCCGCGGTGGTGGGATCGTCCTGTGAACTGGTGAACTGGAATGGGTCTGCGGCATGCGCCGTGAGGGGATGGGTCTGCAGGCGTTGGCGCGCGAACTCGGCGTGTCGCACACGACGGCCGCGAAGCTGACACGGCGGGAACCTCCGAACGAGCCCGCCGAAGGTGACTTGTGTCATGACGGGTGTAAACATGGGGCGGAAACGACGGGTGGACAACAGAGCCGGAGGCGGCCCTGCGCGTGCGGGACGGGGTTTGGGTTCCCGCAGAGGAGGCCTGACGAGAACGCCTCAAACCTGGGGTAAAACCACCCCGGGTTTACACCCACAATTGACACCGGCAGCGCTTTAACCAGGCAAAACACTGGGGAATCAGGCCCAATGGCCTCCCCAAGAGCGGTGCCCCCAGCGGGGATCGAACCCGCGACCCGCGGATTAAAAGTCCGCTGCTCTGCCGACTGAGCTATAGGGGCGAGGACGAGTGTAGTGGGACGGACGGCGCAGGAACAGCCCAAGCCCCCTCGGCCGGACAGGAGTGTCTGCGCCGCCGCGGTCCGCGCTGCCTCAAGCCACTCGGCCGAATTAGGAATGCCCCGACAGGGAGGCCGCCGACGGCCCCAGACGGCAAACCCCCAGTCGCCAAACTCGCCCCCGCGCGACCCTGGCGCCGCCCGCCGCCTGTTGGCCAGGGCCATTGGTTTGGAACCCACCCTTACAGGGCGCCGTACGGTCCGGGCAGTCCCACCGAGCGGCCCTCAAGGTCTACCGCAGATCGGATCGGAGAGTCGGCGAGGACGATCAAACGGACACGGCCGAGCGCCGCAAAAGGCCGGCTTTAGCGGGCGGCCTCTTCCCCACGCTCAACGCACGACCGGGGACGCCGCGCTTCCTCTCGGCGTCCCGCTCCCCCTGTCGTCTGCCGCCGTGGCGCCAGACCCGCCGCGGAAACTTCAGGGAGTCGCGCGCCGTCCCGTTGACCTTCATGGCCAGTCAGACCCGCCGCGGAAACCTCAGGGGACCGCGTACGCGTTCGTCAGCGCCGCCGCCGCGTCGACCGGGTCGACAAGGCCGGCGTCGAGCATCGCCGCCGCCATCTTTTCCCATTGGGCCGGGTCGAGAGGGCCGTCCACGGAGCCCGCGTCGTCAACAAATAATTCCGTTGTCGCAGCCAGGACCCGCTCGGCGCTGGCGCGGGCGTCGGCGTCCGTGAAATCGGGGATGTAGCGGCCCGCCACGTCGAGAGCGTGCCTAGGGTCGGCGACGGTCGCGGCCAGCCCGGCCCGTAGCGCCGCCACCGTCGCCTTGACCGTTTCGGGGTGAGCGGCCGCGTAGGCGCCGGTTGTGGCGAGGCAGATGCTGACAAGGGGGACGTCAAGATCAATTGCCCGCACTGGGATGCCGCTGGCCGCGAAAGCCGTCGCGTCGCCGTTCGAGAAGCCGACGACGGCGTCGACCTGGCCGGAGACGAGGGCGGCCTGCTGTGTGTAGCCGATTGACTTGACCGTCACCTCAGCGTCCGTCAAACCCGCCGCTTTCATGGCGATGACAAGGGCGAACCAGTTTTCGCCGTACGGGCCGGGCAGCCCCACCGAGTGGCCTTCAAGGTCTGCCGCGGACTGGATCGGAGAGTCGGCGAGGACGATCAAACGGACGGGGTAGCGGCGGTAATAAGCCGCGACAGCGACAACGTCTACAGCTTGGCTGCGGGCTTGGAGGATCTCGTCGCCGCCCGCCACGATAAATTGTTCTTCCCCGGAGGCGAGGGCGGTGAAAAGCCCCTCCGAACTGCCGTGGTGGCGCAGCGTGACCCCTGCGGGCAAGCCGCCGTCGGCGTCAACGACGTAGAAGGGGGCGAACTGGATGTTGGGGATGTAGGTGAGGCCGATGACCGCGGCCGCGGCCGGACCGGAACCACCCGACGAAGCCGGGGCGGGATCGGCGGGCGCGCAACCGGCCAGGGCCAACACCCCGGCGAGGCAGGCGGCGGCGAAAGCCGGCCGGCGGGGCCGAAACCTGGCGGCGGCCCGGCAAAGCCGGCGGGCCGGCGTGAGGCCGCGCGAAAAGGGGCGGCGGACCGGCGCCTCAGCGGGGTGGGCCAACAGTTCCCCGGCGAGTCCGCGTGAAAGGGGCAGGCGGTTCACCGTCAGCGCCGGCGCCTCGGCGGCAGTGGCGAATCCGCCCGAAAAGGGCCGGCGGAAAGCCGGCTCTTCAAGCGAGCGGCGGCGGACGGCAAGTTCACGCGAAAAAGACAGGCGGGCCAAGAGGATCTCCTCGGAGTTTTAAGCGTAGGCGGTGGGACAAAGTGACTGCCAGACCGGCGGTACGGGGGCGGGCGCGGAGAGAGCAGGTACGGGGGCGGGCGCGGAGAGAGCGGGCGCGGAGAGAGCGGGCGCGAAGAGAGCGGGCGCGTAGGAGGCGGGTGCGGCCAGGAGGTGTCGGCTTGCCATCTTGGGGATCAGCGGTAGCGGGGACGGTTGGCCACAAACAAACGACGTTCAGCAAGGGCGATGAGGGAGTAGAGGGTCGAGGCGATGACGGCCAGGACGACGATGCTCGCGATCATGCCGGCCGGGTCGGAGCGGTCCCGCTGGACCGTCAGCAGGAGGCCCAAGCCGTCCCCGCCCATGACCATCTCGCCGACGACGGCCCCGGTGACCGAAAGGGTGAAGCCGTTGCGCACCCCGGCCAGGATCGCGGCGCCGGCCAACGGCAATTCCATGTGCCACAGGCGTGCCCACGTCCCCGCCCCGTCAAGGCTGGCCGCGTCGAGGACCGCCGAATCGACGTGGCGCAAGCCGGTCACGGCGCTCACGAGGATGGGGAAGAAGACCATGAGGGCGATAAGGGCGACGACCCCGGACAAGCCATAGCCGACCCAGAGCACAAGCAGAGGGGCCAAGGCGATGGCGGGTATGGCTTGAGTGGCGCCGAGGTAAGGGGTGATGGCGGCGGAGACGAGCCGCGAGTGGACGATGATCACGGCCAAGGGCAAGGCGACTGTGACTCCGAGGGCGCAGCCGCCGAGGGCTTCGACAAAAGTCGTGTGGATGTAGGGCCAGAAATCAGCCCGGCGGAACAAGCCGTCGAGGAGCTTGGAACCGACCTGGCCGGGGTCGGGCAAAAGGTAGCGGGGGAGGCGGCCAGACCAGGCGGCGATCGACCAGGCGGCCAGGCAGACGGCGCCGACGACGAAGGGGGCGAGGACGGCGGCCGGCCCCCACGGGCGGCGGCGGCGAGGCGGTTCGGGAGAGTCGGAAGCGGCGCCGTCTGGCCCGCGGGAACCAGGGACGCCGCCATACGGCCCATACGAGCCGGGGGCAGCGCCGTATGCGCTGCGGCCAGGGATGCTGTCCGGCGGCCTGGAAGAGGCAGCGCCGCCATCACGGAGTCTGAGGGAGCCAATGCCGTCGCGAGGCCCAAGAGGACCAGCGGCGCCGACGTGCGCTTTCGAAGAGCCGGCGGCGTACGGCCGGGCGGGGCGCGCGTGGGCAGAGAGGGGGGTGGCCGCGGGGACGACGGCCCGCGGCGAAGGTAGCAGGGTGGAAGCAGCCACAGCGGCCACGGCCCCAAAGGCCGGGGCGTCTCGTCCCATCGTTTCTCCGGTCAGTCGGCCGGGGCGACAGAAGGACCCGCGGCACCTGTCAAGGCCGCCGCGGCGTGCTGCCTCCCATCCAGACTGGAAGCCGGCCCCCGCGAAGGGGCTTCGGCTCGTCACTGTCGGCCTTGGAATTCCACCAAATCCACCGCGTCGGCTTGTCGCCGGGCGGGTTGCGGGCTGTCACCGCCGGTTCGGAATCACACCGACCCCGGAGCACGTTGCTGCGGGTCAGTTTAGCGCGGCCAGGGCTTACTCGCGATCAGCCGGCGCCGCCGCCAAATCAGGCGGGCTGGGCCGCCGGGCAATAAACCATTAGGACACCGGGATTAGGATAACCAGACTTATGCCAAGACCCGGGCTTGATCAGATTAACGTGCGAATCCAGACCCCAGGTTCTCCAACACCCCTAGCCACAACCAGATAGCCGGCAAAACTGCGAAAGCGCAGTCAAACTCAGACCAGGCGGACCGGACCGCTCGGACCGGCAACGAAGCTGCTGAAGTCGGAAAATCTGGGCCGCCGCAAGGGAGAACCGAACCGCTGGCTCAGGAGAACCGGAGCTGCGCCCGGAGAGCCGGACCGCGAGACAGGAAACCGGATCGCAGATCAGCGCCGCGCGAACAGGTGGCGTTTCTTCTTTGGCGCCTCCAACTCGAGCTTGAGCAGCGCGTTCTCCACTACCTCTTGGAGGCCGGGGTGGGGCCAATACTGTCCTCGGGCCGCCGTTTGGGCGTCGATCCCGAACGTCATCGCCGTGACGAGGGGCTGGAGAAGCAAGGCGGCCTCCGGGCCGATGACATGGGCGCCAAGGAGACGGCCTGTCGCCGGGTCAGCCAAAACCTTGGCGAAATGATCCTCTGAGCTGTCCGCCAAGGCCCAGCCGTAGGCGACGTCGCGATAATGCTGGACGCCAACGGCGTACGGCGTCCCCGCCGCCGCCAAAGCCTGCTCCGTCGCCCCGACCGCCGCCACCTGAGGGGTCGTGAAAAGCGCCCACGGGATCGGCCGGCCGCCGGCTTCAGCCGGATGCTTGGGGTCTTCGAGATTAGCCCGGACGACGCGCGCTTCATGGTTGGCGACATGCTTGAGCGGTTCGGGGCTGTCCACGTCGCCCAGCGCCCAGATGTGAGGCTGGCTGGTCCTCAGGCAAGCGTCCACTACAAGCTGGCCGTTGGGTTTGAGGGCCAAGCCGGCGGCCTCGGCCCCCAGGTTGTCCGTGTTGGGACGCCGCCCGATGGCGAGGAGGAGAGCCTCGGCGGAGTAGGTGTATTCGATGTCGTTGGCGTCGCGGGTGTAGAGGGTGACGCCCCGGCCGGACGCTTCCACTTCGACCAAATCCTGGTTCAACCGCAGCGCCATGCGTTGTGCGAGTTCGCGCGTCAAAGCCTCCGAGACAGCCTCGTCCGCGCGCCGCAGGAGGCGGCCCGAACGTTGGACGACGGTGACCTGGACCCCGAGGCCGGCGAAGATGTCCGCGAACTCGCAGGCCACGACGCCGCCGCCCATGATGGCGAGGGATTTCGGCAGCCGCTCGACGCGCATGATGTCGTCTGACGTGTAGACCTTGCCGGCCAGTTTGGGGTCGTCGAGGCCTTTGATGTCGGGGATGACAGGCCGGGCGCCGGTGGCGATGACGAAAGCCGCGCTCCTCAAGACGCGCGTGCCGCCGGCCAAGAGTTCGACGACGACCGTCTGCGGATCCGTGAAGCGGGCGTGGCCGCGGACCAAGGTGACGCTGTCCGAGGCGGCCCGGCTGGCCTCGCCGGCTTCGGCGATGGGGTCAAGGCGGCTGAAGACGCGCTCGCGGACGGCGGGCCAATCGACCGTAGGCGCGGCGACGGCAAGCCCGAGGTCGCCGGCCCGGCGGATGGCCTGAGCGGCGTGGGCGGTGTGGGCGAGCATCTTCGATGGTATGCAGCCTTTGTTCAAGCAGGTTCCCCCGAACGGGACCCCCTCGTCCACGAGGGCCACTCGGCGGCCCGCGAACCCGTCGCCGATCAAGGCGTTGCCGGACCCGGCGCCGATGACGACAAGGTCGAATTCTTCCATGGCGTCATTCTTTCACGCGCCGCCGCCTTGATTCACGCGCCGCCACAGCCCCGGCCGGCGCTGGTAAAACAACGCTGGGAAATCGGCCGGGTTTAAGCGAGGCCGGCGGCCGGTTCGGCGTAATCCACCTTGATGACGACACCGTCTGCCACCGTCAGAGTCGTCACCGACGCGAGGGCGCATTGGCGGCGGCGCGGGTCGTGGGCCAAACGGCGGCCTTCGGCGGCGCAGCGGGCCATCCAAATGGGCAATTGATGCGATACGACAAGGGCTTGGCCGCCTGGTCCGGCGGCCTCGGCGGCGTCGCGGACCGCCGCCTGCATACGTACGACGATGTCGGCGTACGGCTCGCCCCAACTGGGGCGCAGCGGGTTGAGGAGGTGTTTCCAGGCGGCCGGCCGGCGTAAAGCTTCATGCCGCGGGCCGAAGACCTGGCCTTCGAAAACGTTGGCCGCCTCGACCAGCCGCTCGTCAAAGGCGACAGGCAGGTCGGGCCGGTCCGCCGCGATGGGGGCCAAAGTTTCCCGGGTCCGTTCGAGCGGCGAACAACGCAAATGGGTCAAAGGGACATCGTGGAAATACGCCGCCGCCAGCGCGGCCATGGCGTGGCCGCGCTCGGACAGGTGGTAGCCGGGCAGGCGGCCGTAGAGGACATGGCTGGGATTGTCGACCTCGCCGTGGCGGAGCAGGTGGACGACGGCGGCCGGGCCGCTCATCTGACCTGGCGGCGGCGGCCGCGGCGCTGTGAGGGCCGGGTGACGGGCTCGCCAGCGGCCAAGAGAGCGGCGCGGCGCGACTCGGCGTACTCCGCCAAGGCGTCAGCCAAAGCCAGGCCAGTCGGGGCGTTGGCGACGACGTCGATCCGCAGCCCGTGGGCCTCGCAGGTGTTGGCTGTGGCGGGTCCGATCGCCGCGACGACCGTGACGGCGTGCGGTTTGCCGGCGATGCCGACGAGGTTGCGGACGGTTGAGGCCGATGTGAAGACGACCGCGTCGAATTGGCCCTGCTTGATCGCCTCGCGGGTTTCGGCGGGCGGCGGGGCGGCTCGCACGGTGCGGTAGGCGACGATTTCCTCGACCTCCCAGCCGCCCTCGCCCAAGGTGGCGAGGAGGGCCTCCGTCGCGATGTCGGCCTTGGGCAAGAAGAGGCGGTTGATGGGGTTGCGGGCCGGATCGTATTCGGGGAAAGCCGCCGCCAAACCAGCCAGCGTGCCCTCCGGGCCGCCGTCGAGGTCGGGGTCGATGCCCCAGGCTTTGAGGGCCTCGGCCGTCGCCGAAGACGCCGCCGCCACCTTGAGGCCAGAGAAAGAGCGGGCGTCGAGGCCGTACTCGTCAAACCGCTCGCGGACCGCCCGGACAGCGTTGCGGGAGGTGAAGACGACCCATTCGTAGCGGCCCTCGACCAAACCCCGGATCGCCTTGTCGAGTTGGCCGGGGTTGCGGGGCTGCTCGACTGAGATGGTCGGGATCTCCTCGATCCTGGCCCCGTGGCTGCGCAGGCGTGTGACAAGGGGGCTGACGAGGTCTTTGGTCCTGGGCACGAGGACGCGCCAACCGAACAATGGTTTTGACTCGAACCAGTCGAGGTCGGACGAGTAGCCGGCGGCGGCCTGGCCGATGACAACCTGGAGGTCCGCCTCGCCCGCCCCCTCGCCTTGGGCCGGCAAGTCAGCCAGCGTGGTCAGGGCTGTGCGTTGTTCGGTCGTGCCGCCGCCGCGGACGACTAGGACGGCCTCGCCCGGGACTCGGCCAGCCGCCGTGGCGGCCTGAGCCAAGCGGCCTAACAAAGCGGGTCGAGTCCGGAAAACGAGAGTCGCGACGGTGTCCCAGCGGCGATTAGCGGCTTCGAAAAAGCTCTCATCGAGAACAGTCGCGAAGCAGACCTCATCGGCTTGGCCGAGGACGGCGCCGGCGTATTCAGGAATGGCCGTCAGGCTGGAAACTCCAGGGACGATCTGGAATTGGATGCCGCGGCGGGCGAGGACAGCAGCTTCGGCGGCGGCGCCGCCGTCGAGGAAAGGGTCGCCAGGGACGAGCCGGACAACCGTCCGGCCGCCGGCTTGAGCCTGGCAGACAAGGTCGGCGCGTTCCGACGGAGCCGCCGGGAAGCCACCGGTCAACTGGTTGAGGCTTGTGACCATGACATCAGGCGCGACATGGATGCTCGCGTGTTGCAAAAGGTCGAGGAGGTCGACGGTGTCGCTCACGATGACATCGCACTCGTTGAAGGCGGCCACCGCCGCCAACGTCAGCAACTCAGGATCGCCAGGACCAGCTCCGACGAAGATAACACGGCCGCGTGGGGCGTCAACGCCCGCCGTGGGGGGATCGAAGGCGATCACTCTCACCCCGCGGCTAGGCTCAGCGGCCAGCGCGACGACGCTGGATGCGCGTCTTCTTCAGCAGCTTGCGGTGCTTCTTCTTCGCCATGCGCTTACGGCGCTTTTTGATGACCGAACCCACTGTTGACCTTTCCGGGCCGTCGCGGCGAATCACCGCGTGCGGTGTGCTGCTTGATCGTTTCGGCGCCTTTTTCGACGTCAGACCGGAACCTCCCGGCCGTGGGGAATCATACCCGCCGCCGTCCGGAGCGGCGAATCGGGTAAAAACTCTTCCCCTACGGGGCTCAGCGCCAAATAAACCGGCCCCCCTGCTTCCGCTGCCTTTGAAGCTCGCCTTCCAGAGGCGGCGGAACAGATCATGGGCGCAAGCGGGAGAGGCGGACGGCCGGGGCGGCGTCCGGCAGAACCGGCCAGGCGGCGGCTTGGGCGGCGGCGGCTTGGCTGGGCCAAAGCGAAGCGGTCCCCTCGGCTTGGCTCCGGCGGGCCAGACAGGCGGCGGCGCGGGCCAGCAACTCTACGGTGGCGCGGGCGTCGGCCAAGGCGGCGTGAGCCGGCTGGCGGTCGATGCCGAGGCAGGCGCAAAGACGGTCGAGCGTGTAGACCCCGGTCGGGCTGAGCCGCTCGGCCCGCGTCAGCGCGACCGTGTCGAGGCTGAAAGAGGCCTGGACTGGCCGGCCCGCCCCGAGCCGTTCGAACTCTTGGTTGACCATCCGGGCATCAAAACCAATATTGTGACCGACGAGGACGCGGCCACGGATTAAGGCGACCAGGCGGCCGGCGATGTCGGCGAAGGCGGGCGCGCCAGCGACGTCGGCGGCCGTGATGCGGTGGACCGAGGTCGGTCCGAGGCTGCGGCAGCCGGGATTGACGAGAGTGTCCCACTCTCCTTCCACGGCCAGCCTCGCGTCGAGGAGGACGACGCCGATTTCGATCACCCGGTCGGCGGAACCGAAACCAGTCGTCTCGGTGTCGATGACGGCGTAGGCCGTCCCCGGCGCGGCCGGCGCCGCGGCGCCAACCTGGAACGCAGTGTCGGCCGGGGTCATGACAGCGGCCCTGTCCGACGGCGGCCGCTGATCCTCGTGGGAAACAACTCGCGCGGCCTGCCTGATCCAGTCCGAGAGCCGCCGGCGCCGTAGGCCGCAAGGCCAGCGCTGCGGCCCGCGGCGAAAACCAGCGCGCCAATGAACAGCCACACGAACCCGCCCATGACCGGTTCCCCTCTCATAGTCGCTGCTTGCCGAGGCTCATGTAACCACTTCGGTGTGACCTTTACCCCTGCGTCACCATGCCAGCACGCTCCAATCGGCCCTCAAGAGCGCCGCGGCCAACCTTGGCCCACGTGTCCCCTTGGCGCTGACCGGCGGCGGCGATCACGCCAGCGCTCTCCTTGCCGCTGCCAGCTACGGCTCAGCTGGCCTGTCCCAGCGCCTCGCTACGGTGGCAAGCGGCCTCCATGGCGTCCATGAAGGCCGCCTTGACGCGATGGTCCTCGAAGGCCCGCAACGCGGCCGCCGTCGTGCCGCCCGGCGAAGTGACGTTTTCCCGTAGGACCGTCGGGTGCTCACCTGAATCGCGCAGGAGCTTGGCCGCGCCGAAAACCGTCTGGACGACCAGTTCGGAGGCGACAGAGCGGGGCAGGCCGAGCAGGACGCCGGCGTCGATCATGGCCTCGGCCACGAACATGACATAGGCCGGTCCGGAACCGGAAATGGCGGTGACGGCGTTTTGGTATTTCTCCGGCACCACGACGACCTGGCCGACCGCCGCCAGGATGCCCGTGACGCGGTTCAGGTGGTCTTGTGTGGCGTGCGACCCGGCCGAGATGGCGGCCATGCCCTCCCCGACCGAAGCCGGAGTGTTGGGCATGACCCGGACGACAGGGCAGCCAGCGGGCAGACAAGCCTCCAAGGTGGCCGTCTCGACGCCAGCCGCCAGCGACACGATCAGAGCCCCCGGGCGCAAAACCGCGGCGATCTCCCGTAAAACGTCGGGGACATCTTGCGGTTTCACAATGATGAGAACCGTGTCAGCGTCCCTGACGGCCTCGGCGTTGCCAGCCGTCACAACCCCGTATTTGTCCCTCAAGCGGGCCTGGCGAGAGGCCCGCCGGGTCGTCACCCGCAGTCCCGAAGGGTCAGTCCCGGCCGCCAAAAGGCCTTTGAGGATGGTCTCGCCCATGACCCCGACGCCGAGCAGCGCCGTTGTCACCGCCCGGCCACCAGTTCGGCGATCTGGACGGCGTTGAGGGCGGCTCCCTTGCGGAGATTGTCATTGCTGACGAACAAGATGAGGCCGTGGCCGGGCGGAGCCGAACGGTCAGGCCGGATACGGCCGACATACGAAGGGTCGCGGCCGACGGCCAAACGCGGCGTCGGCAATTCAGCCACGGCGACCCCCGGGGCTTGCGCCAAGATCGCCTCCGCCTGTTCGGGCAGAAGCGGCCGCTCGAATTCGGCGTGGAGGACAAGAGAGTGGCCCGTGAAAACAGGCACCCGGACGCACGTGCCCGCCACGGGCAACTCCGGCAGGTGGAGGATCTTGCGGGACTCGTTGCGGAGCTTGACCTCCTCCTCCGTCTCACCCCAGCCATCGTCTACGAGGGCGCCGGCCAAGGGGATGACGTTGAAGGCGATGGGGGCGGCGTAGGGGGCGGGGTCGGCTGTCGCCTCCAGCGCGCCGGCGAAAGCCAGTTCAGCCGGGTCGGCCAAGGCAGCCGTCTGGGCGGCCAGAGCGCGGCTCCCGACCAGGCCGGAACCGGAAACAGCTTGGTAGGTGGCGATGACGAGGCGGCGCAGGCCCGCCGCGTCATGGAGGGGTTTGAGGACGGGCATGGCCGCCATCGTCGTGCAATTAGGGTTGGCGATGATGCCCTTGGGGCGGCGGGCGGCGTCCGCCGGGTTGACCTCGGACACGACGAGAGGGACGTCGGCGTCGCAGCGCCAGGCCGAAGAATTGTCGATGACGACGGCCCCGGCGGCCGCCACACGGGGGGCGGACTCCTTCGAGAACGCCGACCCGGCCGAGAACAAAGCCAAGTCGAGGCCGCTGAAATCGGCCCCGGCCGTGTCCTCGACCACCACCGTCTGGCCTTGCCAGTCCAATTTGCGCCCAGCCGAACGGGCGGAGGCGAAGAAACGGATCGTGTCGACAGGGAACGCCCGCTCGGCCAGCAGCGTCCGCATGACGGCGCCAACCTGGCCGGTGGCGCCAAAAACTCCTACGCGCATGGGCGGAAGTCTATGCCCGCCGTCTGTGCGCGGCTCAGATCGGCGGACCGCGGTCAGGAGCCGGCCGCCGCGGTTGCCACAGCAGCTTCGAGGGCCTCTCGGGGCAAAGCGGCCCAGTCGGGGCGGTTGCGCAGCTCATATTGCAGCTCGTAGACAGCCTTGTCGATCTCGTAGGCGCGGAGGATGGCCGGCGGCTGGCCGACGCCGCCTTGATAACCGCGGAGGAAAGCGGCGCGGGCCGCCTCGCGCCAGCTTTGGGCCGCCCGGCCGGACGGGTCGGCGTGGCGAGAGCGGGCGTAGTCGAGGGACCGCAGGAAACCGGCCACGTCGCGCCAGACGGCATCGGGGGCGGCCCGCTCCGCCGGAGTCTTGAGGGGCTCGCCTTCGAAGTCGATGACGGTCCAGCCGCGAGGCGACAGCAAAGTTTGGCCCAGGTGGAAGTCGCCGTGCAGGCGCTGGGCGGCCAGCGGAGCCGTGCCAAGGCCCTCGCAGGCCGCCCGGAGGAGACGGTCCTGCAACGGACGTAGCTCCTCGAATTGGGCGGCGGCCAGGTCGAGGCGGGCCGCCAGCCGGTGGGCGATCTCGGCCGGGTCGAGGGATGAGACGCCGTAAGCCTCGGCCAGCGCTCGGTGGAGCCGGCGGAGGACACGGCCCAGTTCCTCCAATTCAGCGTCGACGGGGCGCTCCGCCGCACAAGCTGCCGTCGCCCAATCCCAACCGTCCTCGGCGTCGGCGATGCGCTCGCAGAACAGGCCGAGGTCGCAGCCGGCCTCTGGGCTCGCCAGGACGCCGATGAGACGGGGGGCGAGGCCAGTCCCGCCCAGAGTCCGCAAAAGCTCGGCTTCCTGAGACGGGCCGCCGGGCAGCTTGCGGAGGAGTTTAAACAAAACGGCGTCGCCGATCAGCACGTTCGTATTGCTTTGTTCGCCGCTGAAAACGCGGGTCGGCTGGCCGGGGCCGGGCGGGTCCTCAAACCAAACGGCCCGCGGCGGCGGCGTCTTGGCGAGGGCGCCCAGGCAGGCGGCCATGGCGATCGGAGAAAGAGGGGCGTCCACGACATCGACGAGGCCGCGGCCCGGCAGCGTCGTCCGGCCGACCAGGGCCTCAGGTTCCGCAGTGCCACAAGGAAGGTAGCCGACTAGGAGGTGGTAGGCCTCGGGGCCGGCCGCCGTGTCAACCAGTGCCAATTCGGAGCGGACCCAAACGTCGCCGGCGGCGACATGCCAAGGCAGGGGTTGCAGCCGCTTCAGTTCGGCGCCTAACCCCTTGGCCTGGAACCAGCGGGCGGCGGGCAGATACGCCTGCCACAGTCCGATCGGCGCCGCCTCGGCCGCGGGGCTCAGCTGCCGGCCTTACGGCGGAAAACCCGCTTGGCGGCGGCCCGGTGTTGAGGCTTGCCGGCGGCCTTGTCGGCAGACTGTTCGAGGCTGTCGCGGGCGGATTGCTGCTGCTTTTTAAATTCGAGCGCGCGCTTCATGGCGTTTTTAGGGTCGGCTGGCTCGGTCATGGAGACCACTTTGCCACTTCCTGTGGTGTCTGGCCAGGCCTGAGCCCGTGCCATCTTTGCCTTTGGCCGTCCGGACGACGAGCCGGAGGTCAGCCTGCCGGCTCCGCCGGGCGGCCCGCCGCTTTCGCCCGCAACGCGTCGATGTCGAAGAAGGAACTGGGCTGGGCCGGTTCCTCCACGCCGTCTTCCCAGGGATCGTGCGGAGGTTCTTCGCCCTCGTCGACGTAACCCTGGCTGGGATCATACGGGTTGACAAGGCGACGGCCGCCGACCGGCAAGATGACATCAGGGCTCATCTCTTCGTCCGGCAAGGACCGCAAAACATCGTGGACGTAGCCCTTGGCGGCCTCGATGATGGGCACCTCACGAGACTCGCGTTGCGCCTTATACCAGCGGTAGTCGAGGACCTCATGGAACAACTGCGCCGGTTCCCGTTTGGCCCTCAGGTCCTGCGGCACGACTTCCATGACCGGCTCGAAAACCTCCGTCAGCCACTCGTGGGCGACCACCGCCTCGTCGACATGTTGTTGGTTTGTCCACCAACGGTAGGTGTCGAGGTCGTTGAGGAGCCGACGGGCCTGGTTCTCTTCCGTGTCCAGTCCCGTCAACCGCATGAGGCGGCGCGAATGATAGCCGGCGTCCACGACCTTCGGCTGGATGCGAATCCGCTCCCCGTCCGGCGTCGTCTGGATGTCAAGTTCGGCGATGTCGAAACCAAGCGTGTTGAGACGGCGGACCCGGTTCTCAATCCGGCCCAGCTCGTTGCCTGAGAACTCTTCAGCCCCAGTCAATTCCTGCCACAACTCGTCGTAACGGTCGATCGCCGTTTCCACGAGATGTAGCGGGTCGAGGTTGCTTTGGAGCAAGCCGCCGGCCTGGAGGTCGAGGAAGTCGCCGTAAAGATTAGTGCGCGCTATCCCCAGGTCGTCGCGGCGCTGCCCGTCGGTCAAGCTGGGGTGGAGTTCGCCGGTCTCGGCGTCGACAAGGTAGGCGGCGAAAGCACCCGCGTCACGCCGAAACAGGATATTCGACAATGAAACATCGCCCCAGCGGAAGCCGATCAGATGGAGACGAGCCAGCAAAACGACCATGGCGTCGAGCAGGCGCAGAACCGTTTCCTGACGAACGCCGGGGGAGAACAGGGAACGATACGGCAAAGAAAACTGAAGATGTTTTGTGATGAGGATGGGGTCGAGGGGGACGCCGCCGGATTCGCCGCGCTCTGTGATGATGCCCATGGGCTCGACGGCCGGCGTGTCGAGGCGGCGCAGGTCCTGGAGCAGACGGTACTCATGCTGGGCGAGGTGCTCGATTACTTCCTTGGCCGCGTAAACCGTGTCCCCCACCTGGATGAAACGGACAACGTGGCGCGACAGGCCGCGCGGCAACGCGACCAGTAATTCGACGGGCCATTCAGCCAGGGGGGTGCCCCACGGCAGCGGTATGAGCCGCGAATCGGGTTTCGCCGAGATGAACCGGGGCACGGGTCAATCCTCGCTCAGTCGGACGGCCGGGAGAGGGCCGCCTTCAGGCGGCCCTCTCGTATGCCGGCTTCTTTAAAACATCTTGGTTGCCAGAGCTTCGACCAAGGGACCGGAGGGCCTTTTCGGGGTCCCCACGGAAGCCCAGCGCGAAGCGAGGACACTTCTTGGAGTCTTCTTTAGGAGATCCGCTCCTGGGTCGCGTTCGAGAAGACGTGGATGAGTTCAGGCTTCGAGTTGAGGCGGACCGTGCCGCTGGCGCGGCCGGTGTGGCGGGCGGAGATGCGGGCGACGATCTGCTGCGCGTTGAACTTCTCGTCGTCGCCGAGACCGGACAAGGTGCCGTAGAGGTAGGTGTCGGAGCCGAGCTCTTCAACCAAGGAAACTTCCACACCGATGCCTTGTTCGGCCACCTCGAAGGCTTCCGGCCGGATGCCGATGGTCAGCGTTTCCTCGCCGTTGGCTTTGGCCAAGATCTCACGGGCGATCGGGACGACGTAATCGCCGACCTGGACGCCGCCTTCGACCTGCTTGCCCTGGATGAGGTTCATGGCGGGCGAGCCGATGAAGCCGGCCACGAAAAGGTTGGCGGGGCGGTCGTACAGCTCCAAGGGGCTGTCGACTTGCTGCAGGAGGCCGTCCTTCATGACCGCGACCCGGTGGCCCATCGTCATGGCCTCGACCTGGTCGTGGGTGACGTAGACGGTCGTGACGCCCAAACGCTGCTGGAGCGCCGCGATTTGGGTCCGCGTCGCCACACGGAGCTTGGCGTCAAGGTTGCTGAGCGGCTCGTCCATCAAGAAGACTTGCGGCTGGCGGACGATGGCGCGGCCCATGGCGACACGCTGGCGCTGGCCGCCGGAGAGAGCCTTGGGCTTGCGGGAGAGGAAATCCTCCAAGCCGAGGAGCTTGGCGGCTTCGAGCACGCGGGTGTTGCGCTCGGCCTTGGGCATGTTCTGCATCTTGAGAGCGAAGCCCATGTTGTCAGCCACGGTCATGTGGGGGTAGAGGGCGTAGTTCTGGAAGACCATCGCGATGTCGCGGTCTTTCGGAGGCAGGTCGGTGACGTCCCGGTCACCGATGAGGATACGGCCGGAGTTGACCTCTTCGAGGCCGGCCAACATTCGAAGGGAGGTTGATTTGCCACAACCTGACGGGCCGACGAGCACCATGAATTCACCGTCGTTGATCTCAAGGTTGAGACGGTCGACGGCGGGGTGGTCGGAGTTCGGGTAGATGCGTGTGGCGTCTTGGTAAGTGACATTTGCCATGTCTTGATGCACACCTTTCCAGGGGCGGTACGTGCCCCGCGATCCATAGTGGTTAAGGGCAAGACGAGACCACCGTGATCTCATCTCTTGGGGCACAGTCTGTCATGCCTCGCCGGGCCCGCCAACTGGGGGCGCCCCTCCTCGCCGCCGGCCGCCGTGAGGGAAACGGGCCTCTCTTACAGCGGGGCGCAGGACTTGAGCCGGCGCCGCGGCCAAGCCGGCCGCCGGCTGGAGACGCTACGGTGTGGGGCATGTGCGCCGCAGACCCAATGGACCGCGCCGACGAGGCGGGCGCGAGGCCAGGCGCCCTCGAAGAGCGCAACCCGCCGGCAGCCAAAGCAGACGGCGCTTCAAGCGCGGACGCAGCCGCCGCCTTTGGCCCCGCCGCCCCGGCGAAACCGGCTGAAGCCGAGCCGGACGCGGCCGCGGACGCCGTCAAGCCGGCCGCCGCAGCCGAAGAGGCACCCTGGTGGTCGCAGCCTGGTTTCCCGTGGGCCCACAAACCGACCAAGGCCGACTTGTGGTGCTGGACCTTGATCGCCGTCGTCGGCGTCTACGCCATCGCCCTCCTGCCGTTGCGGCCCCTCCTGATCGGCCTCTCGCCGCCGCTGGCCGCCGTCGTCACCGGCGGGCGCACCTCGGTCGTCGCGACCGGCGCCTGGGTCCACGTCTTCGGCGGCCCGCTCGTCCTCTGGTGGTTTTTGGCCGGCCTCTCCCTCGTCAAGTTCTCCTGGGTCTATTGGTGGGCGGGCCACCTCTGGGGCGACGGCATCCTCTCACTCCTGGCCGGCAAAACGGCCCGCTCCCGCCGCCGCGCCGATCGCGCCATACGGTTGACGCGGCGCTTTTGGCCCCTAGCGGCCGCCCTTACCTTCTTGCCCGTCCCCTTGCCCATGCCCATTGTCTTCGCCGCCATCGGCGCCGCCCACGTCTCCTTGCGCCGCTTCCTCTTGCCGATTCTCGCCAGCTCCTGGGTTTTCCAAGCCGGCTACCTTCTCCTCGGTTGGCAACTTGGCGACAAAGCGGTGGCGGTCGTCGACCTCTACGCCCGCGCCATGTGGTACGTCACCGCCGCCGTCCTCATCGGCATGATCGCCGTCTGGTGGTGGAGGCGGCGCCAAGGCAAGACCGACTCAGCCGAGGCTGGCCGCTGAGGACGCCGCCTGCTCAAACAGCCCTTTCAAGCCTCATCTGAAGACAACTCGCCCCACCCGGACGGCTTGAAGCGCCCCGGATCAGGCGAAGGCTGCCGCCACCGCCAAGGACAGCGCCCCCTGGAAGACCGTTTCCCGTTCTTCGGCCGTCATGTCGGCGCCCTGTTTCGTCAGGTGGTCGGAGACCGTCAACACGGCCAAAGCGCCCTTGCCGTGTTCGGCGGCGACGCCGTAGAGGCAAGCGGCTTCCATCTCGACCCCCAGGACGCCGTGGGCGGCCATGGCCTCCAGCTGGCCGGGGATCTTGAAATAGAAGTGGTCGGAGCTGATGATCGCGCCGGCGTGCGTCTTGCCACGGCCGCCACCGGCGGCGGCCAACGCCGCGGCCGCCATGGCGAGATCCGCCACAGCCGAGAAATGAGTGCCGGGAATGCGCAACTCGTTCATCGAGCTGGTCGTGTGGGCGCCTACGCCGATGATGGCGTCGCCGACGTCGACCTTGGGGGAGATGCCGCCGGCCGTGCCGACTCGGACGATCCGTTCGACACCGAAGAAACGGAACAACTCTGTCGCGTAGATGCCGATCGACGGCATCCCCATGCCCGAAGCCATGATGGACAGCGGCTTGCCTTGGTGTTCGCCCTCGCCGGCGTAGACGCCGGTGAAGCCGAGGATCCCGCGCACGTCGGTGACGAGGCGAGCCTGCGCGAGGATCGCCCCCGCCATCCGCTCGGCCCGTTTGGGGTCGCCGGGCATGAGCACGGCGGGGGCGAAGTCCTTGGCTTCGGCGGCGATGTGGGGTGTGCCCATGGCGTCCTCCTAAAAGACTTATGGAAAGCCGTAGGCGGCCCACGGCAAAGCCGATCCTAGCGAGGCGCCCCGACAGCGGAGCCGAGGAGGGGTTCGCGGGCGCAGCCAAGCTCGCCTCGGCCATCACGTACGCGTTCGGCCTCCGACGCCAGTCTCACGGGCGAAACCGAAGCCAGGCGATCATTCGCAACGCCGTCTTCGCCGTCCGAGCCCAGGGAGCATCGACGCTTAGGCCAGGCCCGTGGCGCCTGCCGGCTGGACGGCGCCGCGGGCCGGGCGGCGGCCCCGGCGCCGTCTTGAGCCTTAGGCGTATTGCTCGGGTGGGAAATTCTCGTAGACGTAGTCGATGTCCTTGTCGCCCCGGCCGGACAAGTTGACGAGGATCGACTCGTACGGCTTCTCCTTAGCCAGCTTGAGGGCGTAGGCGACGGCGTGGGCGGATTCGAGGGCGGGGATGATGCCTTCGAGGCGGCTGAGTTGGTAGAAGGCGCGGATCGCCTCATCGTCTGTCGCGCCGGCCGCCTGGGTGCGTCCGAGTGTCTTGTTGAGGAAGGCGTGCTCGGGGCCGACGCCGGGATAGTCCAGGCCGGAAGCCACCGAGTGGACGGCGGCGGGGGAACCGTCGGAGTCTTCGAGCACGTAGGTCTTAAAACCGTGGATGAGGCCGGGGTGGCCGTAGGCCAAGCTGGCGGCGTGCTCACCTAGCTTCGTGCCGCGGCCGAGCGGCTCGACCCCCCACAATTCGACCGCGTCGTCGATGAAAGCCGAGAAGATGCCCATGGCGTTGGAGCCGCCGCCGACACAGGCGACGACGTGGTCGGGCAGCCAGCCGGTCATTTGCTCGAATTGCTCGCGCGCCTCAAAACCGACGACCGCTTGGAAATCTCGGACCATGAGCGGGAAGGGATGCGGGCCGACCACGGAACCGATGGCGTAGAAGGATTGGACCGGGTCTTCCAAATAAGCTGCGAAAGCCGAATCGACAGCTTCTTTGAGGGTGCGCTGGCCGAAGCTGACGGGGATGACCTTGGCGCCGAGGATTTCCATGCGGATGACATTGGGGTGTTCTTTGGCGATGTCCACTTCGCCCATGTGGATCTCGCAGTCCAAACCGAAATACGCGGCGGCGGTGGCGAGGGCGACGCCGTGCTGGCCGGCCCCAGTTTCCGCGATGAGCTTCTTCTTGCCCATGGAAGAGGCCAGCAAGGCCTCGCCCATGCAGTGGTTGAGCTTGTGGGCGCCGGTGTGGTTGAGGTCCTCGCGTTTGAGGTAGAGACGGCCGCCGCCGACGGCTTCCGACAGGCGGCGGGCGTAATAAACAGGGGTGGGACGGCCCTGGAAATGCGTCCTGATATCGCGCAGTTTGGCGATGAAATCATGGGTGTTGGCGATGGTCAGATAGGCGTGGTAAATGCGGTCCATTTCGGCGGCCAAGTCGGGCGGCACTTGACTGCCGCCGTAGGCGCCGAAATAGCCCTCGGGGCTGGGTTGCTGGCGAAGGTAGGGTTTGATCTGCATGGCCTGTCTCTTTCAAATCGGACCTGCGCCAGGCAAAAAGAAAACCGCCTGAAGCAGGCGGTTGTGGTACAGCGCGCACAATCCCGCCTAGAAGGCGGGCCACCACTGGCTGGCAAACGTGCGCATGGCAGCACTCTGCCGCTTGGCCGCCAGCCTGGCAAATTCCGCCGGATGCTGAGACGAAGCGCCGACAAGACGGCGCCTGTTTGGGACCGCCCTCGGCTTGGCCAAGCCGGCGTCCGGGCGCCCAGCAGTACGTAGGATCCGCTCTTCGACGCCTAACGTCTTTGCGCTGTCGGCGGCGCGCCCGTCGCCCGTGCCGCCTAGCGCGGTGATCAGACGGTGAAAGAAAATCTGGACCCCTCGCGGGATTCCCTTCATTGTGCGG
>JAIRXC010000031.1 GCA_031268515.1 Propionibacteriaceae bacterium
CTCAGGCAGTCTTGCAAGGGAGGGACCGTGACCACAGAGGACCAAGCCGGTTGGCAAAGCCAAGGCCGGGCGAAATTGGCCTATGACCCTGTCGCCGCTCAGGACAAGTGGCAGGCGTATTGGTTGCGGCACGATGTCTTCCGGCCTCTCGACGACGGCTCCCGGGAACGCCGCTACGTCCTCGACATGTTCCCGTACCCTTCGGGTGACCTCCATATGGGCCACGCTGAGGCCTTTGTCATGGGCGACGTCCTGGCCCGCTACTGGCGCCTCAAGGGCTACGACGTCCTCCACCCGATCGGCTGGGACTCCTTCGGGCTGCCGGCCGAGAACGCCGCCATCCAGCACGACAGCCACCCAGCCGACTGGACCTACGCCAACATCGAAACCCAGGCCCGCTCCTTCCGCCGTTACGGCCTGAGCTTCGACTGGTCCCGGCGCCTTCACACCTCAGATCCCGAATATTACCGTTGGACACAATGGTTATTCCTTCAGTTTTACAAGCGCGGCTTGGCCTACCGCAAGGCTTCGTATGTCAACTGGTGTCCTAGCTGCCAAACCGTCCTGGCTAATGAGCAAGTCGTCCAAGGCGAGTGCGAGCGCTGCCACTCGACGGTGACAAAGCGCCGTCTGACCCAGTGGTATTTCCGGATCACCGATTACGCCCAGCGTCTGCTCGACGACATGGCCGCTCTCAAGGGCCAGTGGCCGGATCGCGTTTTGGCCATGCAACGCAACTGGATCGGCCGTTCCGAAGGGGCCGTGGTCCGTTTCGCCGTGCCAGGGCGGCCCGAGCCGATCGAGGTCTTCACGACCCGCCCCGACACCCTCTACGGGGCAACATTCATGGTTGTCGCCCCCGACGCCGAACTGGCGGCTGAGCTGGTTGCGGACGAATGCCGGGCCGACTTCGAGGCCTACCTGGAGCAAACCAAGCGGGCCACCGAGATCGAGCGCCAGTCTGCCGATCGGCCCAAGACCGGCGTCTACCTAGGCCGCCAGGCTGTCAACCCGCTGACCGGCCGGCCGATCCCGATCTGGACGGCCGACTACGTCCTCAGCGATTACGGCACCGGCGCCATCATGGCCGTGCCCGCCCATGACCAGCGCGACCTCGACTTCGCCCGGGCCTACGGCCTGCCCATCGCCATGGTTGTCGACACGGGGGAGCCCGACCCCGCTGTGACAGGCGTCGCCACAACGGGCGACGGTGTTTACGTCAACTCCGAGGCCATCGACGGTTTGACTGACAAAGCCGCCGGCGTCGCGGCTGTCAACGCCAAACTGGAGCGTGACGGCACGGGACGGTCGACGGTGGTTTACAGGCTGCGCGACTGGCTGCTGTCACGGCAACGTTTCTGGGGCTGCCCGATCCCGATCATCCACTGCCCGGTCCACGGCGAGACGCCGGTTCCAGAAGATCAATTGCCGGTCCGACTGCCTGATCTGCGCGGCGCCGCCTTGGCGCCCAAGGGGGTTTCGCCGTTGGCCAGCGCGGCCGACTGGACGGAGACGGTCTGCCCCGTCTGCGGCGGCCCGGCCCGCCGGGACGCTGACACGATGGACACCTTTGTCGACTCCTCTTGGTATTACTTCCGCTATTGCTCGCCGGCCGACGAAACCGCCCCCTTCGACCCGGCCGAAGTCGCCAAGTGGATGCCGGTCCATCAGTACGTCGGCGGCGTCGAGCACGCCATCCTCCACCTCCTCTACAGCCGCTTTTTCACCAAGGTCCTCTCTGACATGGGCCTGATAAATTTCACCGAGCCGTTCGCCCGGCTGCTCAATCAGGGCCAGGTTGTAAACCAGGGCAAGGCGATGTCGAAGTCCCTCGGCAACGGGGTCGACCTTGGCCAGCAAATCGACCTCTACGGGGTCGACGCCATCCGGACGACGGTTGTCTTCGCCGGCCCGCCGGAGGATGACATCGACTGGGCGGATGTCTCTCCGGCCGCCTCGGCCAAGTTCTTGCAGCGGGCCTGGCGTCTGGCGCAAGACGTCGCGAGCCCCGTCGGCGCCGACCCCGCCGCAGGCGACGAGGCCCTACGGCGGACCGCCCACCGGAGCTTGGGCGAGATCGCCGATCTTTTGGACAGCCGTCGTTTCAACGTCGTCGTGGCCCGGTTGATGGAATTGGCAAACGCTGCCCGCAAAGCCATCGATTCCGGCCCCGGCCCGGCCGACCCGGCCGTCCGCGAGGCGGTCGAATTCTTGGCTGTCGGTTTGTCTTTAGTGGCGCCTTACCTGGCGGAAGAGATGTGGGAGGCTTTGGGTCACGCCCCGTCGGTCGCCGAAGCCGCTTGGCCGGCTGTCGACCCGGCGCTGCGGGCCGCCCAACGGTCTGTTTTGATCGTCCAGGTCCAAGGCAAGGTGCGGGCCAAACTCGACGTGGCGGCGGATATCACCGAGGCCGAGGCCGAGGCGCTGGCCCTGGCCGAGCCGCGGGTCCAACGGGCTTTGGAGGGCCGCCCGGTCGCCAAGGTCATCGTCCGGGTTCCCAAGATGGTCTCGATCGTCCCGGCCTAGGCGGCAGGAAAATGGGCTCTGGCCGGTTCCCAGCGCCAAAATGGGTTCCCGGCCGCTGTCCCAAGCCTCGGCGCGGCCTTGGCCGCCGCCTGAACCCGCCTATGGCAGCCATAAAACAGACCACGGACGCTGCTGAGGACCGGGCGGCTGGCGTCTGGCGGCAGCGCTCAGGGCCATGGGCAAGGCGGCTACGGAGATTCGGGGCTCTGGTTTGTTTGTTGGCTATAGGTGCGCGTGGTTTGAGGAATGCGCGCCCCTCCGGGAGCGTCGCGGTCGGGCGGTGAAGTGACCATGGACGCTCTTGCCGCCACAGAGAATCGGCCCCGGGACCCGCGTCATCACCAGCAGCCTCCGTCTTCGACTGGTGGACAGTCCAGGCGCTCACGTAGGCAGGTCCTCCGTGGCGGCATCCGAGGTCAGCCGCGAAGGACGGGGTTGCGGGAACAGTCAATCCCCATCCGTTCTTTGGCGATCGTCGCCTCGGATATCAAAAGTATACTGTTGTCAATCGGCTGGGTCGGCCTGTGGTGTGCCTTTGAGACGTTTCCAATCCTAGGGAGTCATTTTGAAGGTCTTGTGACCATTCGATGAGGCAACGAAGAACTATGCGGCAAGGCCCTGCGCCCAGCCCTAAGGCAAACGCCGAGCCAACCAAACCACAACCTTGGCCAGCGCTGCCTGAAGAACGACGCCGATGATGTCGGACATGCGTGACGGGACGCGGGTTGAGATGGCGCTGGCCGAGGTCTGGATAGTTCCCGGTTTGGTGGACAGCAAGTACTGTTCATCTACTGGAGGGAAAATCAAGAACCATGGGATCAACTCGCCTGGGTTTCACCGAAGAATATCGGGAGAACGCCGTATCA
>JAIRXC010000200.1 GCA_031268515.1 Propionibacteriaceae bacterium
CTCGGCCGCCTCGTCGGCAACGCCCTCCGCGACACCCTCCAGGCCATCGACGCCGACGTTGATTTCGGCGTCGTCAACCCCGGCGGCTTGCGCGCCGACCTGTCCTACGCGGCCCACGACGGTGACATCACCTTCGAACAGCTTCTGTCGGTGCTGCCTTTCAACAACAACTTGTCGATTGTGTCTTTGACCGGCCGGCAGGTCACGGAAATGCTGGCCGAGCAGTGGCAACGCGACGCCGACGGCAACCTGCCGACGCGGCCCTACCTTGAACTCGGCTTGTCGGATGACGTCGCCTACGCCTACACGGAGACTGCGGAAACCTGCACAGCCGCCGCTGCCGGCAACGCTTCTGTCCCCTGTCAGAAAGGCTCCATCATCAACGTGACGCTGCGGGGCGAGCCGATCGATCCGGAAGCCGTCTACAAGATCGCGACCTTCAATTTCCTGGCCGCCGGCGGCGACAACTTCTGGGTCTTCCAGGAGGCTTCCAAGGTCGTGGACACGGGCCTGCTCGACTGGGAAGGCTGGGTCGATTACATCCGCGCCGCCAGCGCCGACGGGCCGATCCAACCGGATTACTCGCGTTCCTCCGTACGGCTCGAAGGGTTGCCTGACACCCTCACCTCCGTCGACCAGGTGACGCTCCAGGTCTCGAAGCTCAACGTCATGTCCTTAGGCGCCGTCGGGGCGAGGCAGCTTGACGTCTCGCTGGGCGGCGTCGACCTCGGCCGCTTCCCCGTCGTCGATGGGGCGGCGACGGTTTCCTTCACGCCCCCGGAGGAGGCCGCCGGCTGGCCGGTTCTCGCCTTCTCGGCCCAACCCAACGGCACCTACGTCTCCTTCCCCGTGAGATTCTCCGCCGCTCCGGTCACCCCCGTCGTCCCGGCTCTCGTCCTCAGCGCCGAGACCGTCGCGGCGGGCGAGACCTTGACGCTCCAGGTGACCGGCGGCACAGCGGGCGAGGCCGTCGAAGCCTGGCTCGGCGCTGACGGCCCCCTGATCGCCGAGGGCGTCCTCGACGCGGCCGGGGCCGCCGACTTGGCCGCTGTCATCCCGGCGGACACGGCTCCCGGCGATTACGACGTCGAGGTGACTGGCGCCGACGGCTTGCTCCTGCGGGCTGGTTTGACTGTGACGGCCGCCCCGGCCGACGCCGACGCCCTGCCGGCGAGCGGCTCGTCTACTCCCCTGCCGCTGCTCTGGGCTGCCCTGGCCGCCTTGGCCATCGGCGCGGGCTGTGGCGTGGGAAGCCATGCGACCCGCCGGGCCGGAGCCGCCACGCGGCACTGACCTTGGGTTCCGCCTGACGAAAGCCTCCGGCGGGCGGACTCACACCCGACGCCGGCGGCGCCTTCTCTCCAGGATGGCGCCGCCGGCGTCGGCCTTGTCCAGACAATGAATTGCGGCTGGCCGCGGCGTTGACCGCCTCTCAGACAGCCCCTAGGCTGCGTTTAAAGCCAGTTGCCAGAGCTGTCATCGCTTAGCGCCGGCCATGGCCAGTCCCGCTCAAGGAGCGACATGTCCAGCAAGGGATCAGCCAGTCAGTCCTTCAGCGGCGTAACCAGCACGGTGCGGTTCGTCCAAGAATCATGGGCGGGCAAAGGACAGCGCTCGGCGAACTTCAGGCCTGGCAATCAAACCGCCGGCGCCCGCGCCGGCCGGACCCTGGCTTTGCCTTCGCGGCTGCAGCGGAGGAACGGGCGAAAGCTAGCCTTGCAGGTTTGTTCGGCAGCCTTGGCAGTGGCCTTGGCGGCGTGCTCGGCCGCTGACGATGAGCCGCCAGACGATTCGCCGCCGCCTTTGCCGACGGAGAAGCAGAGCGAGTCAGCGCCTGTCCCCGAGTTCACGGGGCCTTGGGCGAATGACTTCCGCGAAGCTTACCTTTCCACTGCGAATTCGCTGGCGCGCGGCATCCTGGCCGACGGCGCGGTCAGCGACAGTGAAATGAGCGAGGCGACCGCCGCCTACCAGTCCTGCTTGGAAGGGCAAGGCTTCACGGTCGAATACTTGAATTCCGACGGTTCGATGAGTTTCTCTCCCCCCTTGAACCCAGCCGGCGAGCCGCTCGACACGGCCGAGGCCCTCCGCACGCAACAACAGTGTGCCGGGGAAACGGCCTGGAATCATATCTCTGCTCTTCACACCTTTACGCGGTCCAATCCGGAAAATGAGGATTCGCTCCTCCTGATCGCCCGCTGCCTGGTCCGAGTGGGTTTGCGGCCGGAAGGCTACAGCGCCGATGACTACGGCAGCGAAGCGATGTCTGGCGTGTTCGAGGGCTGGCTGCAGCCAGACGCCCCTGAGAACGAGCGTTTTTCAGCCTGCCAGAAAGATCCGCTGCAGGCGACCTGACGTTTAGCCATGGCAGCTTGGCGCCTGCGCATCGCCCAAAAGAAACTAGCGGGCCAAACCATATGGGCGGCTGACGCGGACGTCTAATAAGACCAGCTCGACGGGCGCCGATGTCAGCAAACGCCGTGGTCGCAGCTCAGCATCAGCTAGGCGGCGGCCCAAGAAAATTTTAATTGTGCTTACGGCCGGCCGGCCGAGGTGGCGGCCCTAAAACCGGCTCGGCCAATTCGATGACATGGTCGGCGGTCAAACCAGCCGCCGCCAGGGCTTCGTCGCGGCGGCACTGGGGGACGTAGGCGAGCGGGACCGCGCAGCAGCGCACGGCCGCCGCGACGCCGGCCGCCGCCAACACGGCCGCCAGCCGCTCCCCCACCCCGCCGGCGTCCACGCCGTCTTCGAGGGTGACGACGAGCCGGGCCGGGCGGGCCAGTTCGACCAGGGCGGGACAGATCGGCAGGACCCACAAGGGGTCGGCCACGACAACGGACCAGCCCTGGTCGGCCAACCGGCGCCCGGCCGCCTGGGCTGTGGCGGCCAGCGGCCCGCAGCCGACGAGAAGGACGTCCGCCGGCCGCTCGCCGCCCAAGAGCAGGTCGACTCCCCCGGCCGAACCGACGGCTGGCAGTTCGGCCGGCAATTCGCCCTTGGGGAAACGGATGGCGGTCGGATGGTCGTCGCAGGCGACCGCCTGGCGGATGGCGGCCCGCAGGCGGACCTCGTCCCGGGGCGCGGCGACAGCCAGCCCGGGCACGAGGCCGAGCAGGGCGAGATCCCAAAGGCCGTGGTGGCTTGGCCCGTCGGGGCCGGTCAGCCCGGCCCGGTCGAGGACGAAGGTGACGCCGAGGCTGTGCAGCCCGATGTCGAAGAGGACCTGGTCAAAGGCCCGGTTCAAAAAAGTGGCGTAGAAGGCGACGACCGGGTGGTAGCCGGCCGAAGCCAGGCCCGCCGCCGCCGCCACAGCGTGCTGTTCGGCGATGCCGACGTCGAACAGCCGGTCCGGGAAAGCGCGCCCGAACGGCTCCAGGCCGACCGGTTCGACCATGGCGGCGCTGACGGCGACGACATCGGCGAATTCGCCGCCGAGGCAGACCATCTCCTCCGCGAAAACCTCCGTCCAGCCGGGCCCGGCCTGGCTGTCGAGGGGTTCGCCCGTCACCGCGTCGATGTGCCCGACGGCGTGGAAACGGTCGGCGGCGTGGGCCTCGGCCGCCTTGAAGCCGCGGCCTTTCTCCGTGATGCAATGGACGATGACCGGGCCGCCAAAACCCTTGGCCTGTTGGAAGACGCGTTCCAAGGCGGCCAGATCGTGCCCGTCGATGGGGCCGGCGTATTTGATCCCCAAATCGGAGAACATCCCTTGGGGGGCGAGGATGTCTTTGAGGCCGGTTTTCATGCCGTGGAGCAAGTCGTAGGCGGGTCCGCCGACGAGCGGCGTGGCCTGGACCGTGTGTTTGATCGTGTCGAGCAGGTGTTCGTAGCGCTGGTCGGTCCGCATCCCGGAGAGGAGTTGGGCCAAGCCGCCGTGCGTCGGGGCGTAGGAACGTCCATTGTCGTTTACGACGATCACGAGGCGCAGGTCGGGCTGGACGGCGATGTTGTTGACAGCCTCCCAGGCCATGCCGCCGGTCAGCGCGCCGTCCCCGACTACAACAACGACCGTGTGGGGGTCTTGGCGCAGCCGGAAAGCCTCAGCCAAACCGTAGCCCCAAGACAAGGCGGCCGAAGCGTGGGAATGTTCGATCCAGTCGTGCTCGGACTCGGCCCGGCTGGGATAGCCGGACAGCCCGCCCGGCTGGCGCAGCGTCCCGAAGGCCGCCTGGCGGCCGGTCAGCAGCTTGTGGACGTAGGCCTGGTGGCCGGTGTCGAAGAGGATCGGGTCAGCCGGGGAGTCAAAGGACCGGTGGAGGGCGATGGTCAATTCCACGACCCCGAGGTTGGGGCCGAGGTGCCCGCCCGTGGCGCTGACCTGCTGGATGAGGAAAGCGCGGATCTCGCTGGCGAGTTCGCTTAACTGGGCAAGGCTGAGGGAGTGAAGATCGGCCGGCCCCCCGATCTTCGGCAACAACGGCATGGAGCAGAGTCTAGGACACCCCTCAAGGGCTCGTAGGGCGTTTCGGGCGACGCCCAGGCCCCACCTCGGGCACGGCGGCGGCGCCGGACGGTGGATCGCGGCACCCGGCCCACGCTGCCGGGGGCTCGTCTGGGCCTACCTCGAACTTAAAGCCGCCTACGAGGCCCGGCCCACGCTGCCGGGAGCTCGTCACCAGCCGAATCCGCCGGGGCCCGCCTCGGCAAGCCCGGCCCACGCTGCCGGGGGCTCGTCGGCCTCGCCTGGGAGCCGCAGGCCTATCGCGTCACCCGGCCCGTTCTTCCGGGGGCTTGCCCACAGACTTGGCCGCTACCTTGAAAACGCCCCGCCAGCGCCTTGGGACGCACGCAGAGGATTGTCCGCCGGACGCTGCCGGCGGCGCGCCGGCCGGGCGCCTGTCCCCCTCAGGGGTTTGTCTGTACGTGGCCTCCGGCCGCGGCGCGTCTTGCGCCGGCCCTCCAAGGGCGCCGGAGCCTGCCTCCTCAGAGGTTTCAGCTGCGCCAGAACAGAACCATCCAAACGGCGAACTGGCCGAGCAAGAGAGCCGCCGCGGCCCAGCGGACGGGACGGACCCAGCGGGGACGGCCGCCGCCCCAGTCTGCTGTGATGACGGCGGCCAAGGCGGGGGCCACGAGGAG
>JAIRXC010000212.1 GCA_031268515.1 Propionibacteriaceae bacterium
GGCGACCTGCCCGCCCACGGTTGGTCCGACGCGGCCGTGTCGGCCGAATGGACGTTGCTGGCGCCAGCGCAGGGGCTGGCGGCTGCTTTGGCCGGGGTTCGGTCCGTCGCCGACAGCGCCGGCCGCCTGTCGCTGCCGTTGGCCGAACAAGACTGGGCGGACCTGGCCAGCGGCGCCCGCCAGAGTATCGCCAAACCCATCCAAATCGAAACCAGGCTGTCAAGAGGTTTGGCTTTGAAATACCGCTGGGGAGCTGCCATTCCGCCTGACCACCTGTTGGCCGCCGCCGTCCTCGAATTTTACGAGCCGGCTGCCGGCGCCGCCTGCGTGGCGGCCATTCCAGCCGGCGCCAGTCGGCATGGCCTGGGGGATTGGATTTCAGCGACCGGCCCCGAAAACGCCACTGTGACCGCGCCTTGGTGCCTTGTCGTCACCATGCCTGCGGCTTCGGCGAGCCGTTACGAAAATAAGGCCACAGTTTCCGGGAGCAGCCTCACCGGGATGCTTGAAAAGGCCGAGGACAGCTGGTGGGCCACGGTTCTGCCGGCTGCTTCCCTGCAAACGCCCATCGCCTTGGAATTAGAAGGGCGGATCGTGTGTTGAAAGCAGTGGCGAGCTTAAAGGCTTGGCCCAAGAGAACCGTCAGGCGTTAATAACACAACGGAGACAGGAACGATGGAAAACAAAGAGAATGCAAGGAAGAAGCGTCAAGGCGCTATCGCCGTGGCCGCGGGCGTGGCCCTGCTGTTGGGCGGGTCGTCCTACGCTTTGTGGTCGGCCACCGACAGCGTCGACGCCGGTCAGGTGATCTCTGGCAACCTCAAATTGGAAGCTGCGGGAGACTCGTCTTTGATGGCCGACATCAGCGCTGACCGCTTCGACTCCAGCAACTTGAACTTCGACAGCGACACGACCGAGCTGGGCCCGGCTATCAACTTCACTTTGACGGACGGCCAGAAGGCGATCTACAACGGCGTTGGCTTGAGCAACGGTATCGACGGCGACGGCAGCTCCTACGGCCTGCATATCGATCAGGACAACGTGCTGGTCGGACACCTCATCGACGACCCGACGACCTGGAAGATGGTTCCGGGTGACACTGTCGCCTCCTTCAGCTACTTCACGGTGACGCTGGAAGGCGACAACCTTGTCGCGAAGTTGACCTTGGACGCCACCGCTTTGCTGGAGGACGAAAAGAATACCGACATGGTCTACACCGTGGCTCTCTTCGACACAGACGGCAAGCAGATCGGCGCTTTCACCCCGCTCGACACTAGTAAAGAGGCTTTGCCGGTCGCCGTGTTCCGGGCTCCCTCCGACGGCCAGGGCCAGGGCGCAGAAGATGACTGGTACCGCGACAGCAAGAATAACGGAGTTGTCGTGCCTGTCGCCGATGGGACCGTCGGCGTTTACATCGCCGTGCTCGCCCACTTCAAGGACACAGGCGAAAACCAGAAGCTCGACAACGTCAACGTCACCGACAAGCTCGGCGCCATCACCGCCAACCTGACTCAGGTCCGCGGAGGCACCGACAACTTCGGCGGCGGCGAAAAGTTGGAAGACATCTGATCAGACGCGCAACCGCGGCGGCGAGGGTCCAGTCAAAACGACAGTTCCCTCGCCGCCGTCGTCTCAACGTGCGGAAAACAGGCGGTCGCCAAGGCTTTGACGATTGGGCGGGGTTTGCCTCCCGGACGTTCCGCCCAGGGCCGCAGCGAAACGGCAATCCCTAATTGGAGTTTTGAAGGAGAATCGCAATGGGCGCCAAGACGACGGCCGCCGAACCGGCTTCAGCGGCCACCCGGCCAACCAAGTTTGAAATGATTGTCCGGCGGATCCTGTCGCTGGCCTTGACCTTGGCGGTGATGGCCTTGCTGATCGCGGCCCTAGCGCTCGTCGCCATTCCGAAGCTGCTCGGCGGCATGTCGCTGACAATCGTCAGCGGCTCCATGGAACCAGGCATTGACCCAGGCGACGTGGTCGTCACCTGGGGGGTGGACGAATCAAATTGGAATGACTTTGCCATCGGCCAGGTCATCACCTTCTTGCCGTTCCCGGACGACCCCGCCTTGGTGACGCACCGCATCGTCGGGAAAATCATTTCAAGCAATGGCGCCGTGTTCTACGAGACTCGCGGGGACGCCAACGAGGACCTAGACCCGTGGGGTCCGGTGGAAGCTTCCCACGTCAGGGGCGCCTTCGCCTACGTCGTCCCGAAGATGGGTTGGTTCAGGCAGTGGGCCGGCGGCGAGAACACCCCGGCCATCGTCTTGGCCGCCGCGGCCGGGCTGATCGTTTACGGCCTGGCCCTCTTCGCCCTGGGCCTGCGCCGGGCGCCAACGCCTGAGGCCGCCGCCGACGAGTCGGCGGAAACTGCCGCCGCAGGACCGGCGGCAGACGGCGAAGACCAGTCTGAAGGAGTTGCCGCGGGATCGGCGGCAGCCGCCGGAAGCTGTTCGGAAGGGGCCGCTGAAAACGGCTCTGAAGGCGGCGGCGAATCTGGAGAGGTCGTCGGCGCCGGTTCAGAAGGGGCCGCCCAGGGCGGGTCGGCGAGGACCGCCGCCGGCGGAATCGGCTAGGCCGTCCCCTGCGGCCGGCGCCGCCGGCGCCCTTGGACAGCGGCGGCCTTGAGTTCGTAGAGCTGATCGGCGCAGCGGGCCACCTCGGGAGAGTGGGTGACGATGATGACGCAACGTCCCTCCTCGGCCAACGCCCCCATGATGTCGATGATATCGTCTTGAGTTGCCAAATCAAGATTGCCAGTTGGCTCGTCGGCCAAGACGACGCGGGGGCTGTAGGACAGCGCCCGCGCTATGGCGACGCGCTGCTGCTCGCCGCCTGACAATTTGAGTATCCGCCGATGGGCTAAGGCCTCGCTCAAGCCGACCTTGTCGAGCAGCGCCAACGCGGTCGCCCGTTTTTCCGGGATGGGCTTGCCGGAAGCCCGCATCGACAACTCGACGTTTTCGACGGCCGTCAGGTGGGGCAGCAAATTGAAACTCTGAAAGACGACGCCGACGTCGCGGCGGCGGTAACGATAACGGTCGAGCCGGCTGAGGTCTTGCCCGTCGAAGAGGATCGTCCCGGCGGTCGGCGCGGCCAATCCCGCCAACAGCGACAGGAGCGTCGTCTTGCCAGCCCCCGAGCGTCCGATGATGCCATAGAGACGCCCTGGCTGGAAGTCCCACGTCAAGTTGGAAAGAACGAGAGCCGAACCGTCATACGAATAACCGATCTTGTCGAGCCGCAGGATCGGGTCAGCCGCCAAGGCGGGCACAGAGTTGGAGTCAGCGGTCATGGCAGGGCCTTTCTTGGGTTCTACGTGCGGTTGGCGAGGATGGTGAGAGGCTCGTAACGCATGACGACGACGACTCCCGCGAAGGAGGCGGCGACCGCCAAGCCGAGGCCGGCGGCCGCGAGCCAGCCGGCCACTTCGAGGTCGACGGCGGCGTTGACCTGGTCGATGTAGGAGACCGCCTGGCTGCCAAAACCGGCCCTATCCATGTTCATGTTCCCCGGGCCTCCGGAGGACATGGGCAGACGGCCGAAGTTTTGATCCTGCGCCGACGAGTCGGCTTCGGCCTGGGTCACCTGGGCGCTCAGGAGGTTGTTGGCCACCGACGGCGCGGCGGCGGCGCCGGCTCCGAGGCCGACGACGACGCCGGCCATGGTGACAGCCAAGACCTCCGTGGCGAACTGGAGGGCCACCTGGACTTTGGGCAAGCCGATGGCTGTGTAGACGCCGACCTCGTACTTGCGTTCCCGCACGGTGAAAACGCTGACGGCGATGAGGATGGCCCCGCCGACCCCGAGGACCAGCCAGAGCAGCGTCGTGGCGAACGAAGACAGGTTCTTCAAGGGCACGGCGCTGGCTTCGTAGGAGTTGAGGTCGGTCGACGACAAGGTGTAGTAGTCGGACAAACCCTGGGCGCGCAGTTCGGCCTCAAAGGCGCTGTAGTCGTCCGGCGAAGAGAAGACGTAGGTAGCCGAGAGTTGGAGGCTGAGGGCTGTTGACTGCCCGTCGTCGGAGACGGTCGCCGCGGCGGCCGAGGCGTCGGCCCAAGCGGCCAGAGTCGGGTAGGAGACGTAGATCTGGTTGGCCGGGTCAAGAGCGGTCAGCCCGCTCAGCCGCCTCTGGTCCGCCGCCGTGGCGTCAACGTCGTAGAGGCCCGAGATCTGGCAGGAGTGCGTCTCGGCCTCGTCTTGCGGATTGGCCAAGTCGATCTCGTCGCCTGTCGCCAAGGCATTGAAGAGCGCGAACTGGTTGGAGACGAGGCAGGCGTCGTCGGCGGCTGTGAGGTCGATCATGGAGCCGGTGGTGATCCTCTGGCTTCCGCTGATGAAGCCGGTCAAGGCGGACTCGGCGCTCGCCCCTAAAACCGTGACGTCGCCGGTGCTGAAGCCGCCTTGGCCGCCGGGCATGGAGCCTCCCCCCGGAAGGCCGCCCCAGCCGCCTGTCGTCGTTTCGTCGGTTTCTTCCTCCTCGGAGGAGGAAGAAGAGTAAGGCTCAATCTCGCCGGCCGTGTCAAGGGACGCAGAAGCTGAGTAGTTGAAATCCGCCACGTGGCTGGACTCGGCGTAGGTCTGAAGTTGGCCGAGGCCGAGGTCGGGATATTCCGCCATGACTTGGGCCAAGGCCGTCGCGTCGGGCCGGCTGGGCTCCGTCCCCTCGGCCGTGGAGCCTTGGACGGCAGTCATGAGCTTTTGGACGTCCCGGTTTATCACGCCGGTGATCTTGATGGAGGCGAGGGCGTCAGCCTGAGCGGAGGCGGCGGCTCCGCGGATGGCCAAGGCGACGCAGGCGGCTGCGGCGATGACGGCGACAATGACGCCCAGGAGGAGGCTGCGTCCTAAGGAACGGCTGATGGACTTGAAGGCGTTGGCGAGAGTCAGCATGTCGTCCTCTGCTCGGCCGATGGCGAAAACGGGGCGGCTGGACCGCTCCGGTCCGGGCGGACGGTCCTTGGGGAGTGGGCATCGGTCCGAAGTTTTTGCGAACTGGTTTGGCCCGGGTGAGTGGTCTTTGAGACGTGGGGCGGTGCTGCGGTCATGAGATCACCGTGGCGGGCGGCTTCCCAGACTTCTCCAAGAATTGAATCCTCGGCTTCTCCGGGTATCTTCTTCTAAGGCCAATGGCCAACGGCCGTGGTCTTCAAGCGACATGGCGTTGGCCAAGGCTGTGGTTTGGTTGGCCAGGCGTTTGTCTGGAGGTTGGGCGCAAGGCCTTGCCGCAGAGTTCTTCGTTGCCTCATTGAATGGTCACAAGACCTTCAAGGTGGCTTACTAAGCTTGGGAATGTCCCAAGGACAGCCCCGCCGATTGACAACAGCATACTTTGGATATCCGAGGCGACGATCGCCAAAGAACGGATGGGGGTTGCCCGTTCCCACAGCCCCGTCCTTCTCGGCTGACCTCGGATGCCGCCGTGGAAAGTCGGCTGACGTGTGCGCCTGGACTGTCCACCAGCCGAAGACGGAGGCTGCTGGTGATGACGCAGGTCCCGGGCTGATTTTTCATGGTGGCAAGAGCGTCCATGGTCACTTCACCGCCCGACCGCGACGCTCCAGGAGGGGCGCGCATTCCTCAAACCACGCGCAACTAAATCCAACGGACGGCCTGGGCTTCAAAAGCCCGGGCCGTTTTCGCGTCTGGAGGCAAGCAGGCTGAGCCCTGGCCGTCCGCGCCTCTAGGCCGGCAAACCGCCTATGGCTAGTGGGAAAGCTCTCGCGGTCCTGTCGAGCCCGCGCTTCGGCGGGACCGGCGCCGAAGCCAGGCCGACGGCCCTCCCAAGACGAGGTCGAGCCCGCGCTTCGGCGGGATCGGCAGTTGCGGCTCCGGCAGAGCGTTTCTTGCTTTAAGGGCCCTGCCTCTCAGAGCGGGCGGATGTCTGACGGCGGCGGGGCCGCTTCAACGGGCAGTTCCGCCTTGGCCTGGCCGGCGGGGGCGAGGTCGCACTCGAACCAGAAACAAGACCCCTCCGATGGCTGGCTTGTCACGCCAAAGCGGGCATTGTGCAAAGTGAGGATGCGTTTTACGATCGACAATCCAAGGCCTGAGCCCGTGACGGCCCGGGCATGGTTGCCGCGTGATTTGTAATAGCGGTCCCAAATCGTGGCGATCTTGTCCGGCGAAATGCCGGCGCCGGTGTCGGACACCTCAAAGCGGGCGACCCCGTCATGGGTCGTCAGCGAAACGCCGACGTAGCGGTCGTCGCCCGTGTAATTGACGGCGTTGCCGATCAAGTTGTAAAAGGCTCGTTTCATAAAGTGGGCGTTGCCGATGATGGGGACCGAGTCGGCGATCGTGAAATCGAAGTCATAGCCTTCCGATTCGGCCAAGATGGCGAAACTCGCCAGCGTGTCACGGAGAACGGCGGCGAGGTCGATTTCCGTCAGGGCCACCGTGACAGTTCCCGATTCCAGGCGGGAGATTTCCACGATTTCGTTGACGAGGTCGGTCAGCCGATTGGCCTCTTCGATGATCGTGTCGCAGTGGGCTTGGCGTTTGGCTGGGTCGTCGCCCGAGACGTCTCTGATCGTTTCCCCGTAGATGCGGATGATCGTGAGCGGCGTCTTGAGGTCGTGGGAGATGTTGGCGAGAAACTCTTTGCGGTCGGCGTCGAGCTCGCGCAACTGGGCCGCGGCGTAGGTCAAAGTGTCGGCCAACTGCTCGGTCTCGGTGAAACCGCGGCCGTCGAAGGCGACAGAGAGGTCGCCGTGGGCGAGGCGCTGGGCCGACTTGGTCAGACGGACGATCGGGCGGGTCATGCGGCGGGCGGCAGGCAGGGCCGCGATGACGGCGAGGGCCATCATGAGGATGGCGGCGAAGAGGATCTGGATCTGGATGACGCGGGTCGCCGTGTCGCTGGCCTCGAAGTAGGCGCGGGCGAGGTAGAGGTAGCAGGTGCCGAGGCTGGGGTCTTCAATGCGGGCGAAATAGATGTAAGTCGTGGACTCGGCTTGATAGTGGCGGGTCGACTTGAGGACGGTCAAACCTGAGGCTTGCAACTCCTCGGCCAGAGGACGCAGACGCTCCTTCCACTCGGGCGTCAAGTCGGAGTCGTCCAGCGGCGCGGCGATGGGGTTCGGGTCGGCCCCGTCGACCCACAAGACGACATGGTCGAGGGAAGTCTCGATCAAGACCTCATAAGACTTGTCGACGGCAAGGCGTGAAATCTGCGCTTCGCCACCTGTTTGGCCGTAGAGCCGGAGGATCTGCTCACCGGACTTCTGGATGTCCCACCAGTGGACGCGCTCGGTCAGGAAATTGAGGAGGGGAGAGAACTGGAGGAACAAGGTCAGCGCCATCGCCGTCACGCCGAGCAGCGCCGTGGCCGCCCAGCCGCGGAAGGTGACGCCTCTTAGGTTGAGGGACATCTGGTCATCCTTCGAGGCGGTAGCCAAGCCCGCGCAACGTCACGATGACGTCTTTGTGGGAGCCGAGCTTCATGCGCAAAGTCTTGATGTGCGTGTCCACGGTCCGCTCGTCGCCGAAGAAGTCATAGCCCCAGACGTCTTGCAGCAGCCGCCGCCGCGACAAAGCGACCGAACGGTTGTCGATGAGGTAGAAGAGCAGGTCGAATTCCTTGGGGGTCAGGTCGATCCGCTCGCCGTCGATCTTGACGTCGCGGGCCGTCAGGTTGACATAGAGGCTCCCATGCTCCCAGACGACCTGCTCAGGGGTTTCATCGGCGCGGCGGACCCGGCTGATGATGGCCTGGATGCGGGCCAGCAGCTCTTTGGCTGAGAAAGGTTTCGTGACGTAGTCGTCGATGCCGAGGTCGAAGCCGTAGAGCTTGTCGTACTCCTCGTTGCGGGCCGACAAAACTATGACCGAGGTGTCCTTGTGTTTGCGGATCTCCTTGATGGCGGTGAAGCCGTCGAGTTTCGGCATCATGATGTCCATGACGATGAGGTCGAAGTCCTCCTCCCGGCACTTGCGGACCGCTTCCATGCCGTCGGCGGCCTCGATGACCTCGTGGCCCAAAAACTCGGCGTATTCCCGGAAGCCGGCGCGGATGGCTTCTTCGTCGTCGGTGAAAAGAATGCGTGCCACGGGGGCTCCTTTCGCAAAAGTCGCAGGTCAGGCGGGGGGCGAAACGGCCCGTTCGCGGTCGTCGGCGTCGATGTCATGGCGGCGCGGCTCGCGGCCGATCAGAGGCAAAACCCGGGCGGCGTCCTCGATCAGTTCTGGAGCCGTGGCCAGACGCGGGGTGATGTCAATGGGCGACGGGACGGGCAACTCGTCCCCTGCGACCCCGAGGTCGCGGAAACGGCGGGCGGTCACGAGGACTCGGCTTTCGAGCGAGGCGACCACCTCGTTGTACGACTTGGTGGAACTGAGGAGCGAGCGGCCAAGCTTGTCGACGTGTGAGCCCATGGTGCCGAGGCGGTCGTAGAGCTGGCGGCCGAGCTCGGAAATGTCGCGGGCGGAATCAGCCAAGGCAGCTTGGCTCCAGGCGTGGGCGACCGTTCGTAGGAGGGCGATGAGCGTCGTCGGAGTGGCCAGGACGACATTCTTTCGGGCGGCGTCCTCGATGAGGTCGGGAGCCTGTTCGAGGACCCCCCAAGCCAATGGCTCGCTGGGGATGAAGAGGACGACGAACTCCGGGGTGCCCGTGTCGGCTTTCCAATACTGCTTGGCCGAGAGGGCGGAGACGTGTTGGCGGACGTTGCGGGCGAAAGCCTTGAGGTGGCGGTCGCGGTCGGCTTCGTCAGCTGCTTCTTGGGCGTCGAGGAAGGCCGTCAACGGCACCTTGGCGTCGACGTAGACGAATTTGCCGCCGGCCAGGTGGACCTTGAGATCGGGCCGGATCGTCTTATCGTCGGTCGCCGCCGTGGCCTGCTGGGCGAAATCGCAGTGCTCGACCATGCCTGCGAGTTCGACGACCCGCTTGAGCTGGACCTCGCCCCAAGCTCCTCGGACGTGGGGTTTGCGGAGGGCCGTCGTGAGGGCCGCCGTCTCCCGCCGCAGCTCGTCGCCGGTCGAACGGACCTGTTTGACTTGGGCCGCCAAGTCCGCCGCCAAGGCGACGCGTTCTTTTTCGATGGCGATAAGGCGGTCCTCGAAGCGCTGGAGGGCGTCTTTCATCGGCGTCATGAGCTGTTCGGTGGCCTGGAAGCGTTGCTCCGCCGTCGCTTCGGCGGCCTTGGACTGGCGTTCCAAGGCTTCGGACGACAGCGCCTTGTAATGGTTGGCCATGGCCTCCCGGGCCGCCAAGAGCTCCTGGGCCCGGGCTTGCTCATTGTCGCGCTCCAACTCGATTTGGCGGCTGCCGGCTTGGGCGGCGGCCAGGTCGGCCCGAAAACCGGCCGCCTGCTCGCGGGCGGCCGCCGTCTCCGCTCTCGCCCGCTCGACATCGGCTTCGGAGCGGGCCAGTTCGGCTCGCGCCGCCGCCGCCTCGGCCCGGGCTTCAGCCGCCTGGGTCTGGGCGTTGGCGAGGTCGGCTCGCTCACGTTCCGCGGCCGCCCCGCGGCGTGCCGGCCAGGCATTCCGAAGCAGCCAGCCGAGCAATCCGCTCAGGACGGCGATGGGAACTGTCCAAACGATGTCGATCATGGGATTAGCTTGTCGGGAGTATCTGACAATTCTCACGGGACACTCTGTGCGGCCGGTGAAGGTTCGGTGAGGACGAGGTGAAGAGGGGAAACCCTCAGGATGGGGTAAGGGGTGGACGGGCGAGTGGGCAGAATGAAGCCTATGAGTCTAAGCCCCGCCGACTACCTGCCCGCCTTCGCCGATTTCCTCGACGCCTCCCCGACGTCGTATCACGCCGCCGCCCGCGCCGGCGCCCGGTTGGCAGAGGCCGGTTACGCCGTTTGGACACGCGGCGGTCCCGCGCCGGCTTCCGGCTATGCCGTCCGGGATGGGGCGGTCGCGGCTTGGCGGACGCCGGCGGGTTGGACACCGGCCGACGGGCTCTGCGTCGTCGCCGGCCACACCGACTCGCCCGGCCTCAAGCTCAAACCCGATCCGGTCCTGTCGGCCCCGGGCGGCTATGCGCAGATCGGCGTCGAGGTTTACGGCGGCCCCCTGTTGGCGACCTGGTTCGACCGCGAGCTCGCCGTGGCTGGCCGGGCCGTCAACGCCGACGGGGTTTGCCAACTCGTGCAAACCGACGCCATCGCCCGCGTCCCCAGCCTCGCGCCTCACCTCGGCGGCCCCCAGTTCCCCCCGGACCGCCAACAGCACATCCAGCCGGTCCTCGCCTTGCTGCCCGGCCTTGACGTCCTCGACCTTGTCGCCGCCCAACTGGCCTGGCCGAGGGAAGAACTCGTCGGCGCCGACCTGTTTTGCGTGCCAGTCGAGTCGGCCCAGTTCTTCGGCCCCCACGGTGATTTTCTAGCCGCCGCCCGTCTCGACAATCTGTCGAGTGTCTACGCCGCCTTGGCCGCCTTCCTCGACCAGCGTTCCGAGGGCCGTGCGTTGAGCCTTTTCGTCGCCTTCGACCACGAAGAGGTCGGTTCTCTCACGGCCACGGGGGCCAACGGACCCTGGCTGGGCGAGATCGTCCAGGGGATCGGCCGCGGGCTGGAGTTGGGAGAGGACGGCCTCGCGGCCCTCTGGGCTGCGGCGACTTGCGTGTCAGCCGACGCCGCCCAGGGCTTCCACCCCAACTACCCGGAGGTTTTTGACCCCGTTTGCCGGCCTGTCCTAGGCGGCGGGCCGGTCCTCAAAGCCAACGCCGGCCAGCGCTACGTCTCGGACGGCGTCGGCGCAGCTCTTTGGCAGCGCGCCTGCCAAGCGGCCGGCGTGCCTGTGCAGGCGTATGTGAACCGCAACACCGTCTCTGGCGGCGGGACGATCGGGGCCGCCTTGGCGGCCCGTTGGGGGATCGCGGTCGTCGATGTCGGCATCCCGCTGTTGTCCATGCACTCGGCCCGCGAACTCTGCGCGACCCCCGACCCGCTGTGGCTGGCCGAGGCGCTGGCCGCCTATTGGGCGGGGGCCTGAACAAGGGGTGGGAGCGCGTCTCTTGCGGCTGTGACGGCCGGCGCGGAGACCGCCGGACCTGGACCCGGATAGTGGGCGTTGCCTTGGCGGCGGCTGTCCGGCGGCTGACGCAGAGGATTCGAAACGGGAGGCGGGGGCGTTGCCCGACTGCCCGTCGCGCCGCACCGTCGAAAAGCGCGCACAATGGGAGCGGCCGCCCGTCGCGGCCAGGCCCGTCGGCGGCCCACGGTAGTTCCCAGGTAGGCGCTGGCCCGTGCGCGGTCGAGGCTTCCGACGGCCGTCGAGTCGACTAGTTCCCAGGTAGGCTCTGGCCCGTGGCTTTGACTATCGGCATCGTCGGGCTGCCCAACGCGGGCAAGTCCACCCTCTTCAACGCGCTGACCGGCAACCAGGCGCTGGTCGCCAATTACCCCTTCGCGACGATTGATCCCAACATCGGCATTGTCGGAGTGCCTGAGCCTCGCCTTGCCCGCCTGGCCGAGTTGTCCGCTTCCGAACGGATCATCCCGGCCACCGTCTCCTTCGTCGACATCGCCGGCATCGTCAAAGGGGCCAGCCGCGGCGAGGGGATGGGCAACGCCTTCCTCTCCCACATCCGCGAAGCCGACGCCATCTGCCAGGTCACCCGGGTCTTCGCCGACCCCAACGTGAGCTGTGAAAAGGGCACGCCCGACCCCGCCTCCGACGTCGCCACGATCACAACCGAACTCATGTTGGCCGACCTCCAAACCTTGGAGAAGGCGCTGCCTAGGGCCGAAAAGGAGGCTCGCCTGCGCAAGGAAGCCCAGCCTCGCAGGGACGCCTTGCTGGCCGCCCAAGCGGTCCTAGAAGCCGGTCAAGGCCTTTGCCAGGCCGGTTTCGACACGGCCTTGGTCAGAGACCTCTTCTTGCTCACGGCCAAGCCTTACCTGTACGTCTTCAACTGCGACGCCGGCGACCTGGCCGACGAGACTTTCAAGGATGGTTTCCGCGCGCTGGCGGCCCCGGGCGAGGCGATCTTCCTTGACGCCAAGTTCGAGGCCGACCTGGCCGAGCTGCCTCCGGCCGAGGCCGCCGAGTTCCTAGTTGACGCCGGCGTCGCCGAACCGGGCTTAGAGCGCCTGGCCCGGGCTGGCTACGCGGCCCTCGGCTTGCAAAGCTTCCTGACGACCGGCCCCAAAGAGTCGAGGGCCTGGACGATCCGGCAGGGCTGGACCGCCCCCGAGGCGGCCGGCGTCATCCACACGGATTTCCAGAAGGGCTTTATCAAGGCCGAGGTCGTCTCCTACGACGATCTGATCGAGGCCGGCTCGCTGCAGGCGGCGCGGGCCGCCGGCAAGGCCCGGATAGAAGGCAAGGATTACGTCATGCGGGACGGCGACGTGGTCGAGTTCCGATTCAACACTTAAACACCTTGTCATAGGCACTTTTTTGACACAAACTTGTGTGTCAAGGTGCGTCTAGTGTTAAATCTGTGTCAAATATGATGCCAAGGCGCGACTATTTGGAGAGTGCGCGTCGTAGCGCCAGAAGTGAGGGTTGATCGTGTTGACTTATTGCAGCGAGATGAAGGGTGTATGGATATGATCCAAACTGAACCAGTCAGTGGACTCTTACTGAGCGAGAGCAACCCACGATTTGCCAAGAGTGTGTCGGGTCAGGACGACGCCGTAACCGCTCTGCTGCTCGACGCTCCGACGAAGATGGCCAACCTTGCGCGAGACATCGTGGAACAAGGAACGTTAAATCCTACCGAAGTCCCAATCGCTGTTGAAGACGATGACGGTCTGGTTGTGATCGAGGGGAACCGTCGGGTGGCGTGCTTGAAGTTGCTCGCGAATCCAGAACTGGCGGCTGCAGCATCTGCGCAACTTGAGTTGGACTTGGTTGGGCGATTTAAGGACATAGCGAAGAGCGGATCCTTTCCGACTCTCGTTGATGTCTATGTAGTTCTCAATCAAGACGAAGCGAAGCACTGGATTGAGCTTCGGCACACGGGTGAGAATGACGGCGTCGGAGTGCTTGAATGGGCTTCGTGGCAAGCCAATAACTTTAGGCGTAGGCGAGGGTCACAAGCGGATCGTGCGACGATCTTCTGCGACGCGATAGACGAAACCTACCCTGACGATGAGTTGCTACGGGCAGACGTTGAAGCGATACGGCGCTCCAAGTTGACGACGCTGGGCCGACTAGTAGCCGATCCAGACGTGAGGTCCAGTTTCGGCTTCGCATTTGAAGAAGACGCGGTTGTGTTCTTCTTCGACCCCGAGGACCTTGTTGCGGGGTTCAGGCAGATCTTCTCGGATCTTGCTGGAACCCTGACAGTCACCGAGATCAAGACGAAAGGACAAAGAGCGGACTACGTTAGTGATCGGGCCTCATCCCTCCCTGATCGCAGTAAAAAGCTTTCATGCCCGCGACCTTCCGGCCCGGACGATTCAGGCGCTGGTTCATCGTCCGGAAATGATACATCTGACGGCGGTGGCCAGAACAAGAGCCAAGGAAGTGACCGTAAGACCAAGTCGGTAAAGCCCGAGCCAGTGATTTTCCACAAGTTAAGGCTTCACAATGCGAATGCTCGAATCAGCAAGCTACTAAAGGGTGCCCAATCCATCAACATCGATGATTCTCCACAGATTGCCGCCGTGTTGATCAGGATCTTGCTCGAACTTGTTGTTTCTGAAGGGATTGCAAAGAAGGTCATAGAAGGAGCAGAACAAGCCAAGCTGAAGCAGAAGGTCCGGTCCGCGTTGCTCGCTCTAGATTCGCAATGCGAAAACCCTGTGAAGCGAAACAAGACTCTGGAAATGGCATGGACGCGAACTCAAGTTGACGATGGAATCGCGGTACAAACGATGAACGCCTTTATCCACAACATCTACGGCGATCCGACCGCTGAGGAAGTGCGACAACTTAGCATCACGTTCCGACCAGTGATTGAAGGCGTTGATGGGCTCCTGAGAGGCACGAAATAGTGTCACCACGCTTCATCAGCCCGTTGCGCTATCCGGGAGGGAAGGCGCGGATAGCGCCGTACCTTGCGCAGCTTATTCGAGCGCAAAACTATCGACCAATGAGTTACGCAGAACCCTTTGCGGGTGGAGCGGGCGCGGCACTAAAGCTGCTAGTGGATGAAACGGTGAAGACTATTCACATCAATGACCTAGCGCCCGGTGTAGCAGCGTTTTGGCGTTCAGTCTTCTACAATGGCGAAGCTCTGGCCACCATGGTTTGTGATGCTTCCGTGACGGTTGATGACTGGCGTCACCATCGCGAGGTGTTTGACAACCCAGAAGAGCATGATGATCTCATACTTGGGTTCTCCACCTTCTTTCTCAACCGATGTAATCGATCAGGCATATTGACAGCCTGCCCGATTGGTGGCTTCGATCAGTCGGGGAAGTGGAAGATAGACGCTAGGTTTAACCGGTCGGACTTGTCGGAGCGGATTCGCTTGCTTGGGCAGTACCGGCGAAGAGTTTCGGTCACACAGATGGATGCCAAAGATTTCGTGTCGAGTGTTGAGCATATGGGAAGATCACTCTTGCTCTATGTCGAGCCCCCTTACCTTATTCAAGGAGAAGATCTCTACCTCGACTCGCTCTCCTACACGGATCATGTGGCACTTGCTAAGCACCTTGGGACTACGTCTGTACCGTGGATACTTACATATGATACAGCCAATCAGGTCACCGACGAGCTCTATCGAGGATGCCGTGCGGCTCGGTTCAACATTGCACACACGGCTCAGAAACAGCACGTTGGTTCCGAGTATGTTGTATTCAGCGATCAACTAGAAGTCCCGAGCCTGAACCTGGTTAATCGAGCGAATGCGGAATGGGTTGTGGCGTGAACATGCCCACAGAAGAGTGTGCGGGAGTGGAGAACCCTTCAGGTCTCAGAGTCGCCACGGTTCGCCCTGATGAAGTGTCCCGTCCCGGTTGTAGATCGGTGCGACGGACACCTTTGCTCCGTCGCCCGCTTCAAACCGTTCCTGACCGCGTTATCCTTCACCAAGTACAAAACCGAGCGTCCTTGGAGGACTTTGACGGTGCCGTATATTTCATCCTTGCCCTTGACGGAAAGTTCGGCTTCGACGCTGATCTTCTGCCCGTCAACGACTAGTCCGAGGTCTGGTCGGTGTGTTTCGATGGGGCTGACGACGGTGTGAAAGCTCGCCGGTTCGTTGCCTGTCATGGTTTGTAGGGTGGCGATCTTTTGTGCCTGGTTGCCGTGCTTTTCAAGGTCTTGGCTCATCTCGTGCTCGCCATAGATTGCGTCGAGTGAAGGTACGCCGAACGCTTTCACGTAGCCAGTTCAGCTGGCGAACATGGCGGCTCTTCCCAGATGGGGTGGGTTTAGGTGAGGAGGGGGTGTTTGAATGCTCCTCCGACCTGACTTGCACTGGTGGCGTCTGATCTCGTGTTTCGGTTGAGCGGA
>JAIRXC010000217.1 GCA_031268515.1 Propionibacteriaceae bacterium
CGATCGCGGAGTGCGTTGCCTTGGCCCTCGACGCCATCCACGGCCTGGCCGACCCGCTGCCTGGCCAGATCCGCCGCGATCTCGGCCTGCTCGATTTGGAGGCGGCTTTCCGGGCCGTCCACCTGCCTCGAAACCGCGCCGAACACGAGGAGGGCTTGCGGCGTCTCTTATTCGACGAGGCCTTCGCCACCCAGGCCGCCATGGCCTACCGCCGGGCTGACGTTTCCCGCCAGACGGCCATCGCCCGCCCTGGCCAAAAGGACGGCCTCGTGGCCGCCTTCGACGCCCGTTTGCCGTTCACGCTGACCGAGCAGCAGCGGGCCGTCGGCGAGGAACTGGCCGCCGATCTGGCCAGCGTCCGGCCCATGCGCCGCCTGCTTCAAGGCGAAGTCGGCTCCGGCAAGACCATCGTCGCGCTGCGGGCGATGCTCCAGGTTGTCGAATCTGGCGGCCAAGCCGTCCTCCTCGCCCCGACCGAGGTGCTGGCCCAGCAACACGCCAGGACCATTGCCGGTTTGCTTGGCGAACTTGGCCAAGGCCAACTGGTCGGGGGGGCGGCGGCGACCGAGGTCGCGCTCTTGACCGGCTCCGGCCCCGCCGCCGTCCGCAACGACAGCCGCCGCCGCATCGCCTCGGGCCAGGCCGGTCTCGTCGTCGGCACTCACGCCCTGCTGGCCGAATCAGTCGAGTTTGCGGATTTAGGCCTCGTCGTCATCGACGAACAGCACCGGTTTGGGGTCGAGCAGCGCAACGCTTTGACAGGGCGGCAACGCTCCCATCCCCACGTTCTCGTCATGACGGCGACGCCGATCCCGCGCTCGGTCGCCATGACGGTGTTCGGCGATCTCGACCTCATCACCTTGTCCGACTTGCCGCGGGGCCGGGCCGCCGTGACGACGGTCACGGTGGACTACGCGGCCAAACCAGCTTGGGCCGAGCGGGTTTGGCAGCGCGTCCGAGAAGAGGCAGAGGCGGGCCGGCAGGCCTACGTCGTGACTCCCCGGATCGACCCGGTCGAAGACGGGGTCTGGTTCGGCTCGGCCGTCGAAGCGTTCGAACGCCTCTCAACGGGGCCGCTGGCGGGGCTTCGGCTCGGCCTCCTCCACGGCCGTTTGCCCGCGGCTGAGAAGGATTCCGTCATGTCGGAGTTCGCGGCCGGCCGCCTCGACATCCTCGTGGCGACGAGCATGGTCGAGGTCGGGCTTGACGTGGCCAACGCGACGGCCATGGTGATCGGGGAGGCGGAGCGTTTCGGCATCTCGCAGCTCCACCAATTGCGCGGCCGGATTGGCCGGGGGTCCCAACCGGGGGTCTGTCTTTTGCTGACTGGCGCCCCCGAGGGCAGCGCGGCCCGCGGCCGTTTGGAGTTTGTGGCGAAAAATAACGACGGTTTCGCCTTGGCGGAAGCCGACCTCGCCCAACGCCGCGAGGGCGATGTCCTCGGGGCCAGTCAGTCCGGTTCCAAGTCGAGTCTTCGGCTGCTTCGGGTGTTAGAGCACGCCGAACTCATCAAGCAGGCCCGTGAGGCGGCCAAACGAGTTGTGGCGAAGGACCCCGAGCTGAGCGATCCGGGGGTCGCCGATTACGTCCGTGAGATCGAGCTTCTCGCGGAAACCGGCTTTGACGAGGTCGCCTGACGGCGGTGCGGCTGGTCCGGCGGCGAGGCCGAGAAGTCAGGCGGTCAGCGGTATTTGCCGATCGGATCGGGACCGAAGGCGAAACGGCGGCCGGTGATGTCAGAGACCGCAATGCGGACAAATGTGGTTTTGGCAGTCGGCACCCATGGCTTGAGTTTGAGTGTTTCGACGTGGGCGATCTCGGCCGGGTCGGTTATCGGCGTGGCCGTCCCTCGGGCCACGACGGAATAGCCGTGTTCGATGTCCCAGGTGTCGACCTCGAAGGCCACCTGTTGGGAGCGGCTGGCGCTGTCGAGTTTCGTGCCTTCGGCCGTGCGGAAAACCAAAGTCTCCCCGTCCACGATGTAGTTGACGGGGAAGATTTCCGGCCGGCCGTCAACGGGGAAGAAGACACGGCCGAGTCGCTGGCTGGCCAGCAGATCCCAGCTGCGGGCTGAACTCAAGACGGTCACAGGGGAGGAGGGGTTATCTGCCATGACCTGATCTTAGTGTCGCCTAGGGCAGGCGGCCGACCGTGCCGAAGACTTGTGAGAGGCGGCTGGTGAGAGGCGGCGCCGTTTTCTCCGGCCTCGCCGTCACGCCGCGCTCCCGCCGTGCGCTCCGCCGCCTGTTTGGCGCCGTCCGGTTTGGCTGATTCTCCGCGGCGCGGCCTCTAAGCTCGAAGGAGCGCGCCGCCGCCCGCGGTTTTCGGGCTGCCCGCCACCTGAAGAATAAGGAGTTCCCATCATGCAGATCAGCCATCTTGGCCACGCGGCTGTCCTTGTCGAAACCGCCGGCTGCCGCATCCTCCTCGACCCTGGTGATTTTTCCAGCGCCTGGCACGGCTTGGCCGGACTTGACGCCATCGTCGTGACGCATCAACACGCCGACCACATCGACCAGCGGCACTTGCCTGGCCTTCTGGCCGCCAACCCTGAAGCCGTCCTGCTGGCCGAACCCAGCGTGCCCGACAAGTGGGATCTGCCGTCCGCCCGCCGCTTCGCCGCCGGCTCTTCTCACAGCCTTGGCCGGGTCCGTATCGCCGCCGTCGGCGGGTCGCACGCGGTCATCCACCGCGACATCCCCCGAATCGGCAACATCGGCATTGTCATCGAAGCTCCCGGCGAACCCCGTTTCTTCCATCCCGGCGACGCGCTCGACGCCGTCCCCGCCGGCGTTGACGTGG
>JAIRXC010000011.1 GCA_031268515.1 Propionibacteriaceae bacterium
TCCCATCCGCCCACCGTGGCGGCCCCCGCCACGGCTGTGGAGAGGGGTTCGCTACGCGGGCAAAAAACCGTGAGGCACAGGCCCCCGCCACGCGGGCCATAACCATGAGTCTCGTCGCGCGGTCGCACTGGCGCGGCCGGCCCGGCTATGCTTGAGGCCCCCACGGCGGGACCTCGCCGCGCGGATGTAGTTCAATGGCAGAACATCAGCTTCCCAAGCTGACAGTGCGGGTTCGATTCCCGTCATCCGCTCTCTGGGACGTCTCGGGACATCGGAAACCGGTAGGACTACGGCCCAGCGTGGTTCATCGAGTTGCCGAAATCATTATGAGGCGTCATCTTCACCAAGACTGATCGTCAACGCTACTAACGTAACGGTTTATGTTACGATACCGCACATGACGACAGAAGTGAGAGCTGGCGTGGTTCGCGCGGCGCAAGCCGCTGACTGGACGCTGTCGCAGGGATTGTCGGCATTGACCACCGCTGAAGCCAGCAAGTTGCTGAATGTGCCCGAAGGCCATGTCCGAGTGCGTTTGGCGGCCCCAATCAAGCGCGGCGAATGGGTGTCCCCAGCCAGAGGGCTGTGGGTTCCCGTGCGCCCCGAGCATCGTGCCGCCGGCGGCCCGCCCGGGGTTGAACTGATCGCTGACCTCGCTCGGCATTTCGGGGTCGCCTACTACGTGGGCTGGCTGAGCGCGGCTTCACGCTACGGCGCTGCTCATCATGCTCCTCAGGTGTTCCAGGTCGCCGTGGATGGCAGAGTCGCCGACCGCACGGTGGGCCGAGTGCGGTTTGAGTTCAATCGCCGTGAACGCGCAGGGCGGGCGCCGACTGACATGGTGCGCGCCTACGGCGGCGATGTGCCATTCTCAACCCCCGCCGTGACAGCGCTCGATGTGGCCACCGACATTGACCTTGCCGGGGGGCTCGACAACGCGGCCAACGTTATCGTCGATCTCGTCACCGAGGCGGGCCTGAGCGGTGCGGCCGTGGCCGAAGCGGCGAAGTGGTTCCCTGTGGCGTCTGCGCGCCGGGTCGGGTGGATCATCGCCACATTCACCGACCTCGCTGACCTAGAACCGTTGCGTCAGGCGGCACGAACCGAGGCCATCGCTCCGTCTCTGCTGCATCCGTCTTTCCCGCGCCGCGGGAGCACTGACCCGGCGTGGAGCCTGGTCATCAACAAGGAAGTAGAGCCCGACACATGATTCCAGCCAGAGAGGTCACCGCTTGGGGTGTCACACATCCATGGCCGGAGCGGGCCCAGATAGAGCAAGACCTCCTACTCTCACGAGCCATCTGCGCCATTGCGGCGCACCCTTTCCTAGGTGACGAGTTGGTGTTCCGCGGCGGCACTGCCTTCCATAAATTGCACCTGCCATTTCCGCTGCGTTACAGCGAAGACCTCGACTACGTGCGTTCTACCGCCTCTACCGTGGGGCCACTGCTGACGACGCTGCGTCAGATCGGCGACGAGATCGGATTTAAGACAAACTCGCAGGTCGGAGCGCATCCCAGGGTGCTGTGGCGCACCGCCACCGACGATGGCGTGCCGCTGCGTATCAAGATTGAGATGAACACTCACGAACGTTCCCCCGCCTTGCCGCACGTCAGAGTGCCTTTCCGAGTTGTCTCAAGGTGGTGGAGCGATGACGCTGAGATCCTCTCCTTCCAAACACCTGAGTTAGCCGCCACGAAGATTCGCGCGCTATACCAGCGATCGAAGGGCCGAGACCTGTTTGACCTGTGGTTGGCGCTGACGCAGTTGCGCGTCGATCCAACCGCAATCCTGGGCGCCTTCACCCCACTACCGTCCAGAAGGGTTGACTTCCGCACTGGCAGTTGCGAACCTCCGGGCCAAAGTCGAGGACCCGCAGTTCAGAGACGACATCACTCGCCTCACTGCGCGCAAACCCATCGATTACGACGTCGCTGCCGCCGCTGATCTGGTGATCAAGGAACTGTTATCAAGGCTGGACGGATAGCTCTGCCGCCGGCACGCGCCACCCCTAGAACCCAACCGCCGCCAATCCAAACCAACCGAATATGCTCGAACTCAGTAAGCGGCTGTTTTCCCACGCCAACCTAGGTAACAGCCACCGGCTGGAACTTTCCGTAAACAACCAGAAAACGCCTACGGGCCGAGGAGGCCGTAGACCCAAACCCCACCGCCAACCGCCGGTTTTAGCCGCCTACGTGACAGGCCCGGGCCGCGCCCCGTATCGTGGCAGGGATTCGGGAGGCCTCCATGAACAAGTCATTTTCACGCCGTTGGCGGGCCGCCGCCGTGGCCGCCGCGTTGGCCGCCGTCGCGGCGGGCTGCACTGGGCAGAACGCGCCCGCCCCCTCGGAGTCCGCGGATTCTTCAACACGCCGGTCCGAGCCCGCCACGTATCTGACCGCCCTGGGCGAGTCCGCCGACGCCCGCATGTCGGCGGCGGCTGTCGCGCTCGGCATAGGCTTGTCGGACAACGTGCGGACGGACGCCTACGGCGACTGGAACCCCCTCCAGCTGTCCGACGACTCGCCGGTCCTCGACCTCGATCTCGACAAGCTCTTGACGCCCGCGACCGAGGAGGGCCAGGAAGTCTCTTTCAGCGAGCCGTGGGTCGAGAGCGCTTGGTCTGTGGTCGCCGCCTTCCTCGTCAACGAGTGGGCCGACTCTGAGGTGGCCTGGGATGACACGGCCTTCAACCGCGCGACCGCAGCGGAACGGATAACCGACGGCGGCTATTTTTCACAGGAATACGGCGGCTCCTTCTACTCCTACCTCGACCCTGACGGCGGCCTCATCTCTTTCACCGCCCACGGTTCTTGGGCGCTCGACCAGGACTACGAGGCTTGGCGGCAAGAGGGGCTGCCGGCCGCCTTCTTCGCCGACGTCGAGGAAGCTGAGACCGCCGCCCAACGGGCCGACCGCCACCGCTACATCGGCCGTCTGACGCCCGCCGCCCCGATCCCCTACACGCTCGGCCAGCAGCGGGTCTACGTGACAGGCCTCGAAGCGGTCAGCGTCGCGGCCGGGCAGGCGACGGAGGAACTCCAGTTGACAGCCTCCATCAGCTATTTCCGGCCGATCCAGGTCGAAGGCGCCGACACGCCGCGCTACGAACAGAGCCACGCCTACATCACTTTCATCGTGGCCGCCGTCGACCAGACATCCGTCATCGTCGGTTTCTCGGAAGGCTCGGTGACGCACTCGGACGGCGCCTTGCTAAGCGGCCAGGAGATGTCCCGGCTGCCCCTCTTGACGGCCTCCGACGCGGCTGACCCGGCCCCGGCCGCGGGCTCGCCTGTGACACAGGCCGATTGGGCTTACAGCCTTCCCAAGACCGCCGCCGCCGATGAGGACGGCTCTTGCGCTGTGACGCTGCCAGACGGCTACGAAGGCCAGTTCACCTCCTACGACCTGCCAGAGGCGGCCTCGGGCTTGCCGGCTTGCCTCCAGGTTTGGACGTATCCGACGGATGTCACGGAAATAGGCGAAGGCTGGGTCGCGCCGAGCACGACGCTGTGGGGTTTTGAGCGCGGCGGCGCCGTCGGCGTCATCAGCGTCGACTCCTACGTCTCGGTCGATGACATCCTCATCGACCTCATCGACCAGCAAGGCCAGCGCCTACGGCTGGAAGCGACCGTGCCGGCGGGCACAGGCCAAGCTTTCGCGGCGTCGTTGGCGGATTCGCTGCACTTGGCCTGACCGCTCCAAAACCGCGCTGCTGGCCCTGGCCGCCCGCGGGCGCGGCCACTTCGCTTGGGCTTTCTGTGCCTCTTGGCCCGGGTCCGCCGCGCTTCTGGCCGCCATGGGAAACTTTTCCACCCCAAGCTCAGGCTTCCCGCGCCTCTTAGCCCTGGTCCGCGGCGGCCGTCGGCGGGGCCGTCAAGACCAGTTCGTCGCCCCACTCGCCGACGTCAAAGGCGGCCTTGTCGCCGTCCGCCACGTGGCCGGCCAGCACCTGTCTGGCCAAGGGGTCTTCGATCGCCGTTTGGATGAGGCGGCGCAAAGGCCGCGCCCCGTAGGCCGGGTCGTAGCCCCGGTCCGCCAGCCACTCCCGCGCTTCCTTCGTCAAATCGATGGTGATACGGCGCTCGAGCAGGCGGCGGTTCAAGCGGCCGAGGCTGATCTCCACGATCCGAGCCAGGTCGTCACGGGTCAGCTGATTGAAAACGACGATGTCGTCAAGCCGATTTAAGAACTCCGGTTTGAAGACCAGCCGGACCTGGCCGAGGACTTCTTCGCGGCGCTGCTCTTCGTCCATCGTCGGGTCGGTGATGAACTGGGAGCCGATGTTCGAGGTCAAGATGATAATTGTGTTGCGGAAGTCGACGGTCCGGCCTTGGCCGTCGGTCAGGCGCCCGTCGTCGAGGACCTGGAGGAGGATGTTGAAAACCTCCGGGTGGGCTTTTTCGACTTCGTCCAACAAGATGACCGAATACGGGCGGCGGCGCACCGCCTCGGTCAGCTGGCCGCCCTCCTCGTAGCCGATGTAGCCGGGGGGCGCTCCGACCAGGCGGGAGACGGCGTGTTTCTCGGAGTATTCGCTCATGTCGATGCGGACCATGGCGGATTCGTCGTCGAAGAGGAACTCGGCCACCGCTTTGGCCAACTCGGTTTTGCCAACGCCGGTCGGACCCAAGAAGAGGAAGGAACCGGTCGGCCGCTGGGGGTCGGACAAGCCGGCCCGAGCCCGCCGGATGGCGTCGGCGACGGTCGCGACGGCTTCGGTTTGGCCGATCAGGCGGGCGCCGACCCGCTCTTCCAGACCGAGGAGTTTTTCTTGTTCGCCTTGGAGGAGTTTGCCGACGGGCACGCCGGTCCAAGCCGACACGACCTCGGCGATGTCGGCGGCGCCGACCTCTTCTGAGACCATGGCCCGCGCCTGGTCGGCCGAAGCGGCTTGGGCCAGCTGGGCTTCAAGCTGAGGCAGCTCGCCGTAGAGCAACTCGGATGCTTTCGTGAGGTCGCCGTCGCGCTGAGCCCGGTCGGCTTCGACCCGGACCTGGTCGATCCGTTCGGTGATCCGCCCGACCTCGTTGAGGCCGGCCTTCTCCTTCTCCCAGCGGGCCTCCAAGCCCCGCAGTTGTTCTTTGGCGTCGGCCAGGGCGGCTTGCAGGCGGGCCAGCCGCTCGGCCGAAGCCGGGTCGTCTTCTTTCTCCAAGGCGAATTGCTGCATTGTCATGCGGTCGACCTGGCGGCGCAGTTCGTCGATTTCTTCGGGAGAGGAGTCGATTTCCATACGCAGCCGCGAGGCGGCCTCGTCCACCAGGTCGATGGCCTTGTCAGGCAGCTGGCGGGAGGTGATGTAGCGGTTCGACAAGCTAGCGGCGGCAACCAAAGCAGAATCCGTGATACGAACCTTGTGATGGGCTTCGTAGCGTTCCCGTAGGCCGCGCAAGATGGCGACCGTCTCCTCGACCGAGGGCTCGCCGACGTAGACCTGCTGGAAGCGGCGTTCCAAAGCGGGGTCTTTCTCGATCCGTTCGCGGTGCTCGTCGAGAGTCGTGGCCCCGATCATCCGCAGTTCGCCGCGGGCCAGCATGGGCTTGATCATGTTGCCGGCGTCCAAAGCGCCCTCGGAAGCGCCCGCGCCGACGAGGCTGTGGAGCTCGTCGATGAAGGTGATGACCTGGCCTTCGGCGTCGCGGATCTCGGTCAGGACGGCCTTGAAACGCTCCTCGAATTCGCCCCGGTATTTCGCCCCGGCGACCATTGAGGCCAAGTCGATGGAGACAAGGCGGCGGCCCTTGAGAGAGTCTGGCACATCGCCCGCCACGATCCTTTGGGCCAATCCGTCGACGACGGCGGTCTTGCCGACGCCGGGCTCGCCGATCAGGACGGGATTGTTCTTGGTCCGCCGGGCCAAGACCTGGATGACACGACGGATTTCCTGGTCGCGGCCGATGACCGGGTCGAGTTTGCCTTCACGGGCCCGCTCGGTCAGGTCGACCGAGTATTTGGCCAGGGCCGATTCGCCGCCTTCAGCTTCGGCCGAGGTGACGCGTTTGCCGCCGCGGGCGGCCTGGAAGGCGGCGATGAGAGGTTCGGCGCTGACGCCGTGCTGGTTCAGCAGGCGTTGGGTTTCTGACTCGGCCAAGCTGAGGCCGATCAGGAGGTGCTCGGTCGTGACGAACTGGTCTCCCATGGCCTGGGCCTGGGTTTCCGCCTCGGCCAGGACGCGGGCCAAGGCGCCGTCCAGGGTCGGCTGGGTGACGGAGGCGCCCTTGGCGCTGGGCAGTTTCTTGATGGCGGTGTCGGCGGCGGCGGCGATGGCGGCCGGGTCGGCGCCGAGTTGGGCCATCAGCGGCCCGACGGTGTTGTCGGGGATGAGGAGGAGCCCGGCCAACAGGTGGACAGGCTGGGCGCTGGCGTTGCCGTGGGTGAGGGCCAGCCGGATGGCCGCCGTGTAGGCGTCCCGGCTCATGGCGGTGAGTTTGTCGGTGTCCATGGGGCGAGAAGAACTCCGTATCCAAAGTTGAGTCTGAGTGGCTCAACTTTAACCGTGGGTACGGCTGGAGTCCAATCGACGGCGCGCCTCAGACTCTTTGCGCGCCAACGCCTCGCTTGTGGGGCTGGCCCCCGGCCTCACCTACGACGGCACTCTGGGCCGACACCTACGGCCAGGGACCCCGGGTCGCTCAGAGGTTTCCCGCACACCAGGCAACGGTTCCCCCGGAACACCTCGGCGGGAGGGCTGTCAGGCGACGCGGCCGGCTCGACCCCCGCAAACACCGTTCGCATCGCCTCGAACAGCCTCGGATGCCCAGAACCCAACGCCGCGTGCAACGTCTCCGGCGTGTTGGGCGGGCGCAATCTCCCGGCTGCCATGGCTGCCAATGATTGCCGATACTCAGCCTCGCCCAGCATGTGCGCCAAAAACAGATCCGGATGCACAGCCGACACGCCCAGATCACCCAGATCGCCACGCCCGAAGTCCTGGACATTGCGCGTCACCAGCACCCGTATGCCAGCGGCCTTGGCCGCGGCCAAGACGTGCCGATCTGTCGCCGCCGTATCCGACAAGGCCTCCATCGCCTCCGGGGTCGCAGCCGGCCCCAAGACAGCCGTGCCCCAATCGAACCGGCCCCGCACTTCGGCCACGGGAGTTTGGCCGGGGCGCAGAGCCCGATCAGCCTCCCACTCGACAGCCTGGCTCCAGCAGACTTGAAACCTCGACCCTCTCTTGGTCGAAGTCACGATGAGCAAGGTGCGCGTCATGGGCGCGGCCAGCACATCAGCGTCAAGGAAGACGCGCACCTGGTCAGAAGTCATTGGCCATGACCGCCGCGGTCTCAGCCCACATCCGGTCACGGTAACTGTCAAGATCAGATTTTCTGATACGCCAGTGAGAACCCTTCTTGAAGGCCTTGATCGTTCCGTCTTCGATGCGCCGCTGAATCGTCATCCTCGACACATGCGCTGCCTCGGCGGCTTCCTGGGGCGAGTACAGCCGCTCATCGGCGACCACCGTCACCGTCTTGCCCTCACTCGTGGCCTTTTCCACGAACGTCAGCACCGATCTCGCCCAGTCAGAGTCCCGGGACGGGTTCAACCGCACCGACGCGGGCGGAATCACAACAACTTGACTCTCCAAAGTTTCCATGCGCCCAGCCTACACCCGATTGAGCATCCAGCCATAACTAACTGACCACGACTTACCACCAGACGGCTTGCCCGCCTGCCTGGGACACACTGTCGCAGCCATGGGATTTCCGCTGCCCCAAGCGAACTCGGCTCGAAGCCCAAAGCGCCGGCCGCCGCGTCAAACCGAGGCTGATCGGCCGTGCGCCCAGACGGCCGCAGGCCAACCCGCGCCAGGCCTTCGGCCACGAACGCCTACGCGTCCTCATGTCAGAGTCGCCTTTATCAGCTGCGCCTCCCGCCGCTCCTTCTTCGCACGACGCCTCTCCAATCTCTTGCGTCGCAAGAGTTCCGGCGCCCCCGAGACGGAACAGCCACAACTGATGGCGCCGCCTAACGAAAGTCCTACCGGCCAGCCAAGAACTAACGGAATGGTGATGAACGCGATGAAGTCGAAACCTCGAAAGACGTCTCCCGTCAGCGTTGGCGGCACAGCGCCAAAACCAACCTGAAGAAGTGGTTGGCCGTAATCGATTGGCGGCGCTGAAACCCACCGGATGGCAGCCAACAGACCTGCTGCGGCTGTCACGACTGACCAGGCAAACCCTTCAGCCCAGCCTAACTTCGAATCATCAAAACAAAGAAAAGATGGTGTGGCGAGCAAGGCCCACAGCAAACCCACACCAGCCGCGACCGCCGAGGTAGACAATCGCACGCCAATTTCCGACATCGGAAAGAGCCGGGGCAAACTGGCAGTCCGCGCCATAGCCCTCAGGCTCCCCAAGAACGGAACCAGAGCCACCAACAGGACAACAGCGGAAACTGTCGGCGCGAAAGCTTGGAAACCCAAGGCGTTGACCGCGTAGGGAACTCCGACGCTGGCTGAAAACAAGCCCCAACGGCGCGGATATCGAGTTAGCCGCTGCACATCACGCCAAACCACCGCCCACGCTCCGCGCCCCCGGCCGGTTCGCGGCATGACATGACCGATGTTCTTCGCCGACCGCTCTGTCAAAATATCCCACAGCAAAGCAAAATTAAGCGCGTAGGCAGCTCCCTGCAAACTGGCAATCAAACTGCCGCCCGAAACCAGCCGCCCGCGATGGATGTGGTCCAACCTGGCTAGCGCCCACAGGCTGCAAAGCAGCAGACCGGCCGCCGCCACGATCCCGAAACCGCCCGTAAGGCGATCCCACAACGATTCGGAGAGGCTGGTGGCAAACCATCCGGCTCCCATTCCCGTCACTGTCACCAACATGCCAACCGCGGCCATCCCACACAACCACTGGAGTGTGTTCATGGCCCAATTTCTCAGATAGGTCTGCTCGACGGCCGCCGCGGCCGTCAACCAGCCCCCGCCCAATCCGAAAGCCGCCGCCCACAAGACAATCTGCCGTGGGCTGTAGCCTGCCAAAGCCATGACAGCGCTGACTGCAAGCGCGCTGCCGGCCACCTGGACCAACACCACCGCCAGCAAGCGGCCGCGCAATAATTTAGCCCGATTGATCGGTGTGTCTAGCAGCCAGGTTCCCTCCGCCGCCGAGGCGACCACCGGACCCAGTAAGCGGGCGACGGCTAAGGCCGCCGTGAAAAGCGTCAACGCCGCGACCCACGGCAGAAGGGTCCGTCCAATGGCACAACCTGCCGTGCCGCAGACAGCGGCGCCACTTTGAGCTAGGCGAATCCCACCCCACAGCATCGCGCCAATCACCAAAACACCTACAACAGCTATATAGCCATCTGACAGCGCTTGGCCTAAAGTCAGCGTCGCGCGCCCCCTGCGCCAACTCCGCATGATGGCTTTAAGCTCAGCGACGCTAGCCTGGGTAGGAACTGCGGGGCCAGAATCTGTTTTCCCGCTTGAGCCAATCATAATGTTCTCAATTCTATTGGCGGCGGGCTTTGACACAAGAGAAACGGGGGTCCGCCGACAATCAATCGGCGGACCCCCGCAGGCTAAGGCCTTAAATTTTGAGAGGCGGACTGAAGACGGTCAGCGCCTACGGCCGTAGGAGCTGGTCAACAGGCCAGACCCAAAGCAGACAAGGCCAAGTCCAAAGGCAAACAACGCCCAAGCCGCCAGCCTGAGAGAAGCCGCGGCGCCAGTGCTTGGCAGTCCGATTTCAGCCGGCGGCGTCGGCTCACTCGGTTGGGGAGACACACTGGCATCCGCCGACGGCGTTGGCTGAGGAGAATCAGAAGGCTCCGGAACAGCCGACTCACTAGGCTCAGGAACAGGCGACAATGTGGGCTCAGGAGAACCAGAAGGCTCAGGAACAACCGACTCACTAGGCTCAGGCGTAGGCGTCGGCGTGGTCTCCCCGGCGACAGTCACGGTCAGGCGGCCGTTGAAATATGTGTAGTCCGGCGAAGGGTAGCGGGAAGCGGTCCAGGCCAGCTCGACGGCGCCGGGAGCAGAGAAAGAAACACTGTGGGCGTCTGAGTCGATGACAGCGATGTCGTCACCACTGACAATCTTCAAAGTGAGAGGGGAGTCGTTGCCAGTCAACTGGCTGATCGGCCAAGGATAAGTCCCAGGATCGACAGTCCAGACCGCCTCCTGCATCCCGGCGCCCAACCCGAAGCCCTCTCTGTCGATGGGATCGAGTGGCGTCAGGTCTAAGATTTGATTGCCGTCAAGGGAAAGACCGATGAGACTCGTCAGGCCGCTCAATGGCGTCAAATCAGAAACCTGGTTGTTGCCAAGGGCGAGATGGCTGAGACTCGTCAAACCACTCAACGGCGTCAAATCCGAAACCTGGTTGACGCCAAAAGAAAGATAGCTGAGACCCGTCAAACCACTCAACGGCGCCACATCCGAAACCTGATTGACAGAAAGGTAAAGAATAGTGAGATCCGTCAAAGCGCTCAACGGCGTCAAATCCGAAACCTGATTATCGTCAAGGTAAAGATCGTTGAGACTCGTCAGGCCGCTCAACGGCGTCAAATCCGAAACCTGGTTGCTGCCAAAGGCAAGATAGACGAGACCAGTCAGACCGCTCAACGGCGTCAAATCCGAAACCTGGTTGCTGCCAAAGGCAAGACCATCGAGACCAGTCAAACCGCTCAACGGCGTCAAATCCGAAACCTGGTTGGAGGGAAAGTCAAGCTCGGTGAGACCCGTCAAGCCGCTCAACGGCGTCAAATCCGAAACCTGATTGGCGTTAAAGGAAAGATTGCTGAGATCAGTCAAGCCGCTCAACGGCGTCAAATCCGAAACCTGATTGGCGCCAAGGACAAGATCGATGAGACCAGTCAAACCGCTCAACGGCGTCAAATCCGAAACCTGATTATCGTCAAGGTAAAGATACGTGAGACCAGTCAAACCGCTCAACGGCGCCAGGTCCGAAACCTGATTGCCGCTAAGGTAAAGCTCGCTGAGGTTGGCAAGGTGTTCAGCTCCGGCGATGGAAGCGATCTGCGAGTCGCTACAGTCCACTCGGGTCAGATGGGTTAGCTGGTCGGCGGCGATGGGAGCGTCGGCCGCCGCCTTCAGATAGCCGTTGAGGCAAGCCCGGAAAGCGAGATCCGGGACGACGCCGCCAGACTCCTCCGCCTGAGCAGCCGGAGCGAAAGCAGCCGCAAAAGCCAGAACCAAAGGAAGGACGAGACCGCCGACAAGGGCGGGAAAGTGAGTCAACCGGAGTGACATGGCAAAACTCCAAAACTAGGCGGATATCGCACTTCCCAGACTAGTCAGAGACCCAGCCTGAATCCTGCCCACCCCCCCCGAAAGCCAAGTCCCCGGAGGGACTCAGAGACGCTGTCCGAGGGGGAGGATCAGTGCCTCAATAGTTTTTCCCGTGGCGAGCACCCGGCCACGCAAGCCGCAGCCCAGTTCCAGCCGCGGCTTCAGCTCAAATTCGGGCGGCGGCAGCCAGGATCCCTGGCGCTGGCAAGCTGACGGCGAAGCCAATGGAGCCTCGGCGTCGCATGCTGCTGGGGCTACGGCGTTTGCGGCAGTTGCGAATAGACGGGCGGTGGCGGCGGCGGTTGGGCCGAGTCGTCGGCGGACAACTGCGCGTAAACCCTGGGGATGCGGGGGAAAGTCTGGTCAAGAGAGGGGCGGGGGAAAGCCTGGGTGGGCTCATCCCAGGAGTTCCGGCGCTCCGGCGCGGGTGAGACGGGGGCCGGGGCAGGCGAAACGGGGCCTGTCGAACCTGGCCAGGCGGGGCTTGATGTGGCGGCAGCGGGCGGGACTGGCCGCGGCGGCGGTCCGGCGGCGGCCGGGGCTGGCCGCGGCGCGGAACCGGACGCGGCCCGGCCGGCGGGCGCAGACGGGTAGGCAGTGGCCTGGTAGGGCGCAGTCGGATAGGCGACAGGCCGCGGCCGGCCGCTGTCGGCGCCAACCGGCCCGGCGGACGGGAAGGCCGCCTCCGGCCGCCGGCTGCCGCCTTGGGCGGTCACCCGCAGGGGTTCTTGTTCGGGGACGTAGGCCACGGACCGCTGGATGCGCCGGACGCACTGGTGGGCCGTGTCCATGGGCTGGACGACGGCGATGGCAAGGCACTGGTCGGCCAGAGTCTGGAGCATGGCCAAGGTGTCGCCGGCCAAGGCCAGCTGATGGTCGACCTCGGGCAGCAGGCGGGTCACGAAAGCGTCGTCGCGGCCTTCCGTCATCGCCTTCCAGTTGCCGATGAGATCTCGCGGCATGGCCAACAGGTCATGGAGGGATTGGATGCGTTCGGCCACCGTCGCGGCAAAACGAGCGTTTTTCTCCATACGCCAGCTCAGGTCGTCGAAGTCGCGGTCCAGCGTCGTGCACAACTGGCTGACCGCCCCCCGCGAACGCTCTAGGATCTCCGGGTCGGAAAAGCCGGTGGCGAATTGGCCGATCATCTCCGTGTGGATCTGGGCCAAGCCGATCCAAAAACGCGTCTGAGCGCAGGCCTGGCGGAGCGCCAAGAGGTCGCCGGGCAAGTCCGCGATGACCTTCTCGATCTCCGCGATCATCGACGCCCAAACCGTGATCGACAAGCGCATGGCGTTGAAAGAGTCTTCCTGGTCGATCTCCTGGCTGATCGAGTCGGCGGCCCGTTTGGCGTCGTCGACCATGGGTTTGAGGGAGACAAGCGTCTTCGACAGCGAACCCCAGGTGCTGAGCAACTCAGCCTGTTGATGGGACCAGGGCATCAGCTCGCGGGCCAAGTCGCAACTGGCGGCCAGGACCGCGGCGGCGGAGCCGCCGGCGTCGTCCGGGCTGCGCGGTCCAGGCGCCCGGCGGCAGTATTCGTCCACCTCCTGCGGCAAGGCCGTCCACATGAAATCGTCGTAGGAAGAGAAACCGAGTTGGCGCAAAAGGTCGGCCAGCAATTCGGCGCCGTGCACCGAAGCGGTCTGAGCGTCGGCCCCGTCATCGCGCGCTTGGAATTCAGCGCTGCGGACAGATGAATAGAGTTTTTCGACGGCTTCGGCCGCTTCGGGCCGGCAAGGCTTCTGGGCCACCGCCAGATAGCCGCCGAGGGTGGGGCTGATCGTCACGAGAGCTGTGTACGTATTGCCGTCGGCCGGCAGGTTTTGGAGATAGGCGCAGGCCGGTTTGCCAACCTTGAGACGGTCCCAGACGAGTTTGAACAGGCCGCCTGGCATCCCCGGGTGGCGGACGGTCGAATGGGCGGCGCCGAGGAGGCGTTCGCGGGCAAAACGGGTCCAGGCCAAGAAAACATCGTTGACGTCGGTGATGACGCCGTTCTCATCGGTCACGGACAGCGCGAGAGGCTCAACCTCGGTCGAGGCTTTGGCGGCCGGCAAGCCGCCGACCCAGGGAGTCGCAAGCCACGAGTCGCTGCTCACGCCACCTCCTTCGCACCACGCGCGCCCTGAGGCCGTGGGTGACGGACCCGGCGAAATCACCTTCGGCCCGAGCATATTCCAGCCCCGCAAGTCCTTGGGCCTTAGGTCACGGCGGGAACGCGCTTTCCGAGCCTAACACCTAGATCCGAAGATCGCCGCCTTGGGGCAAAGCCGGACTAGACGAGTCGGAAAACCGCCGTCTCGGCCGCTTGGCCTTGGCGAAGCGGGACACGCCGGCCGGCGGCCGGCCCCCGAGCAGATGGCGTGGCCGACATCGTTCTTGCGGTACAGACAGCGCTGGCCGCCGGGATCCGCCGTATCGCGGCGCCGCCATCAGAACCGTCCCGCCTCAGCGCTACGCTGGCCGCTGCTTGGACATCACGAGGAGCTTGGGACCCATGGTTGACGAATCCGTCACTTGGCCGACAATGGCCGAGCACTGCAAACCCAGCGGACTCTCCCACGAAGTCGGCGAGGGACAACTATTTTTCTCTGTGACAGATCGGCGTGGAATCATCACAGCGGCTAACTCCGTTTTTGTGGACCTGGCCCGCCTCCGGCGTGACCAGTTGATGGGATCGCCCCACTCGATCATCCGCCACCCCGACATGCCGGCCGGGGTCTTCAAGCTGATGTGGGATGAAATCGCCGCCGACCGGCCATTTTGCTGCTATATCGACAACCTGGCGGCCGACGGCTCCAGCTACACCGTCTTCGCCACGATCACCCCCTTCCCCGACGGCTACCTCTCCGTCCGCGTCCGGCCGCTGCGGCGCGACCTGCTGGACTTCGCCCGCGGCCTCTACAAGGCCACCCGGCCCGTCGAGTTAGCCGCCCAAACCCACGGCATCAACCGGCGCGGCGCCGCCGCCCTCGGCTACGACAAGTTCACCGAGCTGCTGGCCGAAGCCGGCTACGAGTCGTACGCGGAGTTCCAGTGGCGCGCCTTGGTGGCCGAGGCGGACGCCCGTTCCGCCGTCTCCGTCGGCTTGCAAGCCCGGCCCCAGGCCACAGGCCCGTTGGCCGCCATGCTCATACGCTGTCAAGCCTTGTCGGCCGAACTGGGGCGCTGGTCTGGCCACCAGGTCGCCATCCAGCACATGGCCACGTCGCTGTCCGAAGCCATCCCGCACTTGCTCCACGCCGCCAAGACGGCGACGGCCACGGCGGCGGCCATCGACGAGGAAACCTTGGCCGGCGACGGGCGGACGGGGGTCACTCCCTTCTTGACCTCGCGGCTGACCCAGTTGTCAAGCATCATCCGCGACCTCGTGCGTCAGCTCGTGGAATTCCGGCGGACTTGTTTCGACACCCGTTCCCAGGTCGCGCTGGCGCAACTCCACACCGACGCCCTCTGCCAGTTTGTCGTCGAGATCATCGACGACGGTTTGGCGGCCTACGACCAAGACGCCATCCGGCAGGTCTGCCAGGCCCTCGACCTCGACTTCGCCATCGTCGGAGAGCTGACGGAGCGGACGGCCAGCTACGCGGCGACGACCGTCCACGAACTCAACCGCGCCCACGGCCTCATCGCCGACCACCGCTCGGTCGTCCGGCAGGCGACGGCCGGAGCCGTCCGGGCCGCCCCGGCCATCGCCCAGCAATTAGCCGGCGTCGAAGACGCCCTCGCCCTGATTGAACACTTGGGCCGTGAAGCGGAGTCGATCACAACCCCCCAAGACACCCGCTTGGCCGAAACCCAGGTGGCCGGACTCCTCGCCCTCATGGACACGTTGTCCGACTGACAAGCCTCGCCTGGCCGGGGGTCCGGCTAGCAGTTTTGCCGCGTCCAAATCTGTGGGGCATAAAGGTCTGATCGTGGCCGCGGCGGCGGACGGGTTCCGCCGCCAACGGCTTCGAGCAGGCCTTATTTCTTCATCACGCAGGCCGGGCCGGCGGCGCTTGAAACCAACGTGATAAACGCCGGCCCAGCCTGCGGCAACGGCGTAAATCAGCTCTTCGCAGTCGAGGGGGCGTCGGCCGGCGGATGAGGGCTAGGGCCTTTTGATGGTGGGAGTCCTCACGCCGATCTGTCCGCGCCGCTCCAGCGGCGTCCGAAATGAGGACATTTAACCCTATGCCCGGGAGGACCGCCGCCGTGATGAACATGTGGGCCTTGCGCGTCTGGACTTAGCCCTATGCCCGAGAGGACCGCCGAGCCCGTCAACGACCATCTGCACGGCTGACTTACTTACCCCTATGCCCGAGAGGACCGCCGGGGCGGAATGGTCACCGGTTCTTGAAGTAAGCGAAAAGCCGTCGCTGGCGGACGCCGAGCGCTCCGGCCAGGGCGCCGAGGATGGTCCCGGCCAGGCTGGCGGCCGGGATGGCAGCGGCGCTCAGAGCCAGGTCACGGCGGCTGGCCGCCGGCAGTCCGGCGGTCAGTCCGGCGATCAACGGTCCGCTGGCGGCGACGGCGGGGACGGCCCAAGACAGGGTCTCCAGGACGATCTGAGCCACCTGGTCAGACTTGGCCTGACGGTGGTGGAGGGCCGAGGCGTGCTCAAGACGGCGGCGCCAGCAGGCCAGGCCGGCGATGACGGCCCCAGCGGCCGCGGCGCCAGCCCACAGCCAGGCGGTCGGCCGGCCCCGCCAGCGAGCTGCCCAGTCAGGCGGCGGGCCCAGGCTGCTGTTGTGCTGGAGCAGCTGGGGCGGGGCAGTCTGGCCGTCGCCCGACAGCCGGACGGCGGTGTAGAGCAGATCGCGAGTCTGAGAGTCATAGGCAGTCAAATCCAGCCAGCACTGGTCGAAGGCTTGGGCAGCCGGCTCCACCGTGATGAGGGCGTAGCCCAGCCCTGGCGGACGGCCGTCGGAGCTGTCGTAGACGTAGGTCCCCCCAATCGGGACGGCTTGGCCCTCGACGACGATCAGTTGGCCCACCTGGCGGTTCAAGGTCCCGGCTAGTTCGGTGGACAGCAGCGGTCCGGCCTGGAGTTGCCCGGTGGACTGAGGCAGGACGTCGGCGAAGCCGGGGCTGGCCGAATACCAGGTGGCCGGGTTGCCGGGCAACTGGGCGATGGCCAGGCCGTCGGCTCGCTGGCTCAAGGCGCCAGCCGCCCGGACGCCAGGCTGGCCGGCCAGACGGTCGCAGGCCAGGCCATCGACCAGACCGGGGGCTTGGATGATCCAAGTGTCGGCTCCCCGGTCGCCGAAGGCCGTCCGCTCGGCCAGCAAGCTGGTAGTGGCGGCGGTGTCGAGCCAGACGGCCAGCCCCGTCATCAAGCCGACGGCCAGCAACAGCCAAAGAGCCCCCGTGGCGCCCGAAGCCACGTCGGCGTGGCAGTCGGCCAACAGATCGGCGAGGCGCGTCCGGCCGGGCCAGGGCGGCGCGGGCGCGCCACTTGGATCGAGGCCGGGCCAGGGCTCGAAGGGATCGGGGCGGGAGCCCGGACCAGAGCCGGCTGACGGATCGGGGCGGAGCCCGGTCGGCGGCGGACTGCCCCGGGGCCGGTCGGGCGTGGTCATGGGAGAGGGCCTGCCGGCTGGGCCGGCTGGTTGGGCTGGTCCTCTTGGCCTGGGCCGGTCGGGCGTGGTCATGGGAGAGAGCCAGGCTGGGCCGGCGGCGGGCCGGTGAGGTCGAGTTGGTCGCTGCAGGCGTCGCGGGTGCGGGAGTCGTGGGTGGCGATGACGACGATGGTCCGCCGCCTGGCCAGGTGGATCAGGACGGCGTTGACCTGCTCGGCCGTGTGTTGGTCGAGCTGGGCGGTCGGTTCATCGACCAAGAGCAGTTCCGGTTCGGCGGCCAGGGCGCGGGCCAGCATGAGCCGTTGGGCCTCACCGCCCGACAGACGCCGAAAAGCCTGGTCGGCTGGGCCGGCCAAGCCGAACTGGTCCAGGAGCTCCGAGGCGGCCCGGCGGGCCTCGGCCCAGGGCCGGCCGCGAGCCAGCCAAGGCCAGGCGACGTGGTCGAGGGCCGTCCGACGAGGGCTGCCGTGGGGATTCTGAAAGACCCAGTTGAGCTGCCGGACCCCCTGGCGCCAGACGCGGCCGGCGGTCGGGGCAATCCAACCGGCCAGCAGGCCGAGCAGGGTTGACTTGCCGGAGCCGGAGGGGCCGGTGACAGCGTAGGTGCGGCCCGGCCGCAGCGTGAAGCCAAGGCCCTGGAAAAGGAACGGTTGGCCGGGGAAACGGTGGCCCAAGCCTTCGGCCCGCACCAGAGGCTGGGTCAGGCCGGTCGGAGGCGCCGTCATGAACAGGCCGCCTCCGCCGTCGGGGCAAGTTGGACCGCCGTCGGGATGTCGGCGCCAGGGAATCGGACAAAGGTGCGGCCTAGGCCGCTGCCGGCGATCTCCACTGGCCAGGCTGTTCCGGCCGGGTCGAGGACGCAGCCGTCGGTCTGGCCGACGGCCTTGACCGCCGCCGGCGGCAGCGGGTAGACGGTCACCGGCTCGGCCAGGCGATAGACGGCGGCAGCCGACCGGCTGGGGTCGGCCCGCTGGGCGGCCGCTGTGGCCGTGGCGGCCAAGGCCGGCAGCTGGGCCGAGTCGGCCACCTCGCCAGTCTCGGTCAGCGGCAGGACTAGCTCGTCCACCACGGCGACCCGAGGCCCGGGCAGGGCGCCGGCGTCCGTCTGGCTGATCCGGGCGGCGGCCAGTTGGCCGGCCGTCTCGGCCAGCGTGGCGCCGGCTTGGACCGTCCCGCCGACCAGGATCGGGCAAGCGGAGACGACGACCTCGGGGTCCGGCAACCAGACCAGGTTGGCGCGGGACAGGCCGGTGGCGGAGAACGCCGCCCCGGCCGTCTGGGCGACCGCCCGGTAGGCCTCGGCCAACGACCAGTCGAACGGCCCGCTGAGTTCGACCGGCTGTCCCAGCCGGGCCAACTCCTGGCGCAGAGCGTCCACGTCGGCCCCCTGCGAGCCCACGGCCAAGTCGCGCCACAACGGCGCGCTGGTGTGGAGGGCCAGCAGCCCGGCTCCATCAACCGCCCAAGGGGTGGTTCCCGAGGTCAGGACAACCCCCGGCGCGCAGGCGCTGGCCGTCAGCAAACCGGTCGTTGGGCTGACGACAGCCGGCGCCTCAGCCCAGGTCAAGATCAGGGCGACAGAGTGGTCATCGGTTGTCGACTCGGCTGTCAAGGGCAACGTCGAGGAGGCCGGGGCCGGCCGCAAAGCCTCCGGCGGCGTCTGGGACTGCGGGACCAGCCAGAGTGTTGTGACAGCCACCGAGACGATCAGGACGGCCGCAAGGATCAAGGCCGGGGTCAGCACCCGCCTCAGGCCGCCGAATCGCGTCACCGCCGCCCCTTCTCCGTCTCTGGCCGAGCCAGCGCCAGACGAGCTGCCTGGCCGAGGCGCGGCCCCACCGGTCAACCGAGCCGGCCCAGCCGCGCCGTCCACGACCGCTGACTTGTCATTTTATGGCTTTGTCCCAGCACTCCTGGAAGCCGGGGCCACGATCCGGGCCGTAGAGGGAGGTCTCCCCCTCACCGCTGCCGCTCTCCGTCCCTCCCTGAGAGGAGAAGTCGGCGAAGAACTCCTCGTAGGCCGTGGATTCCGGGATCAAGTCCGCCTCGATCAAGCAATCATAGATGGCGCGCGGAACATGGTTGGGGTCTTGATTGGCCGGGTCGCCGTAGATGTAGCGATACAGACTGTTGACTTGAACGCTAAGTTTGCTGCAATCGGTTATGGCCGCCCTCATCTGAGCCCGCTGCTCGTCGGTCTGCTGGGGGTCGGGGAAGGTCTGGAAAATTGTCTCAGCCCCCTCATAAGAGACCTCGGTCGGGAAACCCCGCTCCTGCAGGCAGGCCACGGTCAGATTGTTCGCCTCCTTCCAGTCGGCCTCGCTGACCGCGCCTGTCTGGCGGGCTCGCAGCAAGATGTCCCGCTGGAAATCGGTCATTCCGTCGGGGTCCTCGAACAGGCTGTCGATATAGGCCACTAGGAGCGGGGCGACCGAGGTTGTGGGATCACCAGCCGCGCCATCCGCCGCCGCGCATCCCACCAAGGCAGCACCGCCAAACAGCGCGACGGCGGCCAAGAGGGAGAGGCGGCCTTCCCGCAGAGCCAACCTCGCTGGGATGCTTGAGCGGCCAACCAAGCGAGGCGGCTTCACCCATCTCTCGGGGAAACCCTGGGAAGCGCGCATTACGACGATCACCGCCTCCCTTGGCCAACATTGCGCCATTGACAATGTGTGCATAAGATCACCCGCTCTGGGAGTGATCAAGGGTTAGCCGGGTGATGTTATCAAACTGTGACCTTTCACTGTCCTGCCGCCCGCGCGGACCGATCTCGGCCGTCCCGGCCCATCCTTACGGCAGGAGTTCCCGTAGGCGCGGCTGGACTTGGCCGCGGGGCCAGATGTCGCCGGTCACCGTGGCCGCGTAAACCCGCGTGCCGCGAGGCGGCGAGTGGACTCGGCGCAGTTCCACGCTCAGACGCTCCAGGTCGCGGCGCAGCCGGTCGGCTTCGGCCCGCAATTCCAAGATCCGGCGGACGCCGTTGAGGTTGATGCCCTCGTCCTGGGAGAGGTATTGGACGAGGCGGAGGCGGGTGATGTCCTTGGCCGAGTAGCGCCGGCCGCGGCCCTTCGTCCGTTTGGGCACGACAAGGCCGAGACGGTCGTAGGTCCGCAGCGTCTGCGGGTGCATGCCGGCCAGGCGGGCGGCCGTCGAGATGAGGAAGACCGGCGCCTCGTCGTCGATCACCTGCGGCAGCCGGCCCGTCATGACGACGCCTTGAGGCGGGCCCGCGGGTCCGGTTCGGCGGCCAGGCGGACGTAGGCCTGGAGCGCCGCCGCCGCTTCAGCCGTCAGCTCCTGCGGCACCTGGACCTCCACGGTGACAAGCAGATCGGTCGGCCCGGTTTTCTTGGCGAGGCCCTTGCCGCGGACGCGGAAAGTGCGGCCGTTCGGGGTGCCCGGTGGTATGCGCAGGCGGACGGGGCCGCCGGCCAGCGTCGGCGCCTCGACTTCGGCGCCCAGCGCCGCCTCCGCGAAGGTGACGGGCAAGGTCACGGTGAGATTGTCGCCCTGACGGCCAAACAAGGGGTGGGGGAGGACGTGTACGACGACGTAGAGGTCGCCCGGAGCGCCGCCGCCGCTGCCAGCGGCCCCCTTGCCTTTGACACGGATACGCTGCCCGTCGGCCATCCCGGCCGGGATGCGGGCTTGGACAGTTTGGGCCGAGCGGCCACGGCCCGAACCGGCGCAATCGGGGCAGGGGTCGTCGATGACAAGACCGCGGCCATGGCACTGGGGGCAGGGTTCGGAGACGGCGAAACCGCCCGACTGGCGAGAAGCCGTGCCGGAACCCTGGCAAGCCGGACAAACCCGCGGTTGGCTGCCCTTGCGCGCCCCCGTGCCCCGGCAACTCGGACAGGGGACGTCGGAACTCAGCGGCACGGCCACGGCAACGCCTTCGGCGGCGGCGGCAAAGGACACCGTCACCTCGCCTTCCAGGTCGCGCCCGCGGCGGGGGCCACGGCTGCGGCCAGCCCCGGGACTGCCGCCGGCGCCGCCGAACAGCCCGCCGAACAGGTCGGCGAAACCACCGCCCGCCGCGCCGCCGAAGCCGCCGGCCGCGCCGCCTAGCAGGTCGTCGAGGCTGACGTTCCCGCTTCCACCGGCGCCGCCGGCTCCGTAACGCAGGCCGGAACCGAAAAGCGAGCGAGCCTCGTCGTATTGCTTGCGTTTGTCCGGATCAGACAAGACATCATTAGCCTCGGCAGCGTCCTTGAAGCGCCGCTCGGCCTGCTTGTCCCCGGGATTGCGGTCAGGGTGGTTGTCACGCGCCAGCTTGCGGAAAGCCTTCTTGATGTCGGCCGCCGCGGCGTCTTTCTTGACCCCGAGAACGGCGTAATAATCTTTTTCCAACCAGTCTTTTGTTGTCATCTATCCTCCTGGCCGGGGCCGCCGCTGGCTAGACTCAGCCGGCTTGGTCTGGCTTGGCTGGGCTGGCTGGGGCGTCCATCACGGCGGCGTCCGCCGGGCTGTTGCCATCGGCGGCGTCATCTTGGCAATCCGTTTCGGCGACGGCCAAACGGTCCGCTTCGGCGCCGTCAGCTGGGCTGTTGCCGTCGGCGGCGTCAGCTGGACGGTCCGCCGCGATGGTCTGAACTGGCGTAGGGCCTGTCTCGGCTTCGCCGCCCTCGCCTGCGACCGCCGGCTCATCGGCTTCAGTTTCGCTGGGGTGGGCCACGGCGACCCGGGCCGGCCGCAAAACCTTGCCTTGGATCGCGTAGCCCGGCTGGAAGACGTCGGCCACCGAGATAACGGCATAGCCAGGCTTGTCGACAGTCAGCAGGGCCTCGTGGACGTGAGGGTCGAACGGGTCGCCGGCCGCGCCGTATTCGGCCAACCCGTACTTCTGGACGACCTTGGCCAACTCGTCCGCCAAGAGCTTGGCCCCGCCCGTCAGCTCGTCGTGGGCACGAGCCGCCGTGATGCCGTCGAGGACCGGCAGAAGGTCCGCCAAGACCGCCTCGACGCCGCCTTGACGGGCCTGGGCGCGGTCGCGGTCGACACGCTTCTTGTAGTTGGCGTACTCCGCTTGCAGACGTTGGAGGTCGGCCGTCCGTTCGGCCAACAGGTCAGGCGGCGCCGCAGCAACCTCGTCCGACGCTGGTCCAGCGGCGCCAGGGCTGTCGCGCAACTCCTCGACCAGATGCTCCAAGGCGTCATCCCAGTCGGGTTCGGGGGCCAGCGGGTCAGTCATGGATCTCCTTCGCACAGATTCCGGCAGCAGCTTTCAAGCCACAGATGATAGGGCGGGAGCCCGTCGTTCTCGTCCTCGGTCTCCGTCCGCCGGCGGCAAAAAGCCGACGGCAAAGGCGAGGCGAGGGCGGCGACCGCGGGGGCGGGCCCCCGCCCTCATCGGCTCACTTGTCCTCGTCGACGATCTCCGCCTCGACCACGTCGTCGTCAGAGCCGGCGGCCGCCGACCCCTCCGCGCTGGCTTCGGCGTTGGCCTGGGCCTCAGCCTGCTGCTTGGCCTGAGCCGCCGCGTAAACCGCTTGGCCCATCGCCGCCGCCTTCTGGTTGAGGTCGTCCATGGCCGACTTGACCTCGGCGTCGTTGTCGGTCCCCTTGAGGACCTCCTTGAGCTTGTCGACAGCCTCCTTGACCGGAGTCTTGACATCGTCGGCCAAAACGGCGTCGTGCTCGGACAACAGCTTCTCGGTCCGGAAAGCCAAGGCATCGGCCTCGTTGCGCAACTCAACCGCTTCGCGGCGTTTGCGGTCCTCTTCGGCGTGCGATTCGGCCTCGCGCACCATCCGGTCGATGTCATCCTTGCCCAGGGCCGAGCCGCCCGTCACCGTCATCGACTGTTCCTTGCCGGTGGCCAGGTCCTTGGCTGAAACGTGGACGATGCCGTTGGCGTCGATGTTGAAGGCCACCTCGATCTGGGGCACGTTGCGGGGAGCCGGCATGATGCCCGTCAGCTCGAAGTTGCCGAGCGACTTGTTGTCGCGGGCGAAGTCGCGCTCGCCTTGGTAGACCTGGATGAGCACCGACGGCTGGTTGTCATCGGCGGTCGTGAAGATCTGGGCGCGCCTGGTCGGGATTGTCGTGTTGCGCTCGATGATCTTCTCCATGACGCCGCCTTTGACCTCGATGCCGAGAGACAGCGGGGTGACGTCGAGCAAAAGGACGTCTTTGACTTCGCCCTTGAGGACGCCAGCTTGCAGCGCCGCGCCCAAGGCCACGACCTCGTCTGGGTTGACTCCCTTGTGCGGCTCCTTGCCGGACAGCTCCTTGACCAAGTCGCTGACGGCTGGCATCCGGGTCGAGCCGCCGACCAAGATGACCTGGTCGATGCGGTCCACCGACGTCTTGGCGTCCGCGATGACGGCGTTGAAGGGAGACCGGCAGCGGTCCAGCAGATCTTGGGTCAGGCGCTGGAACTCGGCCCTGGTCAGCTTGGCGTCAAGGTGGAGGGGGCCGTCGGCGCCGGCCGTGATGTAAGGCAAGTTAATCTGCGTCTCTTGGGCGCTCGACAACTCGATCTTGGCCCGCTCGGCCGCCTCTTGCAGCCGCTGGCGCGCCATCTTGTCCTTCGCCAAGTCGATGCCGTGGGAGTTCTTGAATTCCTTGACCAGCCAGTCGACGACCCGCTGGTCCCAATCGTCGCCGCCGAGGCGGTTGTCGCCCTTGGTCGCCTTGACCTCGAAGAGGCCCTCGGAGATTTCCAGCAAGGAGACGTCGAAAGTGCCGCCGCCGAGGTCGAAGACGAGGATGGTCTGCTCGGGGCCCGCCTTGTCAAGGCCGTACGCCAAGGCGGCGGCCGTCGGCTCGTTGATGATGCGGTCGACCGTCAAACCGGCGATCTCGCCGGCTTCCTTGGTGGCCTGACGCTCGGCGTCGGAGAAATAGGCCGGGACGGTGATGACGGCGTTCGTGACCGGCTCGCCCAGATAAGCCTCAGCGTCGCGCTTGAGCTTCATGAGGACGCGGGCCGAGATTTCCTGCGGCGTGTACTTCTTGTCGTCAATGCGGACGGACCAGTCCGTTCCCATGTGCCGCTTGACCGAGCGGATGGTGCGGTCGATGTTCGTGACGGCCTGCCGCTTGGCGACCTCGCCGACGAGGATCTCGCCGCCCTTGGCGAACGCGACGACGGACGGGGTCGTGCGGGCTCCCTCGGCGTTCGGGACGACGGTGGGCTCGCCGCCCTCGAGGACGGCGACGACAGAATTGGTGGTGCCGAGGTCGATGCCTACTGCACGAGCCATAGTTGCCTCCAGTGGATTTTTGTGCGGTTGCTGATGCTCTTGGCTGGCGCTCTCAGACGTAAGCCGAGAATTGAGCCTACCACACTCAAGATCAAAGTTGAGCCGATGGTGCTCAAGGCGCGTGTCAGTCGTGGACGACGACCGGTGTGCCGTTCGAAGACCATTCGTAGAGGAAACGAGACTCCGCCTCGCGCATGTTCAGGCAACCGTGCGACTGGGGAGTGCCGATCTGAGAGTCATCGAGCCAATAGGCCGTGTGGAAACCGTAGTCTTCCCAGAAATAAGTGACCCAGGTGACGTTTGGGATCGAATACGGCGAACCGTCCGCCTCCGTGCCGTTCATGGTCTGAGCCGGGACCTTGAGGTAGACGTAGTAGACGCCCGTCGGCGTCGGGGTGCCCTCTTTGCCGGAGGAGATGATGTAGCTGGCGACAACGTGACTGCCTTCAAGGAGGGTCGTCGTCTGGCTCGACAAATCGACATCGATCCATTTGCCGCCAGTCGGGGCCGGGCCGGACAGCTGGCTCTCGATCGTCGCCGGCGGGGTTTCTGAGACCGGGACGGTCAGATCAACGTCGAGGCCGTTGTCGAGGGCGGTGGCGACAGCCTCGACGGTGCTCGCCAAATCACCGACGGCGAGGCTGGCCTGGCCGTTGTCGGCGACCTGGAGGATTTGGCCGTTGGCGTCGGCCACGATGTGACGCGGTTTGCCTCGGCCGGCCCAGGCCGTTTCGAGGCGCTCCCGCAGGCCGGCGCTGAGGACGGCCTGGTCGCAGAAGACGGCGACATCCCCGACCGCTGGGTCAGGCACGACCGCCGTCCAGGCGGCGATGTCGGCGGGCGTGGCGGTGTAAGAGCCGCCGGCGCCGTTGGCGAAGCGGAGGGTCAAAGCGAGGCGGCTGTTGGCCTGCTCGGCGGCGGCCAAGGCGGCGACATCCCCTACATCGGGCTCTCGCTCGACCAAACGCAAGATGGCGACCGGGTTGGACTGGGGCGTCCAAGCGATCTCGTCCAAGGCCTCGCGTATGGAGGCAAGGTCGAAGACGTGGCCCGTTTGGCCGGGAGCGACGATGTAACGGCCGGTCGCCTCGTCAAAACGGACGGCGGCGTCGGCCGGGGCTGGCTGGCCCGTCTCGAAATGACGGCCGACCCAGCCGGCCAAGGCGGCCTCATCGGCCGTCAAGCTGAGAGGCACAGCCTGCTTGGACCAGCCGGTGTAATCGGCGATCAGGGAAGGGCCCGTGTCAGCGCTGAAAACGGCCTTGACCGTCGCCGCGACATCGACGACGGCGCCGAGTTCGGCCAGCCGGACGGTCTGGACGGCGTCCTCGTAGACGACCGTGACCTCCGCCTCGTCAGCCAAACGGTTGACGACAGCGGTCAGCTCCTGGGTGTTGTAGCCCGCGACGGACAGCGCGCCGACCGTGACGCCGGGCTTGACAGTCGAACCGTAGGCGCTCAAGGCGAAGGAAGTGTAGGCGACGGCGCCGAGGACGACCGCCAAAGTCAAGGCGAAAACCAAGGCGGCTTTGCCGGGGCGGCGAGGGCGGGCGGCCCGTTGGGCGGCGGCGATAGTGGCCGGGGTTTCACCGGCTCCGGGCGCGACACGACGGGCCGGCGCCGTCGCCGACCGTCCACCGCTTTGTCCACCGCTCATCGCCGGCCAGTCTAACGGGGTTTGAGTGGCGAAGCTCACAGCCCTTAACCGCCGGCGCCGGGCCAGGAGGCAGAAAAGACGGGCCGGCCATCCCCCCTGGCAGCCGGCCCGTCCGTCTTAGATTAGCTTAGCTGACGCCGGAGCGGCGTTTGCTGACGAGGTCAAAAGCCACGGCCAACAGCAGCACCAAACCCTTGATCGCCATCTGAGTGTTGGCGTCGATGCCGCGGATCGACAGACCCATGTTGAGGACGCCCATGATGAGGGCGCCGACCATGGCGCCGCCGACCTTGCCGATGCCGCCGGAGACCGCCGTGCCGCCGATGAAGCAGGAAGCGATGGCGTCGAGCTCGTAGTTCTGGCCGGCCGCCGCCACCGCCGCGCCAGCCCGCGAGGTCGTCACAATGGCCGCCACCGCCGCCAGCAGGCCCATGTTGACGAAGAGGAGGAAGTCGACCCGGGCCGTCTTGACGCCCGACAGCAAAGCGGCATTGCGGTTGCCGCCGACCGCGTAGACGTGGCGGCCGAAGGTCGTCCGGCTGGTCACGAAGGAATAGATGAAGATGAGCGCGCCGACGATCACGAGGACGATCGGGGTGCCGCCGATCAGGTTCATCGACAAGACCGCTGTGATGAGGAAGATGGCCAGCCCGATGACGCCGAGGCGGATCACCATGACGGTCCTCGACTCCACGGTCAGGTTGTGCTGGAGCTGCGACTGGCGGCTCCGCAGGGTTGTGATGACAATGGCGGCGATGCCGGCTAGGCCGAGGACCAAAGTGACGACGTCAAAGTCTTGGCCGAAGGGGCTGCCGGCTTTGAAGAGGAAGTTCAACGGGTTGGCGGCGAAGCCGAGGAAGTTCGGCAGCGAGCCGCCGGCGATCTGGTTGAAGCCGTGCTCGAAGCCGGCCATCGTGCGGGAGGCCACGATCTGGGCCAAGCCACGGAACAAGAGCATCCCAGCCAAGGTGACGACGAAGGCCGGGATGCGCACGAAGGCCACCCAGAAGCCTTGCCAGACCCCGACGATCAAACCGAGGCCGAGGCCGACGCCGACGGCCAGATACCAGTGGGAGTGCCAGAACGGGTAGGTGAACATGAGCCAGCCGACGACGCCGCCGATGAAGGCGACGACCGAGCCTACGGACAAGTCAATGTGGCCGGCGATGATGACCATGAGCATGCCGAGAGCCAAGATGAGGACGTAGGCGTTTTGCTGTACCAGCGTCCACAAGTTGTTCGGCATGAGGATGCGCCCGTCCGTCCAGACGGCGAAAAAAATGACGATGAGGACGAGGGCCAACATGATGCCGTATTGGCGGAGGTTCTCCCCCAGCAAGGCTCTGAGGCCGCCGCCTTTGGGGCTGTCGTCAACCGCGGCCATGAGGCCAGACTGATCGGTCATGCGTGGGTCTCCGCTTCTTCGTCGGTGGTCTGTGTCATGAGGCGCATGAGCGCTTCCTGGGTGGCGGCGGCGCGGTCCAGGCAACCGGTGATACGGCCGTCGCTCAGCGTGTAGATGCGGTCGCAGACTCCGATCAGCTCGGGCAGCTCGGAAGATATGACGAGGATGCCCTTGCCGGAGTCGGCCAACCGGTCGATGATCGCGTAAATCTCGTATTTGGCGCCGACGTCGATGCCGCGGGTCGGCTCGTCCAAGATCAAGACGTCCGGGTCGGTGTAGATCCACTTGGCCAAGACGACCTTTTGCTGGTTGCCGCCGGACAGCTTGCCGGCCGGGACCTCGACGGACGGGGTCCGGATGTTGAGGTCTTTGCGGTAGGTCTCGGCCACGCCGGCCTCGGCGTCGACCTCGATGACGCCGGCCCGGGCGAGCTGGTGCAGCCCAGCCGAGGTGATGTTCTCTTTGACGGTCTGGATGAGGTTGAGGCCGTAGCGTTTGCGGTCCTCGGAGGCGTAGGCGAGGCCGTGGTGGATGGCTTGGGTGACGGTTTTCGTCTCGATCCGTTGGCCGTTCTTGTAGACGGCGCCGGAGATGCCAGAGCCGTAGGTCTGGCCGAACAGCGACATCGCCAGCTCGGTCCGCCCGGCCCCCATGAGACCGGCCAAGCCGACGATCTCGCCGGCGTTGACAGTCAAATTAGCGCCGTCGACGATGACCCGTTCATTGTCGATGGGGTGGTGGACGGTCCAGTCCTCGATCCGCAAAATCTCTGGGCCGATCTTCGGCTCATGCTCGGGGAAACGGTTGTCGAGGGGGCGGCCGACCATGCCGCGGATGATCCGGTCGACCGTCACGTCGGGACCCCGCATGGAGAAGGTCTCGATGGTGCGGCCGTCGCGGATGATCGTCGTGGTGTCCGCGATGTCCATGATCTCGCCCAGCTTGTGGGAAATCATGATGCAAGTGATGCCCTGCTCCCGCAACTGCCGCATGAGAGCCAGCAGATGCTCCGAGTCGTCGTCGTTGAGGGCGGCCGTCGGCTCGTCCAAAATCAACAACTTGACATCCTTGGACAGGGCCTTGGCGATCTCGACCAGCTGCTGCTTGCCGACGCCGATGTCGACGACGCGCAGGTTCGGGTTCTCATGCAAGCCGACCTGCTCGAGCAAGTCGACGGCCTGGGCGGTCGTTTTGCGCCAGTCGATGATCCCGGCTTTGGCCCGCTCATTGCCCAAGAAGATGTTCTCGGCGATGGACAGATAGGGGCTGAGGGCCAACTCCTGGTGGATGATGACGATGCCCCGCCGTTCGGAGTCGCGGATCGTCTTGAAATGGCAAGGTTCGCCGGCGTAGACGATCTCGCCGGTGTAGGAGCCGGCCGGGTGGACCCCGGAGAGCACTTTCATGAGCGTCGACTTGCCGGCCCCGTTTTCGCCGCAGATCGCGTGGATCTCGCCGTTGAAGACCTGGAAGGTGACGTTTTGAAGGGCTTTGACGCCCGGGAATTCCTTGTTGATGTCACGCATCTCGAGGATGTGGTTATCCGCCATGTGCCGTCCTTGGATGGGGAAATACGGGGTGCAACTGGTCCTGGTCCGCGGCGACCGTTGGGACCACCTTACGGCGGCCCGGGCCTCTCTGCCTCGGCGCCCCGCCAAAGACCCTGGTTTAGAGCAGTTATTTCAGCCGCCGGCGCCCCGCCTTGGGGGCTGGCTTTGAGAATCTGGCCGCCGCCACACCGCCTTGGCCTGTTCCAGGGGCCTTAGGACCGGAGGCGTTCGGCCGGCCGCCGTTTGGACTGGCTCGGAGCTGGCCTTTGGCGGCCGCCTCGGAAGGACACGGACCGGGCCGCCGGCGCCGGAGGCGTCCCGGCGTCGGCTTTGGCTCGCCGGGGAGCCAAACCTAGCCGCCAATGCTGGGAGGGTGTCATAGAAGGCCGAGGCCCGGGTCAGCGTTCGGGAGACCGGGCCGCCGACGCCGGGAGTGTCCTCCAAGCGCCGGCGGCCGGGCCCTGCGGACCGTCCGCCTGACCGCTAGCCGGCGGCCGAAGCCAGCTGGCCAAGTGGAAAATCAGGCTCACAGGCGGGCCGCGAACGGTTCCGCTAAATCACAAGCCGAGCTGGTCAGCCGAGTAGAAGTCCGTCCCGACCAGACGCTCTTCGACGTTGGCCTTCGTGATGACCTCGAGCGGCAGCAGGTAGCTGGGGACGTTCTTGATGCCGTTGTTGTAGTCGGTCGTGTTGTTGACGCTGACCGTCGCGCCGGTGACGATCTCCTGGACCATCTTGGCGACCTGGTCGGCCAGGATGCGAGTGTCCTTCCAAACTGTCATGGCTTGCTTGTCGGCCAGGATGTTCTTGACGTTGGCGAGGTCGCCGTCTTGGCCGGTCACGATCGGCCAGTCGACGTCAGGCTGGTAGCCGGCGCCTTCCAGGGCCTGCTCGATGCCGAGGGCCAGAGAGTCGTTGGGGGACAAGACAGCGTCGACCTTCTTGTCGGCGTAGAAGGAGTTGATCCGGTTCTGCATCTCCGACTGGGCCGTCGCGGTCGTCCAGCCCTGGATGCCGATGGCCTGCCACTGGTCATTGCTGGCCGGGGACTTGCCCGACGGGACGACGAGCTTGCCGGAGTCGATGTAAGGCTTGAGGACATCCCAAGCGCCGGAGAAGAAGAACTTGGCGTTGTTGTCGTCCGGGCTGCCGGCGAAGGGTTCGAGGTTGAAGGGGCCATCGGCGGTCTTGAGGTTCAGCGCCTCTTCGATGTACTGGCCCTGCAACTGGCCAACCATGTAGTTGTCGAAGGTGGCGTAGTAATCGACGTTCGGCGTGGCGTTGATGAGCCGGTCGTAGGCGATGACGGTGATGTCGTTGTTGGCGGCCTGTTCCAGGACCGGCCCCAAGACGGTGCCGTCGATGGAGGCGACGACCAGGACCGTGACGCCGTCGTTGATCATGTTCTGGATCTGGGAGATCTGCTGATCGGTCTTGTTGTCGGCGTATTGGAGAGTCGACTTATAGCCGAGGGCCGTGAGCTGCTGTTCCAGGTACGCGCCGTCGTTGTTCCAGCGTTCGAGCGACTTCGTCGGCATGGCGATGCCGATATAGGCCTCGGCGGTCTTCGGGGCGTCGCCGGCCGTCGTCGTGTCGCCGCCTGGGCTGTCAGAGTCGCGGCTTGAACTGCACGCTCCCAGGCCGATGGCCAAAGCGGCGCAAGCCGCGACCGCCACGAGACGGGTGAGCTTCTTCATTGACATCTCCTCCTTGAGGGTCAGGGCCAACCGGGGACGCTGAGGCCAGGAGGTCGAAGGCGCCGCGTTTGGCTGGGTGGAAAGGCCGGTGAGACCTTCCAACGGGACATTAGTTCAGCGGATGTACCTAATGCAAGAAGTGGTGGCGCCGGCCCTGGAATCGTTACCGGATCGAGATTTTCGGTCCCTTCACGGTCGCGGGCGCGGCAAGAGTTTCGAATCTTACGGCTTCGAGCGGGCCGTAGGCGAGGTGGGAGGCAAGGCTCTGGGAAGCCCTGCGGCCGTCTACACGTCCTGAGGCACGCTGGATCGCCCAGCGTTCCCATTCCCTGTGGCCTATCGCCCCGGTCGGGTAGGAAAATTGTTCACGAGCCTGACAGGTGCGCCAGATCCATCTCCTCCGTCTCCTTCATCTGCTCCAATGTGAACTCGTTGACCATGACCACGTCGCCGCTGCAACCAACTATTTCGCTCGCCTCTCCCGCCGCCGAACAGAGTTGAACGAGCGCCTCCCCAAGGGCCGGCCACAGGAAGTACCTTTCAACGTCGCTGCTTCCTTCTCGAAGGCGCTTTGCGATGCTGGCCACCGCGTCTTTCGGGGGCAGGGCGCCAATCCAGTTCCTCAGTTTGAGTGGCGCTTCTGGCATCTCATCTTCCGGGAAGGACGGCAGAGAGCCGGCATCGACGATGAACCAGAGGTGAACCTCGAAGGGGCCAGACTCCCAATTGTCAAGCTGTATCCGGATCTGATCCATCTGGCCAAGCGCCCATCCCACATCCCCTTGCCTTCGAGCCTTAGTTTTTGCCAACTTCCGTAGCGGGTCAAGCCATTCCGCCACCGCATCTGGGATTGCCGCCCGCCCGAGCTTTCGCGCCACTCCGAGACGAAATCCTCGCGCCTCGCTCGAAGACGCACACCCGTGCACCGGACTTTTTTCTGCCAATGACTCTCTGCGCACTGTGCTAATCACTTGAAGATCGGCAAACGCTTTATCTGACACTCCCGGCAGGGCAACGAAGCGAGGGGTGTGCCCCCTGGCAGCGGCCCTGGCTTCATCCTCTGACAATTCAGCCACCGGAGCCACCTGAATGAATTCATCTCTCTTAGCGTCGCAAGTCTGCGTGATCACAACAACTCCGTGTGGCGTATCGTGCTCTTCACGGGCGCCGTCAATGGAAACCACCGGAACCGAGTGCAACTGAAACACCAACCCCTGACTCAGTTCTGCGAACTGGCCCGGCGATATCGGTGTTTCATCACTCATGCGATCGGGCCCGATTCATCGGCTGTGGCTCCCAAAAGATCGAGAGCCCGCCAGGGCTGAGAGTTGATCCCGCTGGCGCCACTTCTCCGGTAGCGAAGGAAGCGGTCAAACAAGCTGACACCCTCATCGTTCAGCTTGAACAGGCTGGATCGGCGCTCGTCTGGGGTTGCGCCAGCTAGAGAATGAGCCAGGCGTTCCACCTCGGCAAGAGCCTCGGCGTTCGTGGCGTTCAGGCGCGATCCGCTGGCCCAGAGGTGGACGGTCCGACGGCTGACGCCGAAAAGCCGGCCAAGCTGATCCCAGGTTAGGCCGGTGTGCTCGTGAATCCAGCGGATTCGACCAGAATCCCCGGCCGCAGTCCGGTCTGGGGTCGGGTTCCCCCGGTAATAGACAACACTGAACGGAGCGCTCGTCCCCGAGGAACTCGGCGAAAACTGTTGCGGCGTCAAATTCGACCCCTGCCCAAGCCCGGCCGTTGGCGTCGCTCGAGACGACATCCCCGGCGCGATGGCAGCGCTCCAGGAAACAGCCTGTGGAATGTGCGGAGCGGGAAGCCTAAGAGAGCCGGTCTTGCCTCCCGCGGCCTCGTATGAAATCCCAGAGAAGGCGGTCATGGCAGTCATCGTTCTGCCCCATAATGATCCAGGAATGCGTCAGTCACGATCCAGCGGAAATAGTCGTAGGCCCGGCTTGCCATCTCCTGAGTGTTGTTTAGAACCGCCGCCAGGTCGAACACCGTGTTCGGGAAGTGCCGGAAGGCGTCTAGATCGAGAATCCACGCTGGCTCCCCCGCCGGCGTGGGTGTGATTGCCGGATCAAGGACAGCCCCGGCCGGCAGAATCCCCCACTGCACCTGCATGCCATCTTGCACCTGATTAGACGTGCCTGGATTGTCAAAGCTGAAAATGGCTTGGCTGAGAGCATGAACCAGCCGGGGACCAGCGACGGCCGGCGCGCCATTGATTGGGCCGAGGAACTCCGGCCGGATCCAGCCGGCCAGCGTTTCCACTGGGACGGGAACCACTCTGTTGGTGTATCGGAATCCGAGCCTTTCGACGCGAGTTGGCTGCGCGATGCCAATGAACACTCTTAAGACCGCTTCGAACCGCTCCATGAATTCGACTCGGCCAGGGTATGCGGTGCTCTGAAGGGTGATGAAGTTCGGCGCGACGCTAAGATGCCAGGCCCGATCCTTCGTGTGAAACTGTTTGACATTGCCGGCCTGGGTCTGTTGAACCTGTCCGTCGGGAGCGATGGTCACCGACATCTCGTTGCCATCGTTCATCTCCGGGTAGTTTGGCGCGAGAGCCATGGCCAGGCGTTCCGCCCAGCTCGGCGTCTGCGCGGCGGTGAGCTGAGGAAAGCGGGCTTGAGTCAGCACGGAGGCCAGAGGCGGGTTGGCCAGGTGGATCTTCGTTGGCCTTGGTTGGCGGAAGGGCGCACTTACTTCGCTTACTTCGCTGTTCTCCATACTTCACAGTCTACTTCACACGACCATCGACGGTGTCATCTGCTACCTTTGGCGTCGCGCAATTCGCGGAGTTTTTGCTCCACGGCGGTCGTGCTCAGAAGCCTTAGCGCCTGTTGAGTGATATTCGCCGCCCTATTTGCTTTCTGGGCGGCGCTCGGTCACCGGGCCTCGGCCTGGGTCGTCGATGACAGGGTCAAACACATCGAAGCCGAGGCTGATCGACGCGACAGCCATCTGCCGGTCGTGCGTCGCCATCGCCAAGACGCCCGGCCCCAGCCGTAGCGCCGAAGCGACATGGATCGCATCAGCGCCGCCTAGCTTCTCATCCAGCGCAATGGCCTCGGCCAGCAACTCGTCGTCAACAGTCATGAGCAAGAACTCGTCGAGATATTCGTCCACGATGTCCTGGTCGACCCCGGCGTTCTTCGTCACCCGGCGGACCTCGACCTCCATCAGCCGCGAAGCCACGAAGCGGTCGCCGGCCTCGATCCGCTCCTCGAACCAGGCCCGGGCCGCCGGCGATTGGCCGCTCATGGCCCGCAACAGCACCGATGAGTCCACATACCAAGTGCGCGCTTCAAGCATCAAGGCGGCTTCGATCCGCATCAAGCGCAGATCCCAGGTCAACTGCGCCGCGCGCGACTGGCAACTGACGAGCCCTCTGCCCGCCCGTCCGACGCGCTGGGGCCAGCAGTCCGGCCTGGATCAAGGCCTCGACCGGATCGCCCGGTTGCTCGCGGACTCGTTCAAGACGGTAGGCGGCCACTCCGCGCCGCAACACGATCACCTCGCCGCCGTCGGCGAGCCTGGTGGCTCGCGACGGGTTCCGGTTGAACTCCGTCAAGCTGATCGTCTTCACGACATCAATCTAGCATTAACACTACAATCTGCCGGCGGAGCCGCCTGGACCGCCCAGAGCGTCGGCCGAGGCCGCGGGGCCTCCTGGAACGAACCGTAATGCTCGCCCAAGCACGTCACCATCTGATACCCAGGTTCGGCAAACGCGCTCACGCCTGGCCATGCGCGACCACGCCATGCTTGTCTGGCTTGTTTTGATCCTTACCGCCCGATCCCAAGGGCGCTCTCGGCGCCATCGTCACCGTGAATCCGACTGCTAGAGCAGCGTGAATCCGACTGCTAGATACGCGTGAATCCGACTGCTAGAGTTACGTGAATCCGCCTGGTGGAACTACCTGTCCAGCTAAGAGGAGGCCCCGTGAGCGGTCCGTCATATCTGCCGCGAATCGTTGACCGCGAGCTGTCTGACCTTCTTGCTCAGCTACCGGCCATCGCGCTCGAAGGCGCCAAGGGCGTTGGAAAGACACGCACCGCGCAACGCCTGGCTGGCGCTGTGTTCGAGTTCGCCAGCCTGGGCGTGGCCCAAAACGCGGCCGCCGGGCCGACGGTGATCCGCGACGCCAAACCGCCTGTGCTGATAGATGAGTGGCAGCGCGCTCCCTGGATTTGGGACGAAGTGCGCCAATGGGCAGACCAAGGCGCCGAGCCGGGGCGCTTCATCCTGACCGGATCGGCTGTCCCGGTCAGCGCGCCGATCCACTCGGGCGCCGGACGGATAGTCCCCCTGCGAATGCGGCCACTGTCGTTGGCCGAGCGAGACCTGTGCGAGGCGACTGTGAGCCTCGGCGATCTCCTGGTAGGCGCCACGGGCCGAGTCGACTCCCGCGCCGACGTTGGCTTGGCGCGCTACATCGAAGAGATCACCGCCTCTGGGCTCCCGGCTATTCGCCCGCTGCGCGGCCGCGCCAGACAGCGCGCACTGGACGGCTACCTCCAAGCCCTGGTCACGCGGGAGTTCCCCGAGCAGGGCCACCTAGTGCGCAAACCAGATTCGCTGATGGCCTGGCTGCGCGCATACGCCCTGGCGACCGGCTCGACCGCCTCCTATGCGGCCATCTTGGACGCGGCCACGCCGGGCGACGGCGACAAACCTTCGAAAGCCGCCACCCTGGCCTACCGCGACACGCTCGCCTCGCTGTGGATGCTCGACGACGTGCCCGCCTGGAACCCTGTCTTTTCCGGCTTGCGCACGCCGTTGGCCAGCGCCCCCAAGCATTTTCTGGCTGATCCAGGCCTGGCCGCCCGGCTGCTTCGCCTCACCCCGGACACGTTGGTGGCCGGCTCGAGCTTGCGCCCAGCCGGACCTCAAGCGGGCTCTTTGCTGGGGCGTCTCTTCGAGGCTTTGGTGGCGCTGGGACTGAAGACCTACGCCGGTGCGAATGACGCCGACCTGTTTCACCTGCGAACCGCCAACGGCGACAGGGAAGTTGATTTTGTCATTGAGCGCGGAACCGATATTGTCGCGGTGGAAGTCAAGCTGAGCCAGTCAGTGGACGCCAGGGATGTCAGGCACTTGAATTGGCTGGCCGGCCAATTGCCGGATCGCCACGTCGAAAAAGTCGTCATCACAACCGGCCCACAGGCCGTCACCCGCCCAGATGGCGTGCATGTGGTCCCGGCCGCGCTGCTTGGCCCGTGACCGGCCGCGGCCCCGCGCCACCGCCCTCCGGCGGGACAAGGCGAAAGCCAGCGTTGCTTCAGCCCAGCGGCGCGGCCGCGCTTCAGAGGCCGCGGGCCAGGCGGTGGTAGGCCGCGTTCCAGCGTAATTCCTTCTCAAAAGCGGCCCGGGTCGTCGCCTTGTCGATGAGGGCCAGCTCCGTGCCGGTTTGGGCGGCCAGGGCGGTCCAGATTGCGGCGTCGGTGGCCGTGGTCAAGACAGTGTGATGAGGTCCGCCGGCCGTTAGCCAGCAGGCCGCCGAGGTCCGGAAATCGGGGGCCGGAGCCCAGACGGCCCGGCCGACCGGCAGACACGGCATCGGCTGGTCGGGGGCCACTAGCTCGACCTCGTTGGCGGTCAGACGGAAACGGTCACGCAGGTCGGCCAAACCGACCAGCAGGCCGGGGCCGGGATCGGCGTCGAAGACCAGGCGGACCGGGTCTTCCCGGCCGCCGATGCCCAGCGGGTGGATCTCAAGCCGCGGCGTCTTCGTCGTCAAAGAGGGGCAAACCTCAAGCATGTGGGCGCCGAGGATGCGCTCACGGCCAGGGACGAGGTGGTACGTGTAATCCTCCATCAGCGAGGCGCCGCCCGGCCGGCCCGCCCCCATCGCCTTGGCCGCCCGTACGAGCACGGCCGTCTTCCAGTCGCCTTCGGCCCCAAAGCCGTAGCCGTCCGCCATCAAACGCTGGACCGCCAGGCCAGGCAGTTGCCGCAGCCCGCCGAGATCCTCGAAGTTCGTCGTGAAAGCCCAAGCCCCGTGTTCGGCCAAGAAACCCCGTAACGCCAGTTCTTGTTGGGCCGCGTAAAGGAGGGAACCATGCCGAGCGCCGCCGCGGCGCAATTCGCCGGCGACCTCATAGCGGTCCTCGTAGTCAGCCGCCAACGCCGCCGCCGCGGCCGCCGGGACCGCTTCTGTCGCCGCCGCCAGCTCGGTGACCCCGAACGACAACACCGCCGGGCCGAAAACATGCTCGGCTTCGACTTTGTCGCCCTCGGTCACCGCCACGTTACGCATGTTGTCACCGAAGCGGACCACGGTCAGCCGGCGCAGCTCCTGCCGGCCGGCCGCCGCCCTGATCCAAACATCGACTTCCGCCGCCGTCCTGGGGTCGCTGACGTGGCCGACGACGGTGCTGCGGGGAACGGCCAGGCGGGTCTCGAGGTAGGCGAACTCGCGGTCGCCGTGGGCCGCCTGGTTGAGGTTCATGAAGTCCATGTCGATGCTCGCCCAAGGCAGTTCGACATCCACCTGGGTGTGGAGATGAAGGAGGGGTTTGGCCAAGGCGTCGAGGCCGGCGATCCACATCTTGGCCGGCGAGAAGGTGTGCATCCAGCAGATCAGCCCCAAGCAATCATCGTCGGCGTTGGCCTCCAAAATCGTCCGCCGGATGGCGTCCTTGCTCGTCAGCACCGGTTTCCAAACAATCTCGGCGAGGCCGGCTGGATCGCTGAGAACGGCCGCGATACGGCGGGAGTTGTCGGCCACCTGGGCCAAAACGGCGTCGCCGTAAAGGTCTTGGGAACCGGTCAAAAACCAGACTGCAGGCTTGGGGGACGCGGTGGCAAGGGACATGGGATACGGGCCTCCGATGGGTCAGATGTTCAAGCCAAGCGGACCGCTTGGACGGCTAGACGGGTCGAGGTTGGCGGCGGCCCAGCCGGCATCCGGGCCGGCCGGAGCCGGTTGTCCCGCTGCCTCAGGTTGGCCGTAGGCGGTTTGATAACGCTCGTGCAAACGGGCGATGTCGGCCGGGTCCAGTGGGACTGGCTGGCCGAGTTGGCGGGCCAGATGGATGGTCTTGGCCACCTCTTCGCAAAGGACCGCCGCTTTGACGGCCGCCTTGGCCGTCGGGCCGACGGTGAAAACACCGTGGTTGGCCATCAGGACCGCCGGCGAGGGCGAGCCGCGCAGCGTCTCGACTAGGCCACGGCCGATCGAATCGTCGCCGATCAAAGCGAAGGGACCGACCGGGATGGGGCCGCCGAATTCGTCGGCCATCATCGTCAGGACGCAAGGGATGGCTTCCCGGCGGGCCGCCCAAGCGGTGGCGTAAACCGAGTGGGTGTGGACGACGCCGCCGACCTCAGGCAGGTGGCGGTAGACGTAGGCGTGGGCGAAGGTGTCCGAGCTGGGCCGGCCGTCGCCCTCGACCAGTTGGCCAGCCAGGTCCGTCACAACCATGGCCTCGGGAGTCAGGTCTTCGTAGGCGACGCCGGAAGGCTTGATGACAAGCAGGTCGGCGCCAGGGACGCGAGCCGAGACATTGCCGGCGGTCCAGGCCGCCAAACGCCAGCGGATGAGCTCGGCGTGCAAAGCGGCGACCTCGCGCCGGAGCCGCCAGACGCTGTCTTCAAGGTGGCTGGGAAGCGCCATCGTCATCGCCTTTCCGTTAAGTCGGTTTGAGCCTGCGGCCGGTCAGCCGGCCGAGCTGGCTTGCCGGCGGCGGGCCTTCAGCCGGCGCATGACCTGATTGCCGCCGCGGCCGAAATAGTCGTGGAGTTCGCTGTAATCGGCGAACAGGCTTTGATAAGCCGCCGCCTCAGCCGGGAGGGGCCGCCAGCGGTCCGGTTCAACCCGGCCCATGGCGCTGGCGGCGGTCCTGACGTCAGGGTAGGCGCCGGCGGCGGCCGCCGCGTGGATGGCCGAGCCGAGGGCGGGGCCGTTGGCGGAGGCGGAAACCGAAATGGGCAGGTCTAAGACATCGGCGTAGATCTGCATCAGGACCGGGTTCTTGAGCAAACCGCCGGTGGCGGTGAAACGGTCGACCGGGACGCCGGCGTTGCGGAAAGCCTCCACGATCACGCGGGTCCCGAAGGCGGTCGCTTCGACCAGGGCCCGATAGCTGTCCTCGGGGCGGCTGGCCAGCGTCTGGCCGATGATCAAACCGCTCAACTGGTGGTCGACCAAGACCGACCGGTTGCCCGAATGCCAATCCAACGCCAACAGGCCGTGTTGTCCGACCGCCTGCTGGCCGGCCAGCTCGCTGAGAAGGGCATGGACGCTGACGCCTAGGCGGCCAGCCTCGGCGGCGTAGGCGGCCGGGACGCAGTTGTCGACAAACCAGCCGAGGATGTCGCCGACGCCGGACTGGCCGGCTTCGTAGCCCCAAAGCCCCGCCACGACGCCGCCATCGACGGCCCCGCACATGCCCGGGACGGCCCTCAGGTCGCGGCCGTTGACGATGTGACAAGTCGAGGTGCCCATGATGGCGACGAGCTGGCCCGGGTCAACCGACTGGCAGGCCGCCGCCGCCACGTGGGCGTCGACGTTGCCGACCGCCACGGCTGTGCCGGCCGCCAAGCCAGTCCAAGCGGCCGCCGCCGGGCGCAACCGGCCGGCCAAGCCGCCAAGAGGCGAGATCGGCCAGGCGATCTTGTCGGCGAAACCAGCCAGGCCGGGGTTGAGGGCGGCGGCGAAAGCCGGGCTGGGGTAGGCGCCGTCTTGATAGCAGCCTTTGTAGCCGGCCGTGCAGGCGTTGCGGCTGCGCTGCCCCGTCAACTGCCAAACAATCCAGTCGGCGGCTTCGACAAAGCAGTCGGCCGCCGCGTAGACGGCCGGGTCCTCCTCCAGCACTTGGAGGCCCTTGGCCCACTCCCACTCCGAGGAGACGAGGCCGCCGTAGCGGGCCAGCCAAGATTCGCCCCGTTCCCGGGCCAAGGCGTTGAAACGGTCGGCTTGGCCTTGGGCGGCGTGATGTTTCCACAGTTTCGTCCAAGCGTGCGGCCGGGAAGCCCAAGCCGGCGTCTGGCTGAGCGGCAAACCGTCGGCTCGGCAGGGGATGAGCGTGCAAGCGGTGAAATCCGTGCCCAAACCGATGACGTCGGCCGGATCGACGCCGGCCTGGGCGAGAGCGGCCGGGACGGCGGTTTGAAGGACGGTGACATAGTCGGCCGGGTCCTGCAAGGCCCAGTCTGGCGGCAATTCAATTCCCGGGCCGGGCAGGCGGCGGTCGATCACGCCGCTGGCGTAGTCAGACGTCGCGGACCCCAACTCAGCCCCGTCGCTGACCCGGACGACGACGGCACGGCCCGACAAGGTGCCAAAATCCACGCCGACGACGCAGCGGCGGTCAAACAGGGCAGACGGTTGAGTCATGGGAGCCTCCGAGTGGCGCTTAGACGACGGTGCTGGCGCGACGCTTGTTGAAGAGGTCGAAGGCCACGGCCGCCAACAAGATGAGGCCCTTGACCACTGGCTGCAAGCCTTGGGAAACGCCCATCAACTGCATGCCGTTGGAGATCACCGCCATGATGAGGCCGCCGATGACGGCCCCGCCGACGCGGCCGATGCCGCCGGTGGTGGAGGCCCCGCCGATGAAACAAGCGGCGATGGCGTCAAGCTCGAAGCTGGTGCCGGCGGCCGGTTGGGCGGCGTTCATGCGGGCCGAGTAGACGACGCCGGCCACCGAAGCCAACACACCCATGTTGACGAAAGCCCAGAAAGTCACCTGCTTGACCTTGACACCCGACAGCCGCGCGGCCGACAGGTTGCCGCCGATGGCGTAAATGTGGCGTCCGAAACCGGTCCGCTGCATGACCAAGGTGTAGGCCATGATGAGGATCGCCACCAAGATGAGGATGAAAGGCAAGCCGCGGTAGCAAGAAATCTGCCAGGCGAAGGCCATCGCCACGGCCGCCACGGCGACCAGTTTGCCGATGAACAAAGGCAGCGGCGAAACCTGCTGTTGGTAACGGATCTGGCCGGCCCGGACCCGCCACTGCGAGAAGGCGTAGCCGACCACCGCGATGGCGAAGATGAGCAGAGTGAAAACATCGAAGCCGTTGCCGCCCAGCCAGCCGTTGAAGAAGCCGTTGGCGATGTTGTAATAGGTGCCGCCGAACGGGCTCAAGGAGATGTAGTTGAGCAGCAACTGAGCCAGGCCTCGGAAGATCAACATACCGCCAAGCGAAACGATGAAGCCGGGTATGCCGACGACGGCGACCCAGAACCCTTGCCAGGCGCCGACGATCAGGCCGACGACCAAGGCGCAGATGACCGCCACCCACCAGGGCTGGCCGTAACGGATGGCGACGACTGCGGCCACCGCGCCGGTCAAGGCGATGACCGAGCCGACTGACAAGTCGATCTGGGCCAAGACGATGACCATCAACATGCCAATGGCCAAGATGAGAACGTAGGAATATTGCAAGACCAGGTTCGTCAGGTTCGACGGCGACAAGAAAACCGGTTTGATACAGGCCAGCGCCACGACGACGGCGGCGAAGGCCATCAAGATGCCATTCGTCCGGAGGTTGTCGAAGAAATAGCTGCTGAATGGCGCCGTGGCCGAGGCGCTTGGGCTCGTAAGGCTCATTTGCGGATGTCCTTTTCCTGGGTCATGAGTTCCATGAGATTCTCCTGGGTGGCTTCGGCGACCGGCAACATGCCGGTGATACGGCCGAAGCTGAGCGTGTAGACACGGTCGCAGACGCCGAGGATCTCAGGAAGTTCAGAGGAGATGACGATGACCGCCTTGCCGTTCGCGACCATCTCGTTGATGAGGGTGTAAATCTCGTATTTGGCGCCGACGTCGATGCCCCGGGTCGGCTCGTCCAAGATGAGGACGTCTGGGTCGGTGAACAACCACTTCGAGAGGACGACCTTTTGCTGGTTGCCGCCTGACAGCTTGCCGACGTTGGCTAGCACCGAGGGAGTCTTGATGCCGAGGGCCGAGCGGTAGTCTTCGGCCACCTTGAGCTCTTCGTTGCCGTTGATCCAGCCGAAGGCCGTCATCAAGCGGCGCAGACCAGCCGAACAGATATTGCTGCGGATGTCGGTCAAAAGGTTGAGGCCGTAGCGTTTGCGGTCCTCCGAAACGTAGGCGATGCCGCTGTCGATGGCCTCTGACACCGAATTGATCTCGACCGGCTGACCGTGTTTGTAAAGCTGGCCTGTGATATCGCGGCCGTAGGACTTGCCGAAGACCGACATCGCCAGCTCGGTCCGCCCGGCTCCCATGAGGCCGGCCACGCCGACCACCTCGCCCGCCCGGACCGACAAACTGACATGGTCGACGACGAGGCGGCCCGACTGAGTCGGATGGCCGACGGTCCAATCTTCGATCCGCAACACCTCTGGCCCGATGGCCGGACGGCGCGGTGGGTAGCGGTTGTCGAGGTCGCGGCCGACCATGTCCCGGATCAGGCGGTCCTGAGTGGCGTCCGGCTGGCGCATGTCGATTGTCTCGATGGTGCGGCCGTCGCGGATGACCGTCGTGGTGTCCGCGATCTCCATGATCTCGCCCAACTTGTGGGAAATCATGATGCAAGTGATGCCCTGCTCCCGCAACTGCCGCATGAGAGCCAGCAAATGCTCCGAGTCATTGTCGTTGAGGGCGGCCGTCGGCTCGTCCAAAATCAACAACTTAACCTCTTTGGACAGGGCCTTGGCGATCTCGACCAGCTGCTGCTTGCCGACGCCTAATTGGTTGATCTGGGTCGTCGGGTTCTCGTCCAAGCCGACCCGTTCCATCAAGTTGGCGGCCTCGGCGTTGGCCCGGTTCCAATCGATGAGCCCGAACGGGCCTTTGCGTTCGTTGCCCAAGAAGATGTTCTCGGCGATGGACAGATACGGGCTCAAGGCGAGCTCTTGGTGGATGATGACGATGCCCACCCGCTCGGAATCATTGATCGAGTGGAAGCGGGCGTTTTGACCGGCGTAGACGATCTCGCCCTCGTAGGAACCATGAGGGTGGACGCCCGACAAGACCTGCATGAGGGTTGACTTGCCGGCCCCGTTCTCGCCGCAGATGGCGTGGATCTCGCCACCTTGGACCGTCAAGGTGACATCTTGGAGGGCGATGACGCCGGGAAAGCGCTTCGTGATCGAGCGCATCTCAAGAATGTTGTTTGCCATAGAGGCTGACTCTTTCGCACGTCTCGGGTGAACACAGCTCAGGTGAAACGGGTGGGGCGGTCCGCCGGCCGGCCGCGGTAGACCCGGCCGGCCGGCGGCGCCGACAGCTCAGGAACCGGATTCGACCTGGGCGCTGGTGTAATAGCCGGAGTCGATCAGCAGTGGCTTGATGTCGTCCTTGTTGACCGTGTCGACCTCCAGCAGGTAGGAGGGGACAACCTTGATGCCGTTGTCGTAGGTCGTGGTGTCGTTGGCGGTCGGCTGCTTGTCCTCAAGGTACGAGGTGGCGGCGACGACAGCCTGGTCAGCCAGCTTGCGGGTGTCCTTGAAGATGGTCGACCACTGGATGTCCTCGTTGATCAGCTTGACCGACGCCAACTCGGCGTCCTGGCCGGTCACGATGGGCAAGCCCTGTGGCCAAGAGGGGCCGAGGCCGACGCCTTGGAGGGCCGTGATGATGCCGCGGCTGATGCCGTCGAAGGGCGACAGGACGCCCGCCAAACCATCGCCGTTGCCGCCGTAGGTCGAGGTCAGGAGGTTCTCCATGCGCTGCTGGGCGACTTCCTGGCTCCACCGCATGATGGCGACCTGGGCGAAGTCGGTCTGACCGGACTTGACGACCAAAACACCACTTTCGATATAGGGCTTGAGGGTGTCCATGGCCCCGTTGAAGAAGAATGTCGCATTGTTGTCATCGGCGGACCCGGCGAAGAGTTCGATGTTGAGAGGCCCAGCCGGGGCGTCAGCGGCCGGCTGGCCGGCCTTGTCGGTCAAGCCGAGGCCGTAGAGCAAGCTGGTCGCCTGGGCGACGCCGACTTTATAGTTGTCGAAGGTGACATAGAAGTCGACGTTGGGGCTGTCTCGGATCAGACGGTCGTAGGAAACGACCTTGATGCCGGCGGCAGCCGCCGCTTCCAATTGGCTGGTCAAAGCGGTGCCGTCGATGGCGGCGATGACGAGGAGTTTCTCGCCCTGGGTGATCATCTGGTCGATCTGTTGGGTCTGGGTTGGGATGTCGTCGTTGGCGTATTGAAGGTCGACTTTGTAGCCGAGCTTCTCCAGGCCCTCTTTGACCGCGTTGCCGTCCGCGATCCAACGTTCAGAGGTTTGCGTCGGCATGGCGACGCCGATAGTGACATCGCCGGCGGCTTGGCTGTCGTCAGACGAGCCGGCGGCCGGGCCGGCCCCTTCGCCGCCGCAGGCCGCGAGGGAGAAAGCCAAGGCGGCCGACGCCGCGACGGCCAGGAGTTTCTTCTGCATGGGGGCTGTGGTCCTTTCTAGAGCGGACTGTCAGGTGTGGCCCCGGGGAGCCAGGGAGTAGCAAGGGCGCCGCAGTCATTGCGACGCGTGGTGTCTCGGGCCGGACGGGGTCCGGAACCGCTGGGGTTGATGTTAGCGCTCACATACGGGGCCGGCAAGGACCGCAGGTAACGATTTGGTCACGCCGGCGCGCCCTCACAGCGCAAGCCCCCGCCTTGCCCCTTGGGCCCGGCCGCTGCCTCCTCCGGAGCCGGCCGCCTGGGCGCCGTCCCGGAATTCCCCTCTCTCCAACAAGGCTCCGGACCCCGGCCGCTTGGGCGCCTTTTGCGCGACCCCGCCGCGCGGCTTCTCGCGTTGCTCCGAATCCGGCCGCCTGGGCGTCTGGGCGCCTTATTCCCGTCTACGCCGCACGTAGGCAAAAACGCTCTGGAGGATGATGAAGAAGCTCATGATGACGGCCAGCACGATGTTGGACCAGCCGTTGGCGAGCGTCCCGTTGAAGTTGATGAACTTGACAATCGTCGTCTGGACCAAAACGCCGAAGAAGGAACCGATGACGTTGCCGACGCCGCCGGTCAAGAGCGCCCCGCCGATGACGGCCGAGGCGATCGCCTGCATCTCGAAACCTTGCGCCTTCTCGACCGCGCCGCCGGTGGAGAAAAGGCAAAAAAGGAAACCGCCGAAAGCCGTCAGAAAGCCATTGAAGGTGTAGACGGCGAGCTTCGTCCGCTTGGTGTCGACCCCCATGAGCCGGGCTGACTGCTCGCCGCCGCCGACCGCGTAGACATTGCGCCCAAACCGGGTCCACGTCATGACGGCGTAGACGGCCAGCAAACCGACAAGCGCCAGCACCACCGACAGGTAGACGAACGGCGTCTGATAAACCCCGGCCGCGTTGACATAACCGCCGAAGGGGACCTGGATGCGTCTCAAAGCCAGCGCCATGAAATCGGCGTTCGTGATGTCGATCGTCTGGGGCGAGATCATCGCCGTCATGCCGCGGGCGAAAAACATCCCGGCGAGCGTGACGATGAACGGCTGGATGTTCAAATAGGCCACCAGCGCCCCCTGGACAAGCCCGAAAACCACGCCCGTCACGAGCACGATGAGGATCATGGCGTAGGCGTTGGCCTGGCGGTTCTCCATGAAATAAGCGAACATCATGCAATACATCGCGACCTGGGAGCCGACAGAGATGTCGATGCCGCCGGAGATGAGCACCATCGTCATGCCCGCGGCGATGATGATGAGGCCGGGGTTGGAGTTCAGCATGTCGAAGAAAGAGTTAAGGCTGCCGAAGTTCTTATCCCGGTAGATGAAGACGCCCGCCACGTAGATGGCGATGAAGAGGACCACGGTGATGAGCACCAGGAAGTTGTTGCCGTAGAAGTTGGCTTTGAGGCCCTGCCAGGGCTTTGACGCGCGCATCATGCCGGCCCACCGGCCCTCTTCGCGCTCAAGGCGAGCCGTCGGAACACCCCGCCCGCCCGTTGGAGCAAGGGTTTGAGATCCGGCGACTGCAAGACCACGATGACGATCACGGCGATCGCCTTGAACAAAGGCAACTGGTCGGCCGAGACGTTGATCGAATAGAGCACGGTCGTCAACGCCTGGATCGTGACAGCGCCAATGACCGATCCGGACAGCGAGAATTTCCCGCCCGCCAGGGAATTGCCGCCCAGCGCGACGGCGAGGATGGCGTCCAATTCGAGCATCTTGCCGCAGTTATTGGCGTCGATGCCGCCGATCCGGCTCGTCGCGATGATCCCAGCGATAGCCGCGCAGGCGCCGCAGAAAATGTAGGCCACGAGCACGATCCGATTCGACCTCAAACCCACGAGACGGCTGGCCTTGTTGTTGATTCCGACCGCCTGGATGTTCATGCCCAGCGCCGTTCGGCGCAGCACCACGGCCGTCACCGCCACGACGGCCGCCGCGATGAAAATAGCCGTCGGAATGGGCATGAGATTGTGCCCGTCGGCGTCTTGGATGAAATTGCCAAGCCATTTGTAGGAAGCCACGTCGACCTTGTCGATCTGCCCGTCGGCGACGACTTTGGCGATGCCGCGCCCGCCCGTGTAAAGGACAAGAGTGGCGACCATCGGCTGGATCTTGAGCTTGGAGACGAGGAAGCCGTTCCACGCCCCGCAGAGCGCGCCGACAGCGACCGCGGCCAGCAGCCCGACCGCGTAGGGCACGACGTAGCTCTCGACGTGGTAGCCGTTGTCTTTCAGCTCGCCGAACCCGAGCAGCCAGATGCTGACAGCCCCGGACAGCGCCATGACGGCGCCGACGGAGATGTCCGTGCCAGCCGAACACGACACGACGATGGTCATGCCGACAGCGAGGATGACGAGTTCCGACGAACGGTTGAGGATCGTCACCAACGGCCCATTGAGCGCCCCGTTCGTCAAGCTGATCTGGAAGAACGGGCCCGGCGAGCCGGTCGTGGCGACCGTCACGACGACATTCAGCAACAGCACGAGAAGGAGGCAGACGAGCGGGAAAAACAAACGGTGGCGCGTGAGCGCCCTAAGCCTCGTCATGGCGGCCTCCCGCGATCTGGGCCATGACCGCCGACGAGGACAGCTCATCGCCGGACAGTTCCCCCACCTTGGCCAAATCACGCATGACGCCGATACGGCCGCAGGTGCGCAGCATCTCGTCAATCTCCGAGGAGATGAAAAGCACGCTCATCCCCGCGGCGGCCAACTGGACGCAGAGCTTTTGGATTTCGGTCTTGGTCCCGATGTCGATGCCGCGGGTGGGCTCGTCGAGGATCAGGAAATCAGGCTGGGTCGCGAGCCAGCGGGCGAGTATGACCTTCTGCTGATTCCCGCCGGACAATTGCTTGATGGGAGTCTCCAGGCTGGCTGTTTTGATCTGCAGCAGATCGGCGTATTTGCCCGCGATCGCTTCCTGCTCGTCGCGGGGGATGAGACGGAAGGCGCCGCGCTTGGTCTGTTCGGCCAGCACGATGTTCTCGCGCACCGTCAGCTCGGCCACGCAACCTTCGTCCTTGCGGCTCTCCGGGCAAAACGCCAAACCCGCCTTGAGAGAGTCCCGCGGCGAGCAGGCGATGGGCTTCCCCTTGACGGCGAGCGTGCCCGTGTCGTGGCTGTCGGCGCCGTAGACAGCCCTTGCCACCTCCGTGCGGCCGCTGCCAAGCAGGCCGGCCAAGCCGTAGACCTCACCGGGGTAGATGTTGAGGTCGAACGGTTTGACCCCGCCGTGGACGCCCAGCCCGCGCGCGGACACCGTCGGCACAGTTGTAGCGGTTGGCGCCGCGCCGGCCACCCGGATCTCAGCCAGGTCGTCAAAGGCCCGGCCGAGCATGGCGGCGACGAGATCTTTGCGGGGCAGCGTCTCGATGGCGTACTCCCCCGCCAAACGACCATTGCGGAGGACGGTGATGCGGTCGCAGACCTCGTAGACCTGCTCCAAGAAATGGGTGATGAAGACGATCCCCAAGCCTTGCCCCTTGAGGCGGCGGACAAGCTCGAAGAGGGTCCGCACTTCGGACTCGTTGAGCGAGGAGGTCGGCTCGTCGAGAATCAGGACCTGGGCGGCCATGTCGATGGCCCGGCCGATGGCGACCATTTGCTGCACGGCGATGGAATAACTCTCAAGCGGCTTCTCGACGTCGATGCCGACCCCGATGTCCGCCATGATGGACCGGGCCCGCCGGCGGATCTCCCCCCACCGCACGAAGGCGAGCCGGCGAGGCTGCCGCCCGACGAAAAGATTCTCCGCCACCGACAGGTTGGGGCAGAGGTTGACTTCCTGGTAGACGGTCGAGATGCCCCGGGTTTGAGCCTCCTGCGGCGAGTGGTTGACAATTGGAGTGTCGGAGCCGCCCAGAAAAATCTTGCCCTCTTCGAACGCTTCCGCGCCCGTCAGCACCTTGACCAAGGTGGACTTGCCCGCGCCGTTTTCGCCCATGAGCGCGTGGACCTCGCCCGGTTGGAGGGTGAAGTCCACGCCGTCGAGCGCGATGACGCCTGGGAAACGCTTGGTGATGCCGCGCATGCGGATCAGGGGATCAGGCATGGGGTCCTTCCTTGTCAAGCGCCGCCGCGCCGCCGACACCTAGATGGCGGCCGCCGCTTCTTCGCGACGGCGCCATCTAGGTGTGAGAGTCAACGCTTAGACAATCACGAGCCGAAGGCGGTCTTGACCTTTTCGGCGGCGTTCGTCGAATCGATGTAGCTCTCGTTGGAGTACGTGATCTTCGCGATCTGTTCGCCGGCTTCGGCCTTCTTGATGAGGTCGCCGACCTGCGGGCCGAGCAGCGGGTCGCACTCGGCGATGACGTCGATAAGCCCGTCAACGACCATCTGCACGGCCGACTTATTGCCGTCGAACGAGATGATGATGTATTCCTTCGGGTCCTTCCCGGCGGCTCTCAGCGCGTCGATGGCGCCGTAGGTCATGTCGTCGTTTTCGGAGTAGATGACGTTGAAATCCTTGCCCTGCTGGAGGAACGACTCCGTCACTTCCTGGCCCTTGGCTTGGGTGAACTCGCCGGTCTGCTGGAAGACGATGTTCCAGTCGTTGGCCGGCGCCGCGTCGTCGAGGGCCTTCGTGCGGCCCTTCTGGGCCGTCGAGCCGATGGTGCCTTGGAGGTGGAGGATGTTGATCGGATCAGTCACGTTGTTGGCAGTGATGTAATCTTGGAGCCACTTGACAGCTGTCTTGCCTTCTTCTTCCATGTTGCCGCCGAAGTAGGTCAGGTAGAGGTCGTCGGAGACCGACAACTGCCGGTCGGAGACGATCAGCGGGATGCCGGCGTCCTTGGCCTCCTGCAGCACGGGCTCCCAGCCGGAGTCGGTCACGGGCGCCAGGTCGATCACCTCGACGCCCTGCGCGATGAGGTCGCGGACGTCTTGCTTCTGCTTGTCGGCATCCTGATTGGCGTCGAGGAAGACGAGTTTAAAACCATTGGCTTCGACGAAATAGTCTTTGTAGCTTTGCGTGTTGGCGGTGCGCCAGCCGGACTCGGCGCCGACCTGCGCGAAACCGAGCGTGATGAAGCCGTCGCCGTTGGTGTCCTTCGGCACGAGCGAGTAGCCGGAGGCAGCGCCCGCGGCGGTAGGTGAAGCGTCGGACGAGGAGTCGTCGGCCGGAGGGGGCGTGTTTGTGCCACCGCAGGCTGTGAGCGAGAAGGCCAGGGCGGCCAATGCCGCGGTGGCCAGGAATTTCTTCTTCATGGGCTTGTGTCCTTATCTGGAGCGGACTGTCATGTGCGGCCCCGGAGCGCCGGGGCGAGGTAAACCGGTCGAGGCGCCGCAGCCATTGCGACGCGTGGTGCTGGGCCGGCTCGAAGCCGGAATGTCAGCTTTGATGTTAGCGATCACATACGAGGCCCGGCAAGGGGTTTCAGGCGGACGCTGGATAACGATTCGGTCACGGTTGTCCGACTGCTTCGCCGGCTGCGACAGCCATCCCCTTCTCCGGGGCGCCAGGCGAGTGTCGATGATCCGCTTGGCGTAGTTTCGACTTTCCCCGAAGAGTCGAAGAAAACCAGGTCCAGTCGGACGCTGCTTCAAAAAGAGCCAGCCCTTTCCCTGGAAGTCAAAGCCGGCAAGGATCAGGGCAGCCCGATGACCCTGCGAGCCAGCCCTTTCCCTTGAGGTCAGAGGTCGGCGGGACCGGCGGCCGAGGCCCGTACGACCAACTCCGCCGGAACGAGAGCCGAAGCCGGCTGGCGGCCCTCGATCAAGTCGATGAGAAGGCCCAAGCCGGCCCGGCCCAAAGCGTCATGGTCCTGGCGGATAGTCGTCAGGGGCGGGATGGCGCAGTCGGAGGTGTCGATGTCGTCGAAGCCGACGACGGAGACACGCCCCGGCACGGCCACGCCGGCGTCGTGGAAACCGCGCAGCAAGCCGATGGCCATATGGTCATTGCCGGCGAAAACCGCCGTCGGCAAGTCGGGTCCGACAAGCAGTTCCAAGGCCGCCTGATAGCCGGATTGGGAGCTCCAGTCGCCCTGGACGAGCGGCCCGGGCGGCAACCCGGCTCGCTCCAGGCAAGCCCGCCACTCGGTCAGCCGGGCTCGGGCGTGGAGGTCGTTGGGCGGCCCGGCGACGTGGGCGATGCGGCGGTGGCCCAAGCCGAGCAGAAGCGTCATGGCCTGACGGGCTCCGCCCCTCTGGTCAAGGTCGACGACCAGGTTGCCGGCCGGGGCGTCGCCCGAGGTGATGAGCAGGAGAGGGCAGTCGCCGGCCGCCTCGACCGCGCCGCGCAAAGACTCGTCCGTCTGGGCGATGGCGACGACGCCATCGACGCCCTGGTCGATGAAGTGCGAGATGGCCCGGCCGGCCTCGGCTGAACTGTGCTCGCGCAGACCAGCCACGGAGACCCAATAGCCGCGCTGGCGGGCAGCCCGCTCCAAACCAAGCAGAGCGCCGGCCGGACCAGACAGATAAAGGTTCGAGACGACCACCCCGACGATGAGAGAACTGCGCGTCACCAAAGCCCGGGCCGCCAGGTTGCGGCGATAGCCCAAATGTTCGATCTCAGCCTGGACCCGCTGTCGGGTGGCGGCGCTGACCGACGGGTGGCCGTTGAGGACACGGGAAACGGTTTGGTGGGAGACGCCAGCGGCGGCGGCCACATCCGCCATAGTCGGCGCCGCCGGACGCCGTCCCGAAGTCATTCCCGTCACCTCCATGTGAACGTTCACCTCAGCATACTGAAGCGAGGCCCGGCGGCGGCCGCTGATCAAATTCGACGCCGGCGAACGTAGGAGGCGAAGACGCCGCCGGCGGGGAGGTTCAGCTGCAGGCCGGTTTTACCGGCTGCCGCGTTAGGGCCGGTTTCTTATCGGTTGCCCTGTGGGCTGTCACATTCCGAAGGTTTGCAGGATGCCTGCGACTGCCGCGACGGTGGCGGGCTGCATTCTGGCGGTGTCGACTGGTCCGGGGGCGGCCAGGGCGATGTCCCAGGGCAGGGGGATGACTGCGGTCCCAGGAGCCGCTTGGGCCAGCCGGGCGGCCACTGGTCCGGGCGGGCGCCGGCGGCTGGTGGAGTTGATGACGATGACGCCGCCGCGGGGCGGCTGCCCGGCGTGGGCGTCCGCGTCATTGCCGTTCGGTGCGCCCGTCAGCGTTTGCAAGACGAACCAAGCCGTATCGGCGCTGTCGGGGTCGGTGGAGGCGACGATGACGGGGCACACGCCGGGGCTGGCCAAGAACGCTGTCGCGGCGGCGGCGTGCGGGCCGAGGTCGTGGACGGTGTGAAGAGCGGCGGGAGAGGCGGTGGCGACGCGGGCCAGGAGTGTTCCGCCGGAGTGGTCGGCGATTCTGGGCGGCAAGCCGGTCCTGGCAGCCAAAGCGGCGGCGATCAGCGCGGCCAAAGCGGTGGTGCCGCAGCCGCCGGCTGTCCCGGCCACAACGAAACGGGCTTGTCCCCTGGGCAAGTCGCCTGGCCCCGCCGCAGCCGCCGGCGAAACCAGTTCTGAAAAGTTTTCCAAAGGCCTTTCCAAAGCCTTTTCGGGGACGGTCATGCTGGCGTCGCCGAGCGGGCTTCGCCGTCGAAGCGGGCGGCCAACGCTTGGGCGATTTGGACGCCCCGCTCGCCGTCGGCGCCCCAGGGCGCCCAGGCCTCAGTCCACCAGACGGGCGTGGCGGCAAGGGCGGAGTCGGGCGCGAGCCTGGCTGTCTCGTGCGAGGCGCGGACTGACAAGGGCGGGGCGATGGACAGCACTGGCTGTTCGCCCACGCAGAGTTGGGTGACGGCCTGCCCGGCGATGGTGCGCACGCCCAAGTCCGGATCGACGCTCAGCGCGGCGGCTGTCAGGCCGGGCAGATCAGGTTGGCGGCGGGTGATGATGAGGATGTCACGGGGCACTGTTCTGCTCCTGCAGTTGGAAATTGGCAACCTGGACGATACGGGCTCTAGCCCCCCGGCGGACGAACTTGCCGCGGCCGGACGGGAACTGCTCGGCGTAGATTTTCGGGAAAATCACTCCCTCGGCGCGTTCCCCGTTCATGACCAATCCCGAGCCGCCGGTGTCGCGGATCGCTTGGACAGCCGGGTCGAGCATCCCCCGCGCGGCGCCCGCGACCGGCCGGGACAAGATCACCGACAACCGCAGATCACGGGCGGAGGGCAAATAAGCCAGCAACGGGGCGAGCGGCTGCGTGCCGCCGGCGGCGATGATGTCATAGTCATCGACCAAGACGACGACTCTCGGGAAGTCGGCTCCGGCGGTTCGCTTGCCGAGTTCGTTGGCAATTGCGGCAGCCAGGGCTTGGGCGTCTTTCGCCCCTACAGCCTGGCCGCCTAGGTAGTCGTCCTCGATACCAGCCGCCAAAGTGTTGCGCGGATCAATGACAGCGAACACCAGCTCGTCGGGGGTGAAACGTTTGACAAACCCCTGGACGAGGCCCCGTAGCAATGTTGTTTTGCCACAGCGCGTGTCGCCGAAGACCAGCAGATGTTGGTCTTCAATCGGGTCAAAACAGGCGGCTTCAAAGGTGTCTTGCCGAAGGCCGAACGGTATCTGGTCTGGCTGGTCGAACTCGTCTGGCAGGTCGGTCGGGGCCAGCACGTCGGGCAGCAGTCTGATGGGCGCGGCTGACGGCCCGGACCAGGACTGGGCGACCCGCTGGGCGAGGGCGGCCAGTTCCTCCCCGATGCTGTCGTCTTCGCCTTCGTCGAGCACCGGCAAGGCGATCTGCCCGTACAGCCGCTCCGGCGTCAGCGCCCGTCCCGGCCCAGCCGCTTTGAGGGCTTGGGAAGCGGCCCGTTGGATGGCGGACTCGGCCGGGTCGTTCAACCGCAGTTCGAAATGCTGCCCGATCAACGGCTGGACGGCGGCCCGCAACTCGTTCCACCGGGTCAAGGCGGCGATGATGTGGAGGCCGAACGTGCCGCCGCGGCGCAGCAGTTCTGTGAATGGCGCGTCAAGCTGGTCGAACTCGTTGCGCAACGGTTCGACGCCGTCGACCAAGATGACCACATCTGGGGCGACTAACTCGGGGATGGCGCCACGGGCGCAGGCTGCCCGCAACGCGGCCACCGAGTCGATGTGGTAGTCGCGGAAGATCGCTTCGCGCTGGTCGACCATCGTGTGCAATTCCTCGAACAACCGCGTCAGGCGGGCTTGGTCGGAGCGGGTCGCGACGCCGCCGACGTGGGGGAACGCCTCAATCCGGTCCAGACCGCCGCCGGTCAAGTCGATGCCGTAGACCGACACTTGTTTCGGGGTGTGGGTGAGCGCCAGACCAGCGGCCACCGTCCGCAAGAACGTGGACCGGCCGGTTTGCGGCGCGCCCACCAACGCGACGTGTCCGCCACGGGCGGCCAGGTCGAGCAGCCACGGGCTTTGGCGTTGGTTGGCGGGATCGTCCAGCAGGCCAACCGGGATCACCAGGCCGGTCTTGGCTTGGGCGACCACATCGTCGTTCAACACGGCGCCCAAGGTGACCTTGGGAGGCAAAGGCTCCAACCACACCGGCGCCACGCCCCGGTCGGCCGCCAACCGGGCGACCGCCTCGTCCACCAGCAGATGGCCCACGTCTGGCGGGGTGAGTTGCTCTTCAGCCAGCACCGTCTCAGCTTGTTCAGGGGCGTCGAACAACGGCACAACCCGCACCAGGTCGTCTACGGCCAACTCCTGGTCGTCTTGGTCGTCTTGTCCGACGGCGTCGACGGGACCGGAGACGTAGCCGGCTTTGAACCTCGTATAAATG
>JAIRXC010000021.1 GCA_031268515.1 Propionibacteriaceae bacterium
TTATCGCAACGCCGACGGTTCCATCGCCGAACTGTGCGGAAACGGGGCTCGGGTTTTCGTCCGCGATCTGCTTGAGGAGAACCTCGTCAACGGGGACGTCGTGTCGATCGCGACGCGGGCCGGGTTGGTCTCGGCGGTGGTCGAGCGCGACGGCCGCATCACCGTGGGGCTGGGCCAGCCGAAGCGCCGCCTTGAACCCGTGCTGGTCTTCGCCGCCGGCCGCCGCTGGTCCGGCCGGCGGATCGACATTGGCAACCCGCACTGCGTTGTGCGGCTTGACGGCGACGGCCTTCTCGACGGCCTCGACCTCGCCTCGCCGCCTTGTCTGGAGCCGGCTGATTTCCCCGATGGCGGCAACGTCGAATTCGTTGAGCCAGTCGGCCCCCAGGCGCTGCGGCTGCGGGTTTGGGAACGCGGGGTGGGAGAGACGGAGTCTTGCGGCACGGGCGTCGTGGCCGCCGCTTTCGACCACCTGGCTGTGACGGGCGATGGGACGGGCGGCTGTCAGGTCCGGGTCCCTGGCGGCGTCTTGAACGTGCGTGTCGGCCTCGATGGGGAGGCTTTTCTGACCGGGCCGGCGGTCATCGTCGCCCGCGGCGAGGTCGTCCTGCCCGACACCTGAAAAGCGCGGGGCACAGAGCCGCGCCTTGGTTGAAGCCGCAGCGCGGACGGAGCGGCGGCCTAGGCGCTGTAGGCTTGCTCGGACCATGGAAGCACGCATTGACTCGTTGCCCGACAGCCTTGACCTTGAAATGGCTGCCGACGGCGGCCTTGAACTCGAAGAGCGTTTGTCGCTGCGCCGCGTCGCGGGGCTGAGGACTGAGCTGGAAGACGTCTCCGAGGTCGAATACCGCCAACTCCGCTTGGAGCGCGTCGTTCTTGTGGCCGTCGGGCTGACGGGGCAAGCCGGCGACGACGTCGAAAACTCCCTGGCGGAGTTGCGCCGCCTGGCGGAGACGGCCGGTTCTGAGGTTTTAGCCGGCCTTGTCCAGCGCCGCCGCAGCCCCGACCCGGCGACTTTCGTAGGCCGTGGCAAGGTTGACGAGTTGCGGGCTGTCGTCGTCGCCGAGGCCGCCGACACGGTCATCTGCGACGGCGAACTCAGCCCCGCCCAATTGCGCAACCTCGAAGACCGCGTCGGCGTCAAGGTGGTGGACCGGACGGCCCTCATCCTCGACATCTTCGCCCAGCACGCCAAATCCGCCGAAGGCAAAGCGCAAGTTGAATTGGCGCAACTTGAATACTTGCGCCAGCGTCTGCGGGGTTGGGGCGGCAATCTGTCGCGCCAGGTCGGCGGCCGAGCCTCGGGCGGGGCTGGCATCGGCGGCCGGGGCCCAGGCGAGACGAAGCTGGAGACCGACCGCCGTCGTATCAACACGCGGATTGCCCGTCTCAAGGCCCAGCTCAAGCGTCGGACGGGGACACGCCAGGTCCGCCGGCAGGAGCGGGTCCGCCATGATGTGCCGTCGGTCGCCATCGTCGGCTATACGAACGCCGGCAAGTCTTCCCTCCTCAACCGCCTGACCGGGGCCGGGGTCCTCGTGGAAGACGCTTTGTTCGCGACCCTCGACCCGACGACCCGGCGGTCCCAGACCGCCGACGGCCGGGTTTTCACCGTGACAGACACGGTCGGCTTTGTCCGCCACCTGCCCCACGACCTGGTCGAGGCGTTCCGTTCGACCCTGGAGGAATCGGCCGCGGCCGACCTCCTCCTCCACGTTGTCGACGGCGCCGACCCCGACCCGGCCGGCCAGGTCCGAGCCGTCCGGCAGGTGTTGGCGGAGATCGGCGCGGATCAGGCCCCCGAGCAGATCGTCGTCAACAAGACCGACCTGGCTGACCCGGCCGCTTTGGCGGCCCTCCGCTCGGCCTACCCCGGCGCGGTTTTCGTGTCCGCCCGCACTGGCGACGGCCTTGCTGACTTGGCCAGCCGGATCGCCGAACGCCTGCCACGGCCCCGTCTGAGGGTCGAAGCTGTCATCCCCTACGCCCGCGGCGACCTCCTCGACGCCATCCACCGCCTGGGGGAATTGACGGGCGTGGAGCATACGGCCGCCGGCACCCGCGTCAGCGCCTTCGCAGACGAGGCTCTGGCCCGCCAGATCTTGGCGGTCGACCCTGCCGCCGTCTGCCCCGGCTTGGCCGAAGACGCCAGCTGAGAAGGCAGGGGCAGAGGGGCTGCCCGTTTTTTGGGGGTTAGGCCGCTTCGCCAGTTCGCCAGCCCGCTGAGGTTCCCGCCGTGCGGCAATCCGGCAGCTTGCGACTGGGTTTGGAACAGCCAGTTCCGGCGGCAGGCGAAGCTCCCCCCGGCTCGCGTCGGATCACGCCGCGGGCTAAGAGGTCCGCCCTGTCGCCTTCTATCTGTTCCCGCCTTGACCCGTCCCGCCGCGCGCTTTCGGTGATGCGCCATAGGCCGCGCGCGTCGGCGAAGACCAGGAAAGCGCCGTCGGCGGTTGTCATTCCCTAGGTTTTTGCGCCCGCCTGGTCGAAGCGAGGCAGCCCCTCTGCGAGCCGGCCGGCGGGATCCCACGCCCACAACGCGGAGATCGGCGCGGCGAACACCCAGTCGGAGAACTGGTTCACCGCCGGGCCGGTGTAAAGGACCACTCCGGCGGTGAAGCGGTTTTCGAGTTGGCCTCTTAACCAATCTAGGTGTCTGTGGTCTGCCGGCCGCGGGAGGCCGCCTTCACCTCGATCGCGACGATCCGCCCTCGGAATGTTGCGGTGGGCTTGGCGGGTATTCGAGGATCAAGTCCACCTCGTGGTCGCCGTTTCCGTCCCACAGGTGGTACAGGCGGGGGGGGGGGGTGACGTCTGTCGCCATCCCGGCTGTGCTCAATGCCGAGGGCGCTTAGGTAGCGGCGCAACCGTCATGGCCCCGCCTCAGTGGCCAGTAGTCGGACGTCCGTGGTGACGATGCCGTGGACGTAGTCCTGTGCGAGCCATTGCCGCTGGGCGTAGGCGGTGGGCGCCGTGACTGCTGTTGGCAAGGCCGCCCAGGGACGCGAAATCGAGGTAAGCGAGGAGGTCAAGCGCGAACCAGGCTTGGCTATGAGAGGTTATGATGCCAAAATTCGAGTTGACGGGTTGAACGTGCAGACTAGGTGTCCGCCGACTCACCACTTGCGGCAGTCGGTGATGTCAAGGGCGCCAGGAAATCGGGGAATGCGGCCGGATCGGTTTCCAGGGCCCAGGCGAGCGCCCAGAGGGAATCAATACGCACTCCTTCGACTCCGCGGCGCCCGCCTAACAGCTCGATCACGGTCGAGCGGTCGAGGCCTGACCGTTGGGCGAGCATGTTGATCGACAAGCCACGAGCTTTCTTCACGGCTTTGGCGCTGGCTCTCCATGCGGCCCAGTTCAACGCGGGCGGCGGGACCAACCCGGCCGGCTCGCAGCTAACAGCGTGCTGCTCTCCAACCTTAGCTAAGGGGTGGGACGAATCCGACATGGACCTATCCCATGTGCTATCTTAAGTCTTGAAAGTGGGATAAATCCCACTGGAATCTTCGTCTCTCGAGGAGGTGGCGTGCGTGTTCGCTGCTTGGCTCAACCGAATCGCGTCCTCGGTTCCCTCATCTACGTGTGGGAAACATTACTTTAGGCACACTTCCGGGCTTGCAAACCATCGCGGATAGCGATTTCCCATTGGTTATTTGCTACAGCTTCAAAAGTGTGCGGGTGTTCCAAGGGGCCTGGCTACCACATCGCAAAAGAAAGGTTTTATTATGGCAAGACGATTAAGGCAATCGACCTACGCCGTGTTCCTCGCGATAGTTACGGCTGTTTCGCTTACAGCATGTAGTGGTGATGACGGCCTCAAGAGTAATTCCACCATTGAGGCATCTGAGGATTCCGCTCTCCAAGAAGCGAATGAAAAATGGGAGAGCGCCTACGCTGCCGCAGAGTCCAGTTGGCAATCACTCCAGGATGTCATAATAGCGGCCAACGTGAGAGCGGAGGAGTTTAAGACGCTCACAATCAAGACACCGGACGCGCTCACGGCTTTTAAGGCAAGACTGGCCGATGCTGCGGCCCTTGTCAGTAGCCATCGAACCATTCAGAAGCCGAACAACATCAATGCGATAACCGAGAATGCCGGGAAACTTGACGAAATAGCGGCCGGATATGATAAAACAAGTCAAGAACTCGTCGCGGCGCTGGGCGTCGTCGAAACAGCGGACCCAGCTCGAGCGGAATACAGCTTCACTACCCGCGATGGTTATAGCTACAAGGTTGCGTACGCCATGAATGCATCGCTTACGGTGGACACAACCGAAGGCGCTCCCGGAACAGTCGCTTTATACCTTGATGTCTCAGACTGCTCTGTGACGGTCACCAACACCACGGCTGGCAAGAAGGCTCCGGGGGTGGCCTTCTCTGACATTACGCCGCTGTATGACGTCGCACTGTTGTCTGATGTTGTCGACGGCATCTCGTCCGAGTTTGCCACATACGGTCCCCTGCGGCGGCCAATCGCGGTGTCCGAAAAGCTGAACTTGGGCGCAGCCAAAGATATTGGGTTCGATCCCATATACACGAATCCGTTTGATAATGACCCCGATTTGGACGATGGATACTCACATTTGGGAAATCTGGTTCCTCAGACGGGTTGGGGTGACCTGGGCTTGCAAACGATTCGCAACAGTGCGGAGGAGTATGGCGTTGGCGAAACTAAGGAGTACAGTATCGCTTTTCACCCCAGTGACCAGTTCTTCGGTTACGGAAACAACGTTCAACGGGTAAAGATCGGCGAAATCGCCGCAGTCTACGTAGACCGCTTTATGGCGGTGTCGGCTTGGCTAGTGCTGCCCTCTCTTAGGGGTGGCTATTCGGAAGATACCACATTGGTATTCGCCGGTGCTCAAAACAAGTCTTCGGACCTGGGTGACGACTGGGTCTTCTCCCCATACAATCCCATAGTGTCTTCGTGAAGGAGGCGGCAACCAGCGTCAAACCTGACTTGCACAGGTGGGGCCTGTTTTAGTGCCCTGTGAGGTCGGGGATCTTGTTGAGGATGCCGGCGGTGTCGGGGTCGATGCGCGGCTCGGCGACGATCTGGCGGCCGGCGATCC
>JAIRXC010000025.1 GCA_031268515.1 Propionibacteriaceae bacterium
CGATCGCCGCCGGCAAAGAGAAAAGCGATTCGTTCGCGGAAACCAAAGGACTGAACGCGGCGGCGAATGTCGGCGCCGCCGTGTCGGCCGGGGCCGGGTCGCCGTCGCCTTGGCAGAGCCAAGACCGGTCGGTTTCGGGGTCTGCGGCGGCTTCGGGAGCCTGCGGGGGCGTGTCAGAAGGAACCGGCACGAGGTGGCGCGACCGGCCGGAACCGTCCGCCAGACCCAAAAACTCGGACCAGTCTGGCGTCTGGGTTGGCTCAACGGACATGGCCACACCTCCTAGACCCCATTCGACGTGCGCCCCCAAAGCAGGCGGCAGGATTGATTTTGACAATTCTACCTAAGAGATCACCGCCACCCAACAGTTTTCTCTTCCCCGGCGCCATTGCCCCCAACCGTAGGCGAAAAGCCTGGTCGGAGCCGTCAACCGGAGCAACCAGACGACGTTTGCCTAAGCCGCCGGCAGAAAACATGACCGGCCATATCTCAAAAATTCAACTTTCCCATCACCTGGATGGCTGAAGCAGCCGGGGGCCCGATTTCCACAGCCGTAAAACCAATCACGATTTTCGAGGCCGGCGTGACGCCAGCGGCCCTGTCGCCTAAGCCCCGGCGCCACTCAGCGGTCAGCGCCTTGAGGGCCGCCTGCCTCCTTGAAGACGAGCGGGATGCCGCCTTGCGTGACCGCCCTGCAGCGGTTGGCGCCTTGGAAACCGCCGGCCGCCCCATCTCCTAAGCGGGCGAAGGCGCCTCAACCCAGCCGGCCGACCGCCTCGTATTGGCTGAGGAGCCCGATCCGGCGGACATGACGGCCGCCGCCGCTGAAGGGCGTGAGAAGGAAGGCGACGGCCAAGGCGACGCACTCGTCGCAGCTGTGCTGGCGGGCGCCGATGGAGGCGACGTTGGCGTCGTTGTGCTCCCGGGCCAACCGGGCCGTTTCAAGATTGTGGACGAGGGCGGCGCGCACCCCCTTGACCTTGTTGGCCGCGATCGCCTCGCCGTTGCCGGAACCGCCCAAGACGACGCCGAAGGAGCCAGGGTCGAGGACCACCGCTTGAGCGGCCGGAATGACAAAACAAGGATAGTCGTCATCGGGGTCGAAGACGGCGGGGCCGTGGTCTTCGACCTCCCAGCCGCGGCCGCGCAAGGCGGCGGCGATGGCGTTCTTGACGTCAAAGGCGGCGTGGTCGGCGCCAAGGTGAACTCGCATGGGGACCATCTTGGCGGAACGGCCGGCCGGCCGGGGCGGCGGGGGCGCGAAAACTCAAAACCCAAGACAGCCCCCGGCGAAAAGAACCGACGAGGGAGCGCCGTCCGCCAGGAGCGCTGACGTGAAGACAACCCCCGGCGAAAAGCCGGCGAAAGGAGCCAGCCGAGCTTCTGCCGATGATGAGCCGGTCTTTGGAAGCCGGCGAAAGGAGCCGGAGCAGGCCGTCAGTCGAGGCCGAAAACCCAATCGGTGACACGGCGGTAGACCTCGCCGGGACGCAAGACGACAGATGGGAAGTCGGGCCGGTTGGGCGCGTCGGGCAGGTCTTGGGTCTCCAAGGCGACACCGCAGTAAGGCACGGGAATCCCCTTGGGGGTCGAGATGGTGTCGGCTTCGCCCAAACCCTGGCCTGTGTAGACCTGGAGGCTGGGCTGGTCGGTTTCGATCCGCAGAGTCCGGCCGGAAGGCGGGTGGCGCAGGAAGGCGGCCGGGCGGACGAGGCCGGGAGCGGCCGGGTCGAGGAGGAAAGCGTGGTCAAGGCCGCCGCACGCCTTGATCTGCGGATGCTCGGAGTCCACCACGTCGCCGAGCAGGCGGGGCTGGCGCAGGTCGAGGGAGCCGACGACCCGCTCCGGAGAGCTGGCCAGAGGGATCGAGCAATCGTTGACCGGCAGGTAGGAGGCGGCCCAGACCTGCAATTCGTGGTCGGTCACAGGGCCGAGGCGGCCGGACAAATTGAAGTAAGGATGGCTGACGATGTTCACGACGGTCGGCGCGGCCGTCGTGGCGACAACCTCGTGGCGGACGGTCGAGCCGGCGACGGAATAGAGGACCTCGATGTGGATGGGGCCAGGGAAACCTTCCGCGTCGGCGGGCCAGTCGCAGCCTAAGAGGACATGGCCGGGACCCCGGTCGAGCACCTCCCAGGTCCGCCGATGCAGGCCCGCAGGGCCGGAGTGGAGGGTTTGGCCGCGGTCGTTGCGGGCCGTCGTGTGGACGGCGCCGTCGAGGCTGTAGCGGCCGCCGGCGATCCGATTGGCGACGGGGCCGACGATCTCGCCCGCGAAGAACTCCCCGAACAACCGGTCGTCGGCGCTGTCATAGCCGAGGACGACAGGGGCGATCCGACCGGAGCGGTCGGGCACGTAAACAGAGTTGACCGCCGCCCCCAGGGTCCAGATCGCCGCCAAACAGCCGTCGTGGCCGATCGGGATGATGTCGTTTGCCATGTTCCCCTCCTGACGTCAGTTCCCCGTTCACCGCCAGCCGCCGTCTCGGGGCCGTCCCGGCTAGGGCCGACGTGGCCCTTATCTTGCCCCCGCCGGCCGGGACGGCAAGCCATGTCGCCAGCATACGGGCGCCAGAGGGCGGACAATGGCGGGGCCGGCCCAGCGGGCGTCCCGCCAAAACAGCCCCAGCCGCCGGCAGCAGGGGCCGGACACCACCGCCCCGACCATAGGGGTGACCGCAGTCCCAGACGCCAGCAGCAGGGGCCGCGGACAGCCAGTCAGCCGAACAGGGGGCCGACCGTGCGGGAACGCTTGAGCTCGAAGAAACCCTCGTACGCCGCGCAAAGGGCCACGCCGTCGAACAATTGCCCAGCCGCCTCGCCGCGGGGCGTCGGGGAGATGACGGGCCCGAAGAGGGAATGGCCGCGGACGCGGACGACCGGCGTGCCGACGTCGAAGCCGACAGGGTCCATGCCCTCGTGGTGGGACCGCGCGAGTTCGGCGTCGAATTCCTGGGAGGAACAAGCCGCCGCCAAAGCTGGGTCGAGGCCGGCGTCGGCCAAAGCGGCCGCCACGGTCGCCGGCGTCCTGGGCTCGCCGCCGAGGTGGTAGCGCCGGCCGACAGCCGTGTAGAAGGCGCGCAACGATTCTTGGCCACCTTGGAGTTCCACGGCGATGGCGGCGCGCGCCCCGTACCAAGCTTCGGTTTCCATACGGCGGCGGTAGTCGGGGTCGAGGCCCTCGCGGCCGGCGTTGAGGATGGCCAGGCTCATGACGTGGAAGCGCGTCTCGACGGGCCGGACCGCCTCCACTTCAAGCATCCAACGAGAGGTCAGCCAAGCCCACGGGCACAGCGGGTCGAACCAAAAATCAACGGTCTCTTTCGCCATGGGGCCAGCCAAGCACGGAAAGCGGCGGAAGGGAAGCCCCGGCCGGTAAGGTCGAAACCGCCGGCCGGCGACAGTTTGGCCGGCCGCCCGGCTGGGCGACCCAGGCAAACCGGCTGGTCCGCTCGAATGGGCTGGCTGGACAACTCAGAGGCTTATTCACAACTCGGCCCACGCGGGGTGAATGGCATCTATTACCCCTAGTCAACGGCTGATCCGTAGTCGCTGATCGGGAGTTATGAATAAGCTTCTCAGGCGGACTGATTAGACAACTCAAACGGAAAGGGGAAACGGTGGCCGCGACCGTGCTGCGAGGCGTCCGATCAGCCGATGGGACCGTCGGCGACCTGGCTTTTGACAAGGGCCGCCTCATCGACCCCGCCGACGCCGGCCGAGGCGCCCGCCGGATCGACGCGGCCGGGCTCATGGTCTTGCCGGGCCTCGTCGACCTCCACACCCATCTGCGGGAACCGGGCCGCGAGGACGCGGAGACGGTCCGGACGGGGACGCTGGCGGCGGCCCGCGGCGGCTACACCGCCTGTTTCGCCATGCCCAACACCGACCCTGTGGCCGACACGGCAGAAGCGGTCCGGCGGCTGGCCGCTTTGGGGCGCCGCGACGGCGCGGCCGAGGTCATCCCCGTCGGCGCCATCACCTACGGCCTGGCCGGGCGCGAGACGACCGATTTCCAAAGGCTGCACGAGGCAGCCGGTGTAACCGTCTTCTCCGACGACGGCCGCTGCGTCCGTGACGCCGCGGTCATGCGGGCCGCCTTCCAAGCCGTCCGCCGCTTCGGCGGGGTCCTGGCCCAACACAGCCAAGACGACGACCTGGCCGGCCCGCGGGCCTGCTGCGGCAGCCCCGCCCGGGCCGAGCGGCTCGGCCTGCCGGAGTGGCCCGCCGTGGCGGAATCGGCGATCGTCGCCCGCGACGTCCAATTGGCCCAAGACAGCGGCGGCGCCCTCCACGTTTGCCACGTGTCAACGGCCGAGTCGGTCGAGATCCTGCGCTGGGCCAAAGCCCGCGGCTTGCCTGTCACGGCCGAGGCGACCCCCCACCACCTCCTCTTGGGCGCCGCCGCGGTCGAGACGCTTGACACGGTCTACAAAGTCAACCCGCCCCTGCGCGACGACGAGGACGCCGAAGCCCTCCGGGCCGGCCTGGCCGACGGCGCCATCGACGCCGTGGCGACGGACCACGCCCCCCACGCGCCCGCCGACAAGGCCCTCCCTTTCCCCGAGGCGCGTCCCGGCATGATCGGCTTGGAACAGTCCTTGGCCGCCGTCATGGAAACGATGATTTTGACAGGGCGGCTGAGCTGGCCGGCCCTGGTCCAGCGGATGTCTGCCGCCCCAGCCCGGATCGGCGGGGCCGCCGACCGCCAAGGCCGCCGCTTGGCGGTCGGCGAACCAGCGGCCTTCGTCCTCATCGACCCGACCCGCCGGACGCTCGTCAACCGAGAAGACAGCTTGTCAAAGTCCCGCAACAACCCCTACCACGGCCTCGACCTGCCGGACCCGGTCGTCTTGACCTGCTGGCGCGGCCAGCTGACCTACGACGGCCTGGCGGCCGCTTGACGGCCCCGGCGGCCGGTTCGGGCGCGCTTCCGCCCGACATATTCACGTGACACCGTCAACCACAACCTCGTCGGACGGCCCTCCGGCGGTCCCGGGGCGCTTCCGCCCGACATATCATGTAACACCGTTGTAACAATTGACGCAGTCCGCCGAAACACCTCTGAGACAGTCTGAGCCAGTTCTTTTCAGCCGTGAGGAAGGGGAGGCCGCCCATGAGCACAGCCGGGCCCCCGAACAGCGCCAGCCCTCAAGACGCCGCCGGACCGCCAGACGTGGTGGCCGAGCTTCGCCACGTCGACAAACACTTCGGCGCCCTCCATGTCCTAAAAGACATCAACGTGACGATCCGCCGAGGCGAGGTCGTCGTCATCATCGGCCCCTCCGGATCGGGCAAATCAACCCTTTGCCGGGCCATCAACCGGCTGGAGCCGGTCGATTCGGGCGAGATCCTCATCGAAGGCCGGCCGCTGCCCCAAGAGGGCCGCGAATTGGCCCGCCTGCGGGCCGATGTCGGCATGGTCTTCCAATCCTTCAACCTCTTCGCCCACAAATCCATCCTCGACAATGTCACCTTGGGGCCGCGGAAGGCCCGCGGCGCCGGCAAGGCCGAAGCGGAGGCAGAAGCCCTCCGGCTGCTCGACCGGGTCGGGATCAAGGACCAAGCCGCAAAGCTGCCCGCCCAGCTCTCCGGCGGCCAGCAGCAGCGCGCCGCCATCGCCCGCGCCCTCGCCATGCACCCGACCCTCATGCTGTTCGACGAGCCGACCAGCGCCCTTGACCCCGAGATGATCAACGAGGTCCTCGACGTCATGACCTCCCTGGCCAAAGAGGGCATGACAATGGTCGTCGTGACCCACGAGATGGGCTTTGCCCGGCGGGCCGCGGACAGGGTGCTGTTCATGGCCGACGGCCTCATCCTCGAAGAAGCCACTCCAAAAGACTTCTTCACAAACCCCCAAACCGACCGGGCCAAGGATTTCCTGGCCAAGATCCTCCAGCACTGACACTGCCGCTGGGGGGCCGAGAGCCCCCGTTAGCACTGACCGCACGGACAGAAATGAGAGACCATGAACAAACCTATCGCTTTGGGCATCGCCTCCTTGGCCGCCCTCAGCCTCGCCTTGGCCGGCTGCGGCGGCGACAACAATGACGGTTCTTCTGACACGACGGGCGACACGACGACAGCCCTCGCCGTCGTCGGCAAGCCCTTCTCAACCGAGCTCTACGGCGTCGGCCTGCCCAAGGACAGCCCGTATTGCGAACAGGTCAACGACGCCATCGCCGCCATGATCGACGACGGCGCCTGGCAAGCCAAGCTCGACTCCGAGATGCAAGGCGTCGAATACACGCCCAACCCCCAGACCAACCCGCCCAAGGACTTCGAGGACTGCGGAACGCCCGGCTCCGCCAGCCTCGCCGCAGCCGGCAAGCTGACCATCGGCATCAAGTTCGACCAACCCCACCTCGGCTTCAAAGAGGGCAACGCCTACACCGGCTTCGACGTCGATGTCGCCACCTCCGTAGCTGGCAAGCTTGGTTTCTCACCTGACCAGATCGTCTGGACCGAGTCCATCTCGTCCCAGCGGGAAACCTTGCTGCAAAACCACCAGGTCGACATGATCTTCGCGACCTATTCGATCACCGACGCCCGCAAAGAAAAGGTCCAGTTCGCCGGTCCTTATTTCGTCGCCGGCCAAGACCTCCTGATCCGCGCCGGAGACACCGCCATCACCGGGCCGGAATCCCTCAACGACGGCAAGAAGCTCTGCTCGGTGGCCGGATCGACGCCGGCTCAGCGGATCAAGGACGAATACGCCAGCGGCGTCCAGCTCGTGGAGTTCAAGACGTATTCCGAATGCGTCCAAGCCCTCATCGCCAACAAGGTCGACGCCGTCACGACGGACGACATCATCTTGGCCGGCCTGGCCGCCGCCAGCGTCAAGTAAGCAGCCGCGCGCCGCGGCCTTGGGGACGGTCCCCTGCCGGAGCCAAGGCCGCTGACGCCGCTCGTCTCTTCCAACCCGAGGACCCGCGATGGATTATGTGAGCCGTTTCTGGGATGTCATAACCCAGTACGACGTGCTCGGGGCGTTCTGGCTCAACATCACCTTGACCTTTTGGTCCGGCCTGCTCGCCCTTGTCCTCGGCACGATCGCCGTGACAATGCGGATCAGCCCGATCCCGTCGCTCCGCGCCGCCAGCACCGTCTACGTCAACGTCTTCCGCGACATCCCCTTGACGGTCGTCATGGTGGCGATGGCGTCGGTCGTCTGGATGCAATTGTCCGTGTCGTTTTCCCAGACGATGTCCTGGGATTTCTACATCCTCGCCATAATCGGCCTCGGGGTCTATCACTCGAGCTTCATCGCCGAATCCATCCGCTCCGGCGTCAACACGGTCCCGCTCGGCCAATCCGAGGCCGCCCGCGCCATCGGGCTGACCTTCATGCAATCGGCCCGGATCGTCATCTTGCCCCAGGCTTTCCGCGGCGCCGTCGCCCCCATCGGCAACACCATCATCGCCCTCATCAAGAACACCACGGTGGCCTCGGTCACAGGCGTGGCGGGGGAAACCTCCGGGCTCATGGCCGAATTGATCGAAAACTCCCCCCAATTCATCCTCGCGATCTTCTTGACCTTCGCCATCGGCTATGTCGTCATCGTCATCCCCGTCGGCCTCCTCACAACGACGCTGTCGCGGCGTTTGGCGGTGAAACGATGAACCAGAACCGCTACGCCGAGCATTCCGTCCTCTTCGACGCCCCCGGACCGAAGACGAAGCGGATCATCGCCATCGTCAACCTCGTCAGCGGCGCCGTCATCGCGGCGGTCCTCCTCCTCGTCGCGGTCAAACTGGCCCAGATGGGGCAACTCGACGCCGCCATGTGGCAGCCGGTGG
>JAIRXC010000096.1 GCA_031268515.1 Propionibacteriaceae bacterium
CCAAGCCGTCGGGGGCGGCCAAGGGCGTTGGCTGGTCCGGCCGGCCGGCGTCTTCAGCTGGGGCGGACCAGATGGCAGGCGCCGTTTCCGCCGCCGCCTCGGCGGCCGGCTCTATTTCCGCCGTCGCGTTGTCGTCGGGGTTTGCCGCAGCCGTCGCCTCGTCGGCCGTTTCAGCGCTGGCTGCCGCCTGAAGGGCAGGCTCGGGGACGGCCGGTCCGCTCTCTCTAGGCAGTTCTGGGCCGCTGTCCGAGTCTGGGCTGGCAGCGGCTAGTCCGATCGGGCTGGCTTCGGCCGCCAAATCTGGCTGGGCGGTGGCTGATTCGAGCCTTTGAGCGTCGCCGGCGGCCGCCGGTTCTGAGTCGGAGGCCGACCCGGCCGCCGTTGCGGTTTCCGGTGCTTCGGCCGCTGCTTTCGTTGCGGTTTCCGGGCTGGCGGTTCGTTCTGGGCTAGGTGTTGGGACGCTAGCCGCTTCCGGCTCTGGGATTTCGCCGGTCGGCGCCATTTCTGTTTCCAGGTCGGGGAAGCCAGAGCCGGTTGCTTCGGCTTGGCGGCTGTCCGTTGGCGCCGTCGCCTGGGCGGCAGTCAGACTGTCGGCCGTCAGATCAACCGACGTAACCATCGCCTGAACTAAGGCCGGCGGTTCTGAGGCTGGGACGGCGTCGGCTGTGATCGTTTCCAGGGCCGCCACGTCTGGGGCAGCCGCCAGGCCTACGGCAGTTTCCAGGCCTACGGCAGTTTCCAAGGGCGCCGCCGGCGCCGGGCTGGCCGGAGAGAATAAAGGTTCGTTTGCTGGCGCCGGGGCCACGTTTGAAGACAGAGGCCCGTCGCCCCAGGGGAGCGCTGCCACAGCGGCTGGAAGGTTGGCCGCCGGAGCCGCCTCTGGCGCTGCCGGTGGCAATGCGGGGTTGGTTTTGTCGGCCGGTGGCAATCCCGCTCCGACGCTGGGGATGGCCTGAGACAGGGCTTGGACAATTGCTTCCTCGGCCGAAAAGGTGTCGAGGATGCGGGCCAAGACAGCCTCAGGGGCGGGGATGTGGATGGTCGCCGCAAGGCTGACAGCCGTGGGGGAGACCGTCGGTGGCCGTGTCTCAAGCCGGCCGGGCGGCTCGACGGGTGCGGGCTCAGCCGGCCGAGCCGGGGCCGCCTGGCCGAAATCGGCGTGCGACAGGCCCGGTGACGCCTCGGCGATGACGCGGGCCAGAGGGGAAGGCAGCGGGCTGGCTGGCTGGGCAAACGGCGACAGCCCCTGGGCGGCGGCGGCCCGGGCTTCGAGGGCGGCGGACAACGTCGGGCCCGGCCGGCCGGGCGGCGCGGCGGCCGGATCGGTCCGAGCAGCCGACGGCTTAGTCGGTTCCGGCCCGGCGTCTGCAGCAGTCATGGCACCAACTTAGCGACAAGCCTGGCGGCCGCCATAGCCCGGTCGCCTCCACCTGCTAGCAGGCCGAATTGGCCGCCTCTGAGGTTCCCCCTGGAAGCGCCGAGGGTTTTCGGCGCAAAACCGTCTGCGCGGCCATGTTCTTGAGGCTCCCCGCCACGAGCCAGCCTCGGTCGTGTCACTTTCGGCGCAGCAACATGACGCTGTCGTCCAAAACAGCGGACTGTCCGTCTGGCCCGACGGCCGGGCGAGGCCTGCGAGGCGCGCCTGTTTCGCCCAGAGGAACTCCGCAGGCTCCTCGCTTAGGCAAACTGGCTAGGGCGGGGAGCGGCGTCGCGGGCTCCGGGACGAGGCGTGGCAGCGTAGGCCGCCTTGGTGATGACGACGGTCCGGCCGGGCAGCGTCAGCTTGTCGCCGGGGGCCAGGGTTTGGCCGGTTGGGGGCAGTTCATCGGCTTCGCCGGTGTGGAGGAGGACATGGTAGCTGTCGCCCCAGGGCCGGCCCGGCAAGACGACCTCGGTCGGATCAGCCCCGGCGTAAAACCAAATGATGAACGTATCTTGCCAAGTTGAGCAGTACATTCCGAGCAGTTTGCGGCCCGCGTCGTGCCAATCGGCTTCCTTCATGGGGCCGTCATAGCCGTTCAACCAGGCCACATTGGGCCTGACCAACCGCCGCCCGTCCTGTCCGACAACTTCTTCACCGTGCAGAAAAGTTTCCGGACGGAGGGCCGGATAGGCTGCCCGCAGCGTCGTCAACTGGCTGGTGAAACTGGCTGTTTCCTCCCAGATTTTGTCCGGGTCCCAAGAAACCCAAGAAATCGGGCTGTCCTGGCAATACGCATTATTATTGCCTTGTTGGGTCCGGCCCATTTCATCGCCGGCGGCCAGCATGGGCGTCCCGTGCGACAAAAGGACGGTCGCCAAGAAATTGCGGACCTGGCGCTGGCGGAGGGCGACGACCGCCTCATCGTCGGTTTCGCCTTCGACGCCGCAATTCCAAGAACGATTGTCGTCCGAGCCGTCCCGGTTGGCCTCCCGGTTGGCTTCGTTGTGCTTGCCGTTGTAGGTCACGAGGTCGCGCAGGGCGAAGCCGTCATGGCAGGCGACGAAGTTGACCGAGGCTGTGGCCGGCCGGCCGTCGTGGTCGAAGAGGTCAGGCGAACCGGACAGCCGTGTCGCCAACTCCTGCACTCCGGGCGTCGCGCCGCGCCAGAAATCGCGTATGTAATCGCGGTATTTCCCGTTCCATTCGCCCCAGCCGCTGCCCCAGGCGCCGAGTTGGTAGCCGTAGGGGCCGACATCCCAGGGTTCGGCGATGACGACGATGTCTTTGAGCAGCGGGTCCTCGGCCAAGGCCCGTTTGAAGGGATGCTCGTGGTCGACATAATGCTGGCTGTCCCGGACTAATTCGGTGGCGAGGTCGAACCGGAAACCGTCGACGCCCATTTCCTGGACCCAATAGCGCATTGAGTCAAGGACCAGTTTGAGGACGCCAGGCTGGCTGGTGTCGAGGGAATTGCCGCAGCCGGTGACATCGTAATCGTTGCGGAGATCCTCGGTCAGGCGATAGTAGCCGGAGTGGTCGATGCCCCGGAAAGACAATGTCGGGCCTTCGTGGCCGCCTTCGCCAGTGTGGTTGTAGACGACGTCGAGGAAGACTTCTAAGCCAGCCTCGTGGAATTGCGCTGTCATCTGCTTGAACTCATCCACCTGCTCGCCCAAGGTGCCGGCCGAGGCGTAGGCGGCATGGGGAGCGAAGAAGCCCAAGGTGTTGTAGCCCCAATAGTTGCTGAGGCCGGAGCGGACGACGAAGGGCTCAGACACGAAATGGTGGATAGGCAGCAACTCAATAGTCGTTACGCCGATGGATTTGAAGTAGTCGATGACGGCGGGGTAAGACAGGCCCAAGTAGGTGCCGCGGAGATGCTCGGGGACAAGCGGGTGGTTGCAGGTGTAGCCACGGACGTGCGTCTCGAAGATGACCCGTTCGGCGGCGGCCAATGGGCGGGCCAACGGCGTCGGCGGCGGCGTCTCGCCCACGACGACGGACAAGGGCACGGCGTGGGAAGAGTCGGCCGTGTCGGGCAGATAGTCCGACTCTGAGGTGTGGTCGTGGATGGGGCCGGCGTAATCGACGCCGGACGTGATGGCGCGGGCGTAGGGGTCGAGGAGGAGGCGGGCCGGGTTGAACCGCTGGCCTGTCTCGGGGCTCCAGGGGCCGTGGACGCGGTAACCGTAAAGCTGCCCGGGTCCGACGCCGGGGGCGAAAGCCGACCAGACGCCGCCGTCGCCCAACTCCATGTCGAGATTGGACTGCTCGCGGTCGCGGGTCAAGAGCGCCAACTCGACGCGGGTGGCGCGGGGGGCCCAGAGGCGGAAGCTGGCGCCGTCTTGCCCGAGGACGCAGCCGAGGCGCGTCCCCTCCGGCGGTATTGGCAGTTTTGGTTGTGGTGCGCGGTGGCTCGATTGACTCACGGGGTGTGAGCGTCCTCCTCACAGGGCCGTCCAGCGGCTCTTGCCTCAGGGGCCACGAGCGAAACGCCGTGGATGAATCGGTGAAATGGCTGTGGAGCCGCCTGACTGGGCCAAGCCGCAAAGAGCTAGGCGTCCGTGACGCTATTCCGCAACGCCGGCTCATATTACCAGCCCTTCGCGAAGAGCCTGCGAAATCCTCACCCCTGATAGGTGTTTCACTTGAGAACGCCGAACGGAAAACTCGGCCCTGCGCCGTCCCCTGCGGTTTGGCGCGGTTGTCGGTTGACAGGCTCTGGGATTGAGGCGAAAGACGCGTCATCGGCGTTACCTTCGCGTGGCACGGCGACGTACCCTAGGGCTTGGGCGGAAGACGGCCTTAAGACAACGGGCCTAAGACGCAATGCCCGCGGCGGCGACGAGGGGGAGGAACTGCGATGAAGGCGACAGGATTAGGCTCCTGGCCCGGCGGCGATCCGGCTCTGGCGTCCGCCCAGACCGCCGAAGCTTTCCCTGACTGCCCCTTCCTGCCCGAACTGCCCGGCCGCGGCGCGCCGGCTCAGATGATCGGACGCGCCCTCGGGCTGATCGACGGGCTCGGCTTCGAACTGACCGCCTCGGGTTGGGCGACGGCGGCCCATCGCGGCCGGGACCAGCGGCGGGCGGCGGCGCTTGCCCTAGACGACCTCGACTCGGCGGCTGAACGCCTGGAGGGCTGGTCTGGCCCCTACCACGTCAGCCTGGCCGGTCCTTGGACCCTGGCCGCTGCCGTCAGCCGAGGCGGCGGCGAAGCGGTTCTGGCGGACCCGGGCGCCTGCCGCGACCTTGGCCAGGCCTGGACGGAGGCGGCCGCGGCCTGGCACGGACGGGCGGCTAGGGCGCTGCCGGCGGCGGCGGTCGGCCTTCAGGTGGACGAACCGTTGCTGCCTCTTGTCATGGCCGGTGGCGTCCGCCGGGCTTCTGGGCTCGGCCGCCACGTCGGAGCCGACCCGGCCCGCGTGGCGCAGTTGTACGGGGAGTTGCCTGGCGCTTTGACAGCCGCGGGGGCTTGGGAAGTCGCCCTCCATTGCTGCGCCCCGGGCCTAGACGTCGGCCTCATGGGCGACATCGGCTTCACGGCTCTCAGCTTTGACGCCGCCTTGCTGGACCATGCCGCCCGTGACGGTTTGGCGGCTTGGCAGGAGCGCGGCGGAGCGCTCTGGCTCGGCGTCCTGCCGACAAACCGCCCGGCGGCCGATCTGCCCTCGTTCGACGCTCTCCTGGCCTCGACGCTACGTCTGTTGGGCGACCTCGGGGCCGATCCGGCCGCCGCCCGGACGGTTTTGACGCCGGCCTGCGGGCTGGCGGGGTTCACCGTGGAAGCGGCTCTGGCGGCCGCCCGCCTGCTCAGCCGCCTGGCCGCGGCCGTAGAAGAAGAAGCAGCCGGTTAGGGCCGACAGCTTGGCGGCGGAGAGCGGACCGTGCCCTGACAAGTTTCCCCAGTCCTGGTTGAATGGGCCATGTGACAGACTCGGCTTCTGACGCCGCCGCCCGACACCGCGCCCTCGCGGCCGTCATTCAACAACATCGCTTCGCCTATTACATCCTGGATTCCCCGACCGTCCCCGACGCCGACTTCGACCGTCTCCTGCGTGAGTTGGAGCAATTGGAGCGCGACTGTCCAGAGCTCGTCAGCCCAGATTCCCCGACCCAGCAGGTGGGGCCGCCGCCAGGGGCGGCTTTCACAGCCGTCGCCCACCCGTCCCCGCTCCTCAGCCTCGACAACGCCTTCACGACCGAGGAACTGCTGGCTTGGCGGCAACGGGTCGCCAACCTGGCCGGAGAGGAGGCGGTCGAGCGGTCGGGCTATGACTGCGAAGCCAAGATCGACGGGCTGGCCGTCGACCTCGTCTACGAGGACGGCCTGCTCGTGCGCGCCGCGACCCGCGGTGACGGCCGGACGGGCGAAGACATCACGGCCAACATCTGGACTGTCGACGCCATTCCGCGCCGCTTGGCCGGACCGGCGCCGGGTCTTGTCGAGATCCGCGGCGAGGCCTTCATCCCCCTTGACGGCTTCGCCGCCCTAAACGCCGAACTCGTCGCGGCCGGCAAGAAACCATTCGCGAATCCCCGTAACGCCGCCGCCGGCTCGCTCCGCCTCAAAGACCCCAAGGCCACGGCCGCCCGTCCCATCAGCTTCCTCAGCCACGGCGTCGGCCTCGGCGATGTGCCCGGGGCCAGCCTTTCCGAGGTCTACGGCCAACTGGCCGCCTGGGGTCTGCCGATCTCGCCTCTGACACGCCCTGCCGCCGTCTTCGAGGAAGTCCTCTTCTTCGTCGAAGAACTCGGCCGGCGCCGTCACAGCCTTGGCCACGAGATCGACGGGGCGGTCGTCAAACTCGACGATCGCCGCCTTCAGACCGAGCTGGGGGCCACGGTCCGGGCGCCGCGCTGGGCCATAGCCTACAAATTCCCGCCCGTCGAAGTGACGACAAAGCTTCTTGACATCCGTGTCAACGTCGGCCGGACCGGCCGTGTCAC
>JAIRXC010000112.1 GCA_031268515.1 Propionibacteriaceae bacterium
GGGAGCGACAAGGCAAACCAGCTTAAAGCCGCGCCGAGAGCGGCGGCCGCCGCCAAGGCCGGCCAGCGCAGGCGGGCGAGCTTTCGCTTAGGCACGCCGGCCAGCCTCGCCGAAAGCAGCTGGCCTCGACGCCGCCGTCATCGCATCCAGGCTGACCGCCTTAGGCACGCCGGCCAGCCTCGCCAAAAGCAGCTGGGGCGGCCTCATCAGACGGCGCGGACCGCGGGGGGCCGATGAACAAGGCGGGGCGCTCGCCGGAAGCAGCCGGAGCGGCTTCATCAGACGGCGGCAGCGCGACCTCGACCGCTAGGTCGTCCCGGCGGCGGAGCGGTTGGCTGGGCAAGTCGGCCAACCAGGCGGCCAGGGGGCGGCCGTCGAGTTGGCCGTCCGGGTCGGCTTCGAGCCAGGGGACGAGGACGAAAGCGCGTTGGCCGGCGCGCGGATGGGGAAGGCAGAGGCGGCCGCTGGCGCTGCGCTCGCCGTCGACGGCGACGAGGTCGAGGTCGAGCGTCCGGGAGGCAGGGCCGGGCAAGCTGGGGTCACGGCGGCGGCCGGCGGCGCTCTCGACCGCGAGACAGCGGTCGAGCAAAACTCCGGCGGGCAAGTCTGATTCGGCGATGAGGACAAGGTTGAGGTAATCGGGTTGCCGTTGGCCGACGCCGACCGGGGCCGACTCGTAGACGCCTGACACGGCCGTCACGGCGACACCAGGAGTTGTGGCTAGGGCGGCGACGCCGAACTGAAGCCAAGCCAGCCGGCCGCCCAGGTTGGAACCGGCTGAGATGACGACCCGGCGGCGCGGCCGCCCCCGGCGGCGGCGGACAACCACGGCGACATCGGCGAATGGTTCCGGCAAAGGCGCCTGAGGTTTGTGGACGGTCACTTCGACGGCGGCCAAGCCGCCCAGGGCGAGGATGGCGGCAGCCAAACGGTCCGCCAGAGTCTCGATCAGATCGTACGAGCGGCTGGCGGCCAATTCCGTGGCGAGACGGCTGATTTGGCCGTAATCGACCGTGGCGGCAAGGTCGTCGGGCCGGGCCGGGCCGAGCCGGTCGCCGCCGCCGGCCGCGACGGACTCCCCGCCGCCAGCAGACAAGGCAGGTTCCAGGTCGGCGCGGATGTCGATGAGGAAGAGTTGAGGCGTGGTCTTCTCGGCTTCGAAAACGCCGTGGCAGCCCCAGGTTTGAAGGCCGCTCAAGACGATGCGGTCTGGGAAGTCCGGCTCGGGCCGAATCACCGGAGAGGGCGCTTCTGCAGCCGGGGGCGAGACAGCGGGCGAGCCAGAGGCAGCGGGTGTGCCAGAGACAGCAGGCGAGCCAGGGGCAGCAGGTGTGCCAGGGGCAGCAGGTGTGCCAGAGACAGCAGGTGTGCCAGAAACAGCCGACGGATCAGAAACAACCGGCAAGCCAGCTGCGGCGAGCGGGGCAGCGGCAGGAAAGACAGCCGGCGGGGCAGCGGCAACAGGCGAGACAGCAATGGCGGGCGCGGTCTCAGACCACGGGCGAGACCGGCTTGCCGAAGCCTGGCCGCGCCCGGCTGCGGGGGCAGCCAGTTCGCTGGCCACGGCTATGGCGGCCAAGTGTTCGGAAACCGTATGGGTGCGGACGGCCCAAGCCCCGCAGGCGGCCAGGTAGGCCGTCAGAGCGGCTGTCGCGGCGTCCCGCTCAACCGGGCGGGTCGGGCGGGCGTAGGCCTGGGCGAGGAAACGTTTGCGAGAGGCGCCCCAGAGGACAGGCAGGCCCAAAGCCGTAAAAGAATCCGCCTGCCTAAGCAGTTCCCAGTTGTGTTGGGCGGACTTGGCGAAACCGAGGCCGGGATCGGCGATGAGACGGCAGCGGGGCAAGCCGGCGGCCTGAGCGGCGGCGATCCGATCCGCCAACTCAGACAACACCTCAGCAGTGACATCGCCGTAGACCGCCTCGGGGCCGCCTTCTTCAACCGCGGCCAGCCAGCCGCGCCAATGGCTGACGACGTAGAGGGCGGGGCTGTCCGCGACCGCCGCGAGGATGTCCGGCTCAGCCAAGCCGCCGGAGACGTCGTTGACGATGAGGGCGCCCGCTTCGACAGCCGCCTTGGCCACGGCCGTCCGTGTCGTGTCCACGCTGACCGCAACCCCAGCCGTCGCCAGCGCCGCGACAACCGGCACGGTCCGTTCCAGCTCGGCCGCCGCGGCAACCCGCTCCGCCCCCGGCCGCGTCGATTCGCCGCCGACGTCCACGATGGCCGCCCCCTGGCGGGCCAGTTCCAGACCGTGGGCGACGGCCAGACCGGGGTCGAGCCAAGCGCCGCCGTCAGAGAAAGAATCAGCGGTGACGTTGAGGACCGCCATGACGCGAGTCGGCCCCGGCGCCGTCAACTCGCAAGGGCGGCTGGTCACGAGCGTCCCGCCATGATGAGAGCCATCGCCTCCGCCCGCGTCGCCGGGTGGGCCAATTGCCCCCGCACCGCCGAGGTCACCGTCTTGGAACCAGACTTGCGGACGCCGCGCATCGTCATGCAAAGATGCTCGGCCTCCAAAACGACGATGACCCCGCCTGGCCGTAGCTGCTCGACCAAAGCGTCGGCGATTTGAGTTGTCAGACGCTCTTGGACTTGGGGACGCTTGGCGTAGACGTCCACGAGGCGGGCCAGCTTGGACAAACCGACGATTTGCTTCGCCCGGCCGGGGATGTAGCCGACGTGGGCCAGGCCTGTGAAAGGAACGAGATGATGTTCGCAATACGACCACAGCTCGATGTCCTTGACCAAGACCAGTTCCTCGTGGTCAATGTCGAAGCGGGCCCTCAGGACCTCGGCCGGATCAGCGTCAAGGCCGGAGAAAGCCTCAGCGTAGGCGCGGGCGACCCGCCCCGGGGTGTCGCGCAAACCGGGGCGGTCGGGGTCCTCGCCGATGCCGAGGAGGAGTTCGCGGACAGCCGCCTCGACGCGGGCCTGGTCGAAGGCCATGGCCGCCTCAGGGGCGAGGCCAAGCCGGCGGCGCCCAATCGCCCGGCGGTTTGGCATCCGTCCAGCCGGCTTCCGGAGCCTCTTTGGCGCCGGCTTCCGGAAGGCCCTGGTCCGGCCGGGTTGGGAGTGGGACCTTGGCCAGGTCGTCGAGATCCAAACCCTCAGGGTCGGCGGGGGCCGGGATAGGCGGTATGGGCGACGGCTGGCGCAGAGGCGAGCCAGTCCAAGCCGGCCGCTCCGGGTGGGTCTTGAGCGCCTTGAAGACGGCCTGGACCTGCTCCTTGTCCAAAGTCTCATTTTCGATCAACTGGCGCACCAGTTCATCGAGCAGGCCTCGGTTCTCAACCAGCGTGTCGAAAGCCTCCTGGTGGGCCGTGTTGACGAACTGGGCGACCTCGGCGTCGATGACAGCCGCCGTCTGGTCGGAGTAGGAACGGCCGGAGCCGACATCCATGCCGACGAAGGGCTCGCGGTCGTCGGAGGTGTAGCGGACGGCCCCCAAAGCCTCCGTCATGCCGAACTGCGTCACCATGGCGCGGGCCAGCTTGGTCGCCTTCTCGATGTCGTTGCTCGCCCCCGTCGTCGGGTCGTGGAAAACCAATTCCTCGGCGGCCCGGCCGCCCAGCATGTAGGCGAGCTGGCCGAGCAGCTGGCCGCGGGTCTGGGAGTACTTGTCCTGGTCGGGCATGACCATGGTGTAGCCGAGAGCGCGCCCCCGGGGCAAGATCGTGATCTTCTGAACCGGGTCGTTGCCCGGCATGGCGGCGGCGACGAGAGCGTGGCCGCCTTCGTGGTAGGCGGTGATGAGGACCTCTTGGGAACTCATCAAGCGAGTCCGGCGCTGAGGGCCGGCGAGCACCCGGTCGATGGCCTCGTCGAGGATGTCGTCGGTTATGGACGACTGGCCTTTGCGGGCGGCCAAAAGGGCGGCCTCGTTGAGGACATTGGCGAGGTCGGCCCCCGTGAAGCCAGGGGTGCGGCGGGCGACGGCTCTAAGGTCGACCTCCGGCGACAGAGGCTTGTCTTGAGCGTGGACGCCGAGGATTTGGTAGCGGCCCCGCAGATCCGGGGCGTCCACGGCGATCTGGCGGTCGAAGCGGCCGGGCCTCAGCAGAGCGGGGTCGAGCACGTCGGGCCGGTTCGTCGCGGCGATCAAGATGACGCCGCCGTGGGCGTCGAAGCCGTCCATCTCGACCAGCAATTGGTTGAGAGTTTGCTCGCGCTCGTCGTGGCCGCCGCCCAGACCAGCCCCGCGGTGGCGGCCGATGGCGTCGATCTCATCGATGAAAATGATGGCGGGGGCGTGCTGTTTGGCCTGCTCGAAGAGGTCGCGGACGCGAGAGGCGCCGACGCCGACGAACATCTCGATGAAATCAGAACCGGAGATCGAATAGAACGGCGCTTCGGCTTCGCCGGCCACCGCCCGAGCCAAAAGAGTCTTGCCAGTGCCAGGGGGGCCGTAAAGCAAGACGCCCTTGGGAATCTTGGCGCCGAGGGCCTTGAATTTGCTGGGTTCGGCCAAGAAATCCTTGATCTCTTGCAGCTCTTCGACGGCCTCGTCCACCCCGGCCACATCGGCGAACGTCGTCTTAGGGGTGTCCTTGCTCGTGACCTTGGCCTTCGAGCGGCCGAACTGGAAGACGCGGCCGCCGCCTTGCATGCTGTTCATGAAGAAGAAGAAAACAACGGCGATGATTATGAAAGGGATGATCGTGCCGAGGAAAGAACTCCAAAAACCGGGGACGGCGTTGACGCCGTTCCACTTTTCCAAGCTGCCCGCCGCGTAACGGGCGTTGAGCCTGTCGACCAGCGCCGCCGACTGCGGGCCGACCCACTCGGCTTGGACCTTGGAGCCATCCGCCTTCGTCACCTGGATGGTCTGCTCCTGATCCGTCAAGATGACCTCTTTGAGCTTGTCGTCCCCGTTGACAAGGGCGACGATCTCGCCGGTCGAAACGTCCTCGTAGCCGCCGATCTGTTGGACGAAGCCGATGACCCACGCCAAAGCGGCAAGGCCGAGGATGACCCAGAGGAAGGGACCCTTGAGGACTCGCTTGAGTAACTCCATACACACCCTTGGTCGATCACGGCTGGTAGAGGTCACGCCAACAGGCGACTTGACTCTCAGCGAGGATAGCAGCCCGGCCCTTGCAGACGGCTCGGCGACGACAAGCGGCGGGCGGAAGCAGGCCTACGCGGCGGGCCTTCGGGCGGGCTTACGAGGGCCAGGCGGAAGCGGGCCTACGGCAACCGGTTCGCCTGGCGGGCCGACGAGGCTGTCTGGCGGCGCGCGGGCCGACGAGGCGGGCTTAGCCGCGAGACGGGCCGGCCAGGGTGTCTGTGCTGGCTAAGCGCTCAAGTCCACGACTTGGTCGCAGCGGGCCGCCAAGGACTCGTCGTGCGAGATCACGAGCACGGGGCGGCGGTCGAGGCGGGCCCAGATGTCGTCCATCAAGGCGTCGGCCGTCTCACGGTCCAGGTGTTCGGTCGGCTCGTCCAAGATGAGGAGGGAATACGGGCCGGCCAGCAGCCGGGCCAAAGCCAGGCGGCGGGCCTCGCCGCCCGACAGGGTCGAACCCATCTCGCCGACGACGCGGTCCGGGTCGAGGTCCAAGCCAGCCGCCCGCAAAGCGGCAGCCACCTCGGCGTCAGAGGCGTCTTTGTTGCCGATACGGACGTTTTCCGCCACCGAGGTGGCGAAGATGTGGGCGTCTTGGGCAAGGTAGCCGATGCGGCCGCTGGCTTCGAGCGAACCGGCCCGGGCCGGAATGAGGCCCATGATCGTGGCCGCCAGGGTCGTCTTGCCGACGCCTGAGGGGCCGACGACGGCGACCGACTGGCCGTGGCCGACCTCGAAGCTGACGGCGCGGACGATGACGGGGTGGCCGGGCCAGCCGATGTCGACGCCGTCGAGGCGGATGGCCGCCGCCGTCTTGCCGACGTCAAGGGGAACGTCGCCGCGGCCGACAGGCGGGTCGTCGAGGAGGGCGGCCACCCGGTCGAGAGCGGCGGCAGCCCGCGTTTGGGTCTGCGCGGCCTGGGCGAAGTTGGCGAAGACTTCATGCAAAGCGAGCGGCGTGAGGACGAGGACGGCGAGGAGGCGGGCACCCATGGCGCCGTCCGCGATGGCGGCGGCGCCGAACCAGAGGCCGCCCAAGACGGCCAAGCCGGCCGCGACGACCTGCAAGCCAGCGCCGACGCCCTGGGCCCAAGCCGCCTTTTCTTCGGTCCGGCGCAATTGGCCGTCCACCGCGCGGAGGCGGCCGAGGAACTGTCCGGCCACGCCGTAGGCCGCGAGGTCGGGCGCCGTTCTGGACAGCGAATGGACTAGGGCGCCAAGAGCCCCGCGCAAAGGCACGGCGGCGACGTCGGCCGCCAAGGAGGCCCGTTGGGCGAAGAAGGGGATGACGAGGCCGCCGAGAAGGGCGCTGGCGAGGAGGACAAGAGCTGCGGCAAGGCAGAAGCGGGCCAGGAGGACGAAGGTCCCCAAGGTCACGGCGGCCGCCGCCGCGAAGGGGATGACGATCCGGACGACGACGTCTTCGATGGCTTCGACATCGGCCACGATCCGGACCAAAAGGTCGCCGCGGGCCCGGCCCAGGAGAGTCGTCCGGGCCAGCCGGCCGTACACCCTCAAACGCAACGTCGTTTGCAGGCGCAAGGCGACGTCGTGGCCGACCAGGCGCTCGACGTAGCGGAAGACGGCGCGGGCGATGGCGAAGAAGCGGACGCCGACCGCGGCGACGCTCAGGTAGAGGAAAGGCGGGTGTTCGGCGGCGCGCGAGATGAGCCAGGCGGAGACGCCCATGAGCGCGACCGAAGCCCCCGATGCGGCCGCCGCCAAAAAGCCTGCGGCGACGAGGCGGGCCCGGCCGCCCGGCGCCGCGTCGAGGAGGGAGAGGACAAGGCGGGTGAGGGGCGACCGGGCGGCCGCCACGCCGCTTGGGCCGGCGGCGGCCGCATCGTCGGCGGCGGCTAGCGCCGCTTCGTCCGGGACCGCCTTGAGGCGGCGCGGCGGCCGCCGCGGAGCCTCGAAATCGATGAAGAAACCACTGTCGCGGGCCACGCCGACAACCTCGTCCAGGGACGGTTCCGGCGCCGCGGCAGTCCCAATCGCGGCGGCAGTCCCGGCGACAACAGTCTCAGCAGCAACAGTCTCAGCGGCGGCAGTCACAGCGGTCTCAGCGGCGGCAAAGGCCTTGGCCGCCCCGCGGGGCTGGGCCGCCCCAGCGGAACGGGCAGTGCCGTCGGGCTGGACAGTGCCGTCGGACTGGGCAGTTTCGGCGATCTGGGCGGCTTCGTCGGTTTCGGCGGCCCCAGCGGAGCGGACAGCTCCACCGGGCTGGACAGTGCCGTCGAGTCGGACCGGTCCGTCGAGCCAAGCCGTTCCCTCGGGCCGGACCGTTCCGTCGGGCTGGGCCGCCCTGACAACGCCGGCCGCCGCAGCGTGGATTTCCACGATCCGGTCGGCGGCGGCCAGGACCGCCGGGCGGTGCGACACGACGAGGGCGGCCGCGCCCGACGCCCGCAGCGAGGCCAAGACAGCAGCCTCGGTGTCCGTGTCGAGGCCCGCCGTTGGCTCATCCAGGAGAAGCAGGCGCGCGCCGCTGCGTAGGCGGAGAAGGGCGCGGGCCAAACCAACCCGCCGCCGCTCCCCTGTCGACAGGCCCTCGCCCGTGTCGCTGACCGGCCGGTCGAGAGCCAGGAGTTGGGCGCTGGCCTCGTCCAGAGCGCTCCGGACCGCCGCCTCCGAGGCCTCCGGCCAGCCGAGACGCACATTGTCAGCGACGGTCCCCTCGACCAGGCCCGGGGTCTGAGGGACGTAGGCGAGGAGACGGCGCCAATCTTCGAAGCGGACCGTTTCGGCCACTTGGCCGTCGAGCCGAATCCGCCCGCCGGTCGGACTGAGGAAACCGAGTATGATATTAAGTAAGGTTGTTTTGCCGCCGCCCGAGCGGCCCGCCAGCGCGACGATCTCACCGGGGCGGACAACCAGATCGACAGGCAAGAGGGCCGGCCGCTCCACGCCGGGGTAGGTGTAGGTGACAGCTTCAGCCTCGACCAAGCTGCCCTGGTCCGCCGCCGCAGGCACGGGAGTCGGCGACCCGTCCCGATCCGCCGCCTCGCCGGCGTGGTCCGGAGCGGCGGCGGCCCGGTCGATCTCCGCGAAGGCGGCCTCGGCGGCGGCCAAACCGTCGGCCGAATCGTGGTAGTGGACGCCAACCTGGCGGATCGGAAGATAGACCTCGGGGGCGAGGATGAGGACGAACAAAGCCGTTTCGAAGCCGAGGTGGCCGTAGCACAAACGGGTGCCGATGGCCACGGCGACGACGGCCACGGCCAGAGTCGAGAACAACTCGAGAACGAGAGCTGACAAGAAAGATATCTTAAGTATGCCGAGGGTGGCACGGCGGTTGGCGGCCTCGGTCCGACGCAGGCCAGCGGCTTGGGCTTTGGCCCGGCCGAAAACTTGGAGCGTCGGCAAGCCGGCCACGAGATCCGCGAAATGGTTGGCCAGGCGGGACTGGAAAGCCCAGCGTTTCTCGACCCGCTCCTGAGTGCTCCAGCCGACGAGGGCCATCAAGAGGGGGATGAAAGGGATGGTGACGGCGATGATGACAGCCGACTCGAAATCGGCCAACAAGACGGCGACGCCGACGATGAGAGGGACAGTGCCGGCGAGGAGAAGCTGCGGAAGGTATTTGGAGAAGTAGCCGTCGAGGGCGTCCAAGCCCTGGGTGACAAGGCTGACGAGAGCCGACGAGGCGGTCGCAGTCTGGGCCGGGGCCGCCAGGCGGGCGGCCAGGATGT